>NZ_JBITWL010000004.1:0-291595 GCF_044543825.1 Gordonia sp. NPDC062954 | reverse complement strand
CGGATGGAACCCTAAGCAAGTCCCATTCTGTCACTCAGACAGGGCATTTCGCCTATCCCGCACCGACCGAGCGCATACGAATCGGTGGATCGAGGCTAAGTCGGCACTGCCGAGGCCGATCTCACTGGAGCCACTGCTGCCGGTGCTGCCGACGTCGCCGCCGTGGAATCCGACGGCACTGCAGATCGATGCGTGCGCGGGCGCAGCCGGACCGACGGCGATGGCGCTCACTGCGAGCGCCATGACCACCGGCCCGGTGACAAGTACATGTCGGCTGACCATGAGACCCCCTACACACCCGGCGACTGTGGTGCCAGTGTTACAGATGTTAATCGAGGTCCACAGATCCCGAGCCGAACCGAGATGTAGGCGTGACCGAAAGCTGTCGCAGGTCAGCGGGGCGCGGGACCCACATACCGCGCGCGAGGCCGGATGATCTTGCGCGAGCGGGCCTGCTCGGCGATGTTGGCGCACCAACCCACCACCCGGCTGACGGCGAAGGTGGGCGTGAACATGGACCTGGGGACCCCGCAGGCATCCATCACGACGCCCGCATAGAACTCGACGTTGGCGTACCGGGGTTGGTCGGGGTGCGCTTCACGCAGGACGTCGACCACCTGACGCTCCACCTCGACGGCTCGTTCGACGGTGGGGCCGCCGAGGCCGAGGGCGATCTCGCGCAGCAACTCCGACCGCGGATCGACCGTGCGGTACACCGCGTGGCCGAAGCCCATGATGCGGCGGCGGTCGGCGATCTGTTCCCGCGCCCAGGCGGTGGCGTCACCGTGGCGGGCGATCTCGTCGAGCGAATCCAACGCCCGGTCGGGTGCCCCACCGTGCAGCGGACCCGAGAACGCGCCCAGCGCACCACAGACCGCCGCGTGGATGTCGGCACCGGTGGATGCGATGACCCGGGCGGTGAACGTGGAGGCGTTGAACCCGTGATCGATCGTGGCGATCAGATACTGCTCGACGGCCCGCACGTGCTCGTCCGGGGCGCGGCGTCCGGTCAACTGGTAGAGCCAGTTGGCGGCGACCGGCAACTCCGGGTCGGGTTCGACCGGGTCCTCGCCGCTGCGAATCCGGTGCAGCGCAGCCAGGATCGTCGGCGTCATCGCCGCCACCCGCATCGAGTCGTGGCGGATGGAATCGGCATCGCTCTCCCACAAGGGCGCCACCCCGAGTGCGGGACCGGCCGCCGACAACACCGTCCGCAGGCCCGCGAGGGTGTCGCGGCCGTCGCCGAGCAGGGCCGATGCGCGCAGCAGGCCGGCCAACTCGTCCGGGAGTGGACGCAATTGCGCTGTCGTGGTGCGGAACTGCGTGAGCTGATGTGCATCGGGAAGTGCGCCGTGGACGAACAGGTACCAGACCTCCTCGAATGACCGCGTCCGCGCGAGGTCGATCGCCGAATGCTCACGGTAGTGGTAGAAGCCCTCGTCGCCGCGGACGTCGCCGATCTCGGTGTCGGCGACGACCACATTCGCCAGGCCTTCGGGTGCGATCAGTTGGTTCATCGTAGGTCTCCGTTCGTGTTCGGCGAGTCGAGGTCGCCTCACCTGCCACGATGCGAGTATTGATCGACCGGGTCAATGTTGATTTCATCAATGTATGGCGCCTCGGACCCACACCCGCCGATTCCTGAAGCCGATCCGGCACGACGGCCGCGACTACCTGACCACCGAGCAGGTCGCGAAGCTGCTCGGGGTCAAGACGACCACCGTGTACGCCTACGTGAGTCGCGGCCGGATGACCAGTGCGCGCATCGACGGCGTCGACGGCAGCGTGTTCGGAGTCGACGAGGTGGAAGCACTGATGTCGGGGCGTGTGCGTAGGGCACCGGCCGGGGTCGTCGAACGTATCCGCACACAACTGACCCTGCTGCAGGACGATCACCTGTACTACCGCGGGCGTGACGCCGCCGACCTGGCACGGACCATGTCGTTCGAGAATGTGGCGAACATGTTGTGGGACTACGAGGTCGACTGGGGGTCGCTGTTCCGAATCGACTCGGCGACACGGGATCGGATCGTTTCCCTCGCCGGTCCGCACGCCCGCGGACTCGACCTGATCCGGCTCACCACCGACGTCTGGGGTGCGCGCGACGCGCAACGTCACGACCGGGCCCGGGCCGCGGTGACCACCGCCGCAGCCACCACCATCGCCGCCGCGGTCGACGTGCTGTCGCCCGGCGGTGCGTCGTCGAACGGCGCTCTGGCCCAACGACTGTGGCCGTGTCTCACCGCCGAGCCGGCTACCGCCGAGACGATCCGCGTGCTCGACGCCGCACTGGTGTTGCTCGCCGACCACGACCTGTCGGCGGGCGCGGTCGCGGCCCGCGTGGCGGCCAGTGCGCGCGGCAACGTGTACGCGGTCCTGAGCGCGGGTCTCGGCGCGTTCGACGGTCCGATACACGGTGGTGCAACGACATTCGCCTACCGGATGCTGGCCGGTGCCGTCGCGGATCCGCGTGCGGCGATGGCCGACCAAATGTATCTGGGTGGCCCGATCCCCGGCACCGGACACGTCGTGTACCGCCGTCGTGATCCGCGCGCCGACGTGCTCATCGAGATGCTGCGCACCTCGCCGACCGCCGATCCGAGGGTTGTCGATGCGCTCGAGGAGATCGAGCGTCGCCTGCCGTCGGATACATTCGTGAACTCGGATCTGGCGCTTGCAGCACTCGCGCTTGCCCATCGGATGCGGCCCGACGCCGCCGAGACCATCTTCGCGGTGGCGCGGATGGCCGGCTGGACGGCACACGCACTCGAGGAGTTTCACGAAACCCGGCTGCGGTTCCGGCCCGAAGGGGTCTACACCGGTGTTCGCCCGACGAAGTACTGAGCGTCGCCGGACTCGGCGCCCTCAGATGCCCAGCACCGACTTGGCGATGGTGAAATAGATGATGAGTCCGGTGGCGTCGCAGAACGTGGAGATGAACGGTGTGGAGAACACCGCGGGATCGACCCGACAGATGCGGGCGATCAACGGCATGATCCCGCCGACCGTGGCCGCCAGCGCGCAGATGGCGAGGATGGTCGTGCCGATCACGATGCCGATGTCGAGACCGTAGACGGCCGCGGCGACCGCGAAACCGACTGTGCCCAGGAATGTCCCCAACGTGACGCCGACCCGGATCTCCTTACCTGCGACGCGCAGGACATCCCGCGGTGCGAGCTCGTGGACCGCCAGCGCACGGGTGATGGTGGTGGCGGCCTGCGACCCGGTATTGCCGCCGATTCCGGTGAGCAGCGGGATGAACAGTGCCAGCGCGACTTCCTGTTCGAGGGTGCCCTCGAAGATCTCCAGCACATTGACGGTCAGAATCGCCGATACCGCGAGCACGAACAGCCAGACGATGCGTGCCCGCGTGATGCTGAGGATCGATGAGACGAGGTAGGGCTCCTCGAGGCGTTCGCGGGCACCGCTGCGCGCCTCGTCGACATCGCGCGCCTGTTCGACGACGTCGACGGCATCGTCGATGGTGAGGACTCCCACCAGGCGGTTCTCCGAATCCACCACCGGCATGGCCAGGACGCCCCGCTCCACACATCGGAACGAGGCGGGTTCGGCGTCGTCGAGCGCGTGCGCGTAGATCGGCTCCGACATGTGTTCGCCCGGCTGCGATTCCGGGTCGGCGAGCAGAAGATCACGCAGGGAGAGCATGCCGCAGAGTCGGCGCCCGCGGTCGACGACCGGCACGGCGTAGATCGTCTCGGCGTCGCGGCCGTTCGTGCGTATCCGATCGAGCGCCTGTGCCACGGTCTCGTCCGGGTATGCGTGGACGAACTCCGGGCTCATGCGGCGGCCGACCGACCCGCGCGGGTACCCGAGGACGATTCCGGTGATCTCCCGCTCGCCGGGCGACAGCCCGCGCACGAGCGCCTTGGCGACCGATGCAGGGAGTTCGTCGAGGAGTTCTGCGCGGTCGTCGGGATCGAGTTCGCGGAAGGCCGAGGCGACCTCGGCGGTCCCGAGTTCCTCCACCAGGCCACGCTGGAATGGCGGGGGAAGTGCGTCGAAAACGGCGTTGGCGGCCTCTTTACCGAGCAGTCGAAAAGTCACGCCGCGGTGCCGCCGCGGGAGTTGTTCGATGAGGGCGGCCACGTCGTCGGATGGCATGGCCTGTAGATCCGCCGCGACGGCCGGGAGGTCGCCGGCTCGGACGAGGTGGCCGATCCGATCGGCAGCTGTGGTGATCACGCACCGCAACGTATGGCTGTGGCGTGTACGGACGGTTGCCGTGGGGTGACGTGTCCCGTCACCGCCGCACAGTTGTCACGATTTCGACGACGCCGTGTCCATCGTCGGCACCAGCGCGGGTCAGAACGGCGTGGCGACCGCGAAGGTCCTCCGGAACGGCAGCACAGTGCCCACCGATTGCGGCGGGTAGGCGTCACGCAGGCGCTGCTTGTACTCGGCCATGAAGGTCTCGCAGTCGTCGTCGTCCAGTGCCGTCAGGTAAGGCCGCGCGGTGGTCCCCGCGCTCCAGTCGTAGACGGGGTCGTCGCCGTGCAGCACGTGCAGATACGTAGTCGACCAGGTGTTGGTCGTGAAGCCACGTTCGGTGAAGAAGGCGAGGAGGTCGGCCGGGTCGAAACCGGGCATCCGCCGCACGTCGCGCAGTTGTTCGGCGAAGCGGGGATCGTCGGCGAGGTCGCGTAGCTCGCGGTGCATCGGCGACCCGGTGTTGTCCGGGACCTGGACCGCGAAGACGCCGCCGTCGTTGAGGTGACCGAGCAGGCGGTCGATGATCGCCATCGGGTCGGGAAGCCACTGGAACATCGCGTTGGACACGATCAGATCGACCGGCTGATTGGGCGACCAGTCGGCGGCATCGGCGATGTCGTAGTTGGCGTGTGGATCGGTGTTCTCGCGGAAGGCCTTCTCGATCATGCGCGGCGACGAGTCGATCCCCAGGATCTGGGATTCGGGCCACAGAGCTCGCAGGTGGCGGGTCAGGTGGCCGGGTCCGCAGCCGAGGTCGACGATGGTGGTCGGTGCGGTCGGTACCTGGGCGATGAGATCGAGGAAGGGGCGGGCACGAGCGTCGGCGAATTGCAGGTAACGGTCCGGATCCCAGGTCTGCATGGTTCAAGACTAGGCGTCGGCGCGCGTCGGCGGCAGGCCTCGATCCCCGTCAAACTCCTCGGCACGGCCGATGGCACCCGTGCAGTACCCTTCGGTGAGTGACCGACGCCCTGTTCGAACCCACCCCCGACGAACCGTCCACCGATCTTCTCCCCTCGGAGACGACCGAGCCACACGACGTGGTCGAGATCTCCACCGACGGTGCATGCCTGGGTAATCCTGGCCCTGGTGGATGGGGGGCGATCCTGCGTCACCGCGGACGCGAGAAGCGACTGTCCGGGGCCGATCCGGCCACCACCAACAACAAGATGGAGCTGACCGGCGCCATCGAGGGGCTCGCGGCGCTGACCCGGCCCTCCACGGTAATCATCTACACGGACTCGAATTATGTGCGTAACGGCATCACCAAATGGGTGGCCGGCTGGCAGCGCAACGGGTGGAAGACCTCCGACAAGAAGCCGGTGAAGAACGCCGAGCTGTGGCGCCGCCTCATCGAGGAGGAGAAGCGTCACGAGGTGACGTGGAAATGGGTGAAGGGACACTCGGGGGACCACTACAACGAGATCGCCGACGAACTGGCCACCTCCGCCGCCCGCGGGATCGTCGAGGCGCGCAAGTGAGCCCCGCAAAGACCGACGCCGCCGCGATTCCGGTGGCGGTCGAGCCGAACCGTGACGAGCACCTGGTGGCCGCCGTGGAGTCGGCCGGCGGCCGCGTGGTGGATCTCGCCGATGCCCGGGTGCTGGTGTGGATCGGCGCGGTCGCCGACTTTCCCGACCTCGACGACGACATCGAGTGGGTCGCGCTCAAGACCGCAGGTATCGAGGAGTACGTCGCCGCCGACGTCATCGACGATCGCCGGGTGTGGACCAATGCCTCGGGCTTCTACGCCGACAACGTCGCCGAGCATGCGCTTGGCCTGCTGTTGGCCGGGCTGCGCCAGATCAACACGGCGGTACTCCGGCACTGGGACAAAGAACCCATCGACACCGCGGTCCGCTCGCTGCACGGGTCCACGGTCGCGATCATCGGGGCCGGCGGTATTGCCGCCTCGCTGATCCCGCGCCTGTCGGCGTGCGGCGCCCGCACCATCGCCGTCAACCGCTCCGGCCGGCCGGTCGACGGGGCCGCGCTGACCGTGCCGTCCGATCGCACCGACGAGGTGTGGGCGCAGACCGACCACGTGGTCCTCGCCGCGCCCGCAACCGCGCAGACCCATCATCTGATCAACGCGCAGTCCCTGGCCGCGTTGCCCACTCATGCGTGGATCGTCAATGTGGCTCGGGGACCGCTGGTGGATCAGGCAGCGCTTCTTGATGCGCTGCGCAACGGCGAGATCGCCGGTGCAGCCCTCGACGTCACCGATCCCGAGCCGCCGGCCGGAGACGACCCGCTGTGGTCGCTGCCCAACGTCATCATCACCCCGCACGTCGCGAATCCGGCGTCCGGGCTGACGCGGGCGATGGCACCGTGGATGGCCGAGAACCTTCGCCGCTACCGCTCCGGGGAGGACTTGCTGGCGGTGGTGCGTCCGGGGCAGGACTACTGAGCTACTCCGTGCGTGGGCGAGAGGTGTCGTCGACCGATTCCGGGAAACGGTGGTTGATGTGCCACAATGGTCGCTCGGGCGCCGACTGGCGCCCGACTGCATATAGAGAGAAGTACCCGCATCATGGCACAGGGAACCGTCAAATGGTTCAACAGCGAAAAGGGCTTCGGCTTCATCGCTCCCGACAACAGCACCGACGGTGACGTCTTCGTTCACTACTCGGCCATCCAGACCAGTGGATTCCGCACCCTCGACGAGCAGCAGCGTGTCGAGTTCGAGGTGGAGCAGGGACCCAAGGGGCCGCAGGCCACTTCGGTGACCACCCTCTGACGAGCACCGCTTTCGTACCGACGCCGCCCGATCAACTCGGGCGGCGTTTGTCGTCTCCGAGCCGGTCGCTTGCCTCGGCGGATCACTCGGCGCTGTGCCCACCGCTGGTCTGTTGCGTAGTGGTGGCCGAGAAGAACAGGTCCGTGGTGGCGGTGGTCTGCGGGTCCGAGGTGTTGGTGGTCTCGGAAGCATGTGAGAAGAGCGGGTCGTAGTCGTTCATGTCCGTCCGTTCACGAGGGTTCGACCGGGGCCGGCTGGCCGAGGTACGGGTCGGTGCGGTCATCGCCGTGCGACTGGCGGGCCCGATCATCTCGGTACATCTGGGACGAGCGGACACGTGAGGAGAGTGCGTTCCGCCCGAATCGGGTAACGGATGACTATGCCGTGCGACGCGATGAGAGTGGTTTCAGTGTAGGGCACAGCATGGTGAGCGCAGCGCACACACGCGGCAGACCCCACATTTCGAAGTAGAACGTGTTCTCATTTTGGCGGATAGGTGGCATCCTCGAGGGCGTGATCCTCGACAGATTCCGTATCGAAGACAAGGTGGCGGTCGTGACGGGCGCCGGGCGTGGCCTGGGGGCCGCGATCGCGGTCGCCTTCGCCGAGGCGGGTGCCGACGTGGTGATCTCGGCACGCAGCGAAGGCGAACTCGACAAGGTGGCCGCTCGCATCCGCGAGGTCGGGCGGCGCGCCCTGGTGGTGGCGGCCGACCTGTCCGATCCTGACACCGCCGCCGGTCTCGCCGACACAGCCGCCGACGAGTTCGGACGGCTCGACATCGTGGTCAACAACGTAGGCGGCGCCATGCCGCGCCCGCTGCTCGACACCAAGCCCCGACATCTGACGCAGGCCTTCGACTTCAACGTCACCAATGCACACGCACTGATCCTGGCGGCGGTCCCGCATATGCTCGACAATGCCGACGGCGGTGCGGTCATCAACATCACCTCGACGGTGGGGCGGGCCCCCGGCCGTGCCTACGCGGCGTACGGAACGGCCAAAGGTGCACTGGCCCAATACACCCGACTCATCGCGATGGATCTCAACCCGAAGATCCGGGTCAACGGCATAGCGCCGGGCGCGATCCTGACGTCGGCCCTCGATGTGGTCGCCGACGACGAGAACATGCGCACCCAGATCGAGTCGGCCACGCCGCTACACCGGCTCGGCGAGCCGGAGGATGTGGCGGCCGCCGCGCTGTTCCTCGCCTCGCCGGCCGGGTCGTATCTGACCGGCAAGATCATCGAGGTCGACGGCGGAATCGTCACTCCGAACCTGGATCTGCCGATCCCGGATCTGTAGGTGACGTGCCGGTCGTCGTGGGTGCGGGTCTCGATATGCTCGCTCGCCTGGCGGCTCGCGGGCGACTCGACCAGCGGTTGGGGCGACGCGTCCGGCATCGCGTCACGGGCGTTCATTGCGGGCAGCTTTTTCGACGATCGTCGCGATGCGGCGGGTCTTGGTGGCGGGCTGCTTGGCGAAGGCGAGCTGGGTGAGGGCGGATTTCCGTACGCTCGCCGGCCACGCATCCCAGTTCGAGCGGGCAGCGGCATCCGCGTCGAGGGCGGCAGTCAGCTCCGGAGACTCGATGAGCGCCTCGGCGTCGTCGAGCAGGGTCCACAGGCCGCGTGCCTTCGCGTCGTCGATCACCGCCTGACCTGCGGGCTGCATGCGGCCCTCGGCCACCAGATCGGCGACCCGCGCCTTGTTGGACGCGGCCCAGGCACTGTTGCGTCCGCGGTGGGTGAACCACATGCCCCGGCGGTGCTCGTCGATGACGCGGGTGTGGCCGTCGACCCACCCCCAGCACAGCGCCTCGCGCACCGCGGCGTCGTAGTCGAGTGGTTCCCGTCCAGAGCCCTTGCGCCAGAACACCACCCATACCCCGGCGCAGGAGTCGTGGTGCGCCCGCAACCAGTCGTGCCAGTCGGCAAGAGACGCCGGGTGGAGATGTTCGGCGTTGGGGTCGGCCACTCCCCAAGCTTAGATGCGCCACCCGCAGCGTCGGTAGCATTGAACCGTGGGTGGCTTCATGGGCTCCATCGGCGATTTCTGGTGGCTGATCTTCCCGATCGGCGGTGTCGTCGGGGGCTGGGCCGCCCGAATTGCCGCATACAACGAGAAGCGTCGCCGCGACAAGATCGAACTCGAGCGGATCAGGGCGTCGTCGCGGGCCGAGGAACTGCGGATCACCCAGACGAGCACCGCCGCCATCGCCAAGGCCCTCGCCCGGCACGACGACGTGAACGATCGCTGGTTCGGCTACGAACTCGACCTCGCCACACTCATCGAGTACCCGATGATGACCGATCTGCGCGAGCCGTTGACCCTGGCGTTTCACCGCGCCAAGGTGCGTGCCGATGATCTGCGGCCGGCCGATCCCGGTGAACTGCTGGAACCCGCGGCCTTCGCGGAGTACCGCGATGCCGTGAGCGACTACGCAACCGCCTTCGACGCCGCCGAGCGGGAGGCGCGCCGCCGCCGACAGTCCGACTTCACCCCGTTCGAACGAGAGCGCCTGGAACGGGCCCGTCGGCTGGTGGCGGTGGCCGCTGACGCCGGGGCGACAGCGGCCGAGCGTCAGGCCGCCTACCGTAAAGCGCGCGACGAACTCGAAGGACTCATCGTCGTGCCGCCGGCCGCAGCGCAGCAACTCGAGCAACGCATCGCCGGCGCGTTGGAACCCGGACACGGTCACTCGGACTGACCTGCTGGGTCACGCCAGATCGGCGAACCTCTCCACTTCGGCGGTGCGTCCGGCCACCACCAGCATGTCGCCCGCCGACACCGCACTGTCCTCGGTCGCATAGGTGAATTCGGCGCCGGGACGTTTGATGGCGACCACGGTGATGTCGAATTTGGTACGCAATCGGCTCGCCGACAACGTCTTTCCGGTGATCGCCGACGGCGCGAGTGTCTTGACCATCGCGAAATCCTCGTCGAACTGGATGAAGTCCAGCATCCGGCCGGTCACCAGATGTGCGACGCGCTCGCCCATGTCGTGTTCGGGCAGCACCACATGGTGGGCGCCGACCCGTTCGAGGATGCGCCCGTGCTGGCGGCTGGTGGCCTTCGCCCAGATCCGCGGAATTCGGAAGTCGGCCAACAGCGATGTGGTCAGGATGCTGGACTCCAGGTCGGAGCCGATGCCGACCACAGCGAGTCGGAATTCGGGTACACCGAGCTGATCGAGGGCCTCGCGGTCGGTGGTGTCGGCGACCGCCGTGTGCGTCAGATCGTCGGCGCACCGTTGGACATTGCGCGGGTCTGCATCGATGCCGAGTACTTCGGAACCCTGCTTGACCAGTTCGCGCGCCAGCGATGTGCCGAACCGTCCGAGGCCGATGACGGCCACGCGGGTTCCGTGTCGAGTCTTGCTGTTAGCCAACGATCGGCCTTTCCTCTGGGTACTCGTACCGGCGGGTGCGCTCGCGCAGGGCCAGTGCGGTGGCGAGTGTGATCGGTCCGAGCCGGCCGATGAACATCAACACTACGAGCAGCGCCTGAGCGCCGGCGGGCAGGTCGGCGGTGATGCCGGTGGACAGGCCGACCGTCGCGAAAGCGGAGACCACCTCGAACATCACGGCTTCCAGCCGATATTCGGTCATCAACATGATCGCCAGAGTGCCGACGATCACCGCGCCGGCGCCGAGTAGCACCACCGTGATGGCCTGGCGCTGCACCGCCGGTGCGAGTTTGCGACCCACCACGTGCACGCTCGGTTCACCGCGCACTTCGGCGATCACCACGAAGGCCAGCAGTGCGAAGGTGGTGACCTTGATGCCGCCGGCGGTGCCGGCGCTGCCGCCGCCGATGAACATCAGCATGTCGGTGATCAACAGGGACGACGGATGCATCGCGCTCACGTCGATCGAGTTGAAACCTGCGGTACGCGGCGACAGCCCGGCGAACACGCCGGTCACCAGCTTGCCCACACCGTCCAGCGGCCCGAGCGTGGCGGCATTGGACCATTCGATGGCCGTGATGGACACCGCCCCCAGCAGCGCGAGGCCGGCGTAGGTCCACACTGTGATCTTGGTGTGCAGCGACCATCCGGTGATGCGCTCTTCGGCACGGCGCAGCCAGTGCAGTAGGTGTCGGCCGGCCTCGAACATGACAGGAAACCCGAGCCCGCCGAGGACGAACCCGACGACGATGGGCGCGATGATCCACAGATCGGTGGCGAAGGGGACCAGACTGTCGGGGTACAACGAGAACCCGGCGTTGTTGTACGCCGAGATCGAGTGGAAGATCCCGAGATACAGGGCGCGTCCGAAACTCTCGTCGTATCCGGTGTAGAACCGGCCGGTGAGCACCGCGGCGATGATCGCCTCCACGATCAGGCTCAGCACGATGACGCCGACGACGACCCGTTTGCTCTCGCCGAGGCGCAGGGATTTGGTCTCCGCCTGCGCCACGAGCTGCATACGCAAGCCCATCCGGCGGGCCACGAGCAATCCGAGCAGCGACGCGAGGGTCATGATGCCCAGACCGCCGATCTGGATGAGCGCGAGGATGACCAGTTCGCCGAAGGTCGACCAGTACGAGCCGGTGTCGACCACGACGAGCCCGGTCACGCACACGGCCGAGGTCGCGGTGAACAGCGCGGTGACCGGTGGGGCCGAGTCGCCGCTCTCGGTGGCGATCGGCAACATCAGCAACACGGTGCCCACCGCCACCGCGAGGGCGAATCCGATGGCGACCAGGCGCGCCGGATGCTGCGGTGTCAGCAGGCGCATCGTCGACCCCTGCGTCGGCGGGCCCCGCGGCTCGACCGCCTATCGGACAACGGAGTCATCCTCGAGGACCTCGTCCTCGAGCGGACCGGCGAACTGACTGTTGTAGAGCCGGCAGTAGGCGCCGCGAGCGGCGAGCAGTTCGTCGTGGCTGCCCTGCTCCACGATGTGGCCGTCTTCCATCACCACGATCACGTCGGCGTCGCGCACGGTGGAGAGTCGGTGCGCGATGACGAAACTCGTGCGATCGGTGCGTAGGTTGGCCATCGCCTGCTGGATCAGCAATTCGGTGCGGGTGTCCACCGAACTGGTCGCCTCGTCGAGGATGAGGATCGTCGGCTTGGCCAGGAAGGCGCGGGCGATGGTGATCAACTGTCGCTCACCTGCGCTGACGCCACCGCCCTCTTCATCGAGCACGGTCTCGTAGCCGTCGGGCAGGGTGCGGACGAAGTGATCGACGTGGCTGAGTTCGGCTGCCTCGATGACCTCCGCACGGCTCGCGGTGGGATCGCCGTAGGCGATGTTCTCGTAGATGGTGCCGCCGAACAGCCACGAGTCCTGCAACACCATGCCGGTGCGTTCCCGTAGGTCGTCGCGGGTCATCCGGCGAGAGTCGACGCCGTCGACCTCGATGGCTCCGGAGTCGACGTCGTAGAAGCGCATGATGAGGTTCACCAGCGTCGTCTTCCCCGCGCCGGTGGGCCCCACGATGGCCACCATGTGTCCGGGCTGCGCCACCAGCGAGAGGTTCTCGATGAGTGGCCGGTCGGCGACATACCGGAACGAGACGTCGTCGAACTCGATCAGGCCGTGCCCGTCGACTGGCGTCTGGGCATCGACGGGGTCCGGGGTCTCCTCGTCGGCGTCGAGGACGTCGAAGATGCGCTCGGCCGACGCCACCCCGCTCTGCATCAGGTTGAACATCGACCCGATCTGGGTGAGTGGCTGGGTGAACTGGCGCGAGTATTGGATGAAGGCCTGCACCTCGCCGAGGCTCAGCGAACCCGACGCCACCCGCAGTCCGCCCACCACGGCGACCGCCACATAGTTCAGGTTCCCCAGGAACATGATGGTCGGCATGATGATCCCGGAGATGAACTGGGCGCGCCAACTTGACTCGAAGAGCTTCTGGTTGCGCTCGTCGAAGGTGGCCTCGATCTCGGATTGGCGTCCAAAGGCCTTGACCAGTTCGTGGCCGGTGAACGCCTCCTCGACCTGGGCGTTGAGCTTGCCGGTCGACGACCACTGGGCCATGAAATGCGGTTTGGATCGTTTCGCGATCTGCGCGGTCGCGATGAAGGCCAATGGAACGGTGAGCACCGCGATCAGCGCCAACAGCGGCGAGATCCAGATCATCATCGCCAACAGCGCGATCACCATCAGCACCGAGTTCAGGAACTGCGCGATGGTCTGCTGCAGGCTCTGCGACAGGTTGTCGAGGTCGTTGGTGACACGGCTGAGCAGGTCACCGCGTGCGGCCTTGTCGTAGTAGCTCAAGGGCAACCGGTGGACCTTCTGCTCCACATCGGCGCGCAGACGTCGGATGGTGCCCACCACGACGATGTTCAGCAGGTAGGCCGCCAGCCACGCCAGCGCCGACGACAACACGTAGAGCACCAGCACGATCAGCAGGACCTGACCCACCGCGGTGAAGTCGACGCCCACACCGGGCGTGACGTCCATCGACGACACCATGTCGGCGAAGGTGTTCTGGCCTTGTTCGCGCAGACCGGCGACGGCCTGCTCTTTGGTGAGTCCGTCGGGCAGGGTGGTGCCGATGACACCGTCGAACACCAGGTCGGTGGCGTGGCCGAGGACGCGTGGCGCGACCGCAGACAGGATCACCGAGATGACGATGGAGGCCAACACGGTCACCGTGAACGCCCGGTAGGCGAGCAGCAGGCGGATGAGTCGTTTGATGGAGGGACCGAACGAGCGTGCCTTTTCGGCGGGGCCGGCCATCATCGGAGGACCGACCGCGCCGCCGCCCGGTCGACCCGCACCGCCGGGCCGGGTCATGACGCGTCCTGGATGGCGAGCTGGGATTCGACGATCTCGGCGTAGGTCTCGCAACTCTCCACGAGATCGTCGTGGCGTCCGAGCCCGACGATCCGACCGCGGTTGAGCACCACGATCTGATCGGCGTCGACGATGGTCGAGATGCGTTGGGCCACCACGATCACCGCGGCGTCCCGGGTGGCCGGGCGCAGTGCGGCACGCAACCGGGCATCGGTGGACAGATCGAGTGCGGAGAACGAGTCGTCGAACAGGTACACCGAGGGGCGTCGAATCAATGCCCGCGCGATGGCCAGCCGTTGGCGCTGGCCGCCGGAGACGGTGGTGCCGCCCTGGGCGACGGTGGTGTCGAGGCCGTCGGGCATGCGCGCCACGAAATCGTCGGCCTGCGCGATCCGCAGTGCCTCCCAGATCTCCTCATCGGTGGCGTCGGGTTTGCCGTGCCGGATGTTGGAGGCGATGGTGCCGGAGAACAGGTACGGGCGTTGGGGGACCAGGCCGATGGCCGAGCGCAGCTGATCGGGGTCGAGGCGTCGCACGTCGGTGCCGCCGACGAGGACCGCGCCCGCGGTGACGTCGATGAGTCGTGGGATCAGGCCGAGCACCGTGGTCTTGCCCGACCCGGTGGAACCGACGATCGCGGTGGTGGTGCCTTTCTCGACTCGGAAGCCGATGTCGCGCAGCACCGGGTCGTCGGCGCCGGGGTAACGGAACTCTGCGCCGCGGAACTCGACGGTGGACGGCTCGGTGGCGAATCCGACCGGGTCGGTGGGGGAGACCACCGAGGTGTCGGTGTCGAGCACCTCCCAGATCCGCTCGGCGCAGACGGTGGCGCGCGGCGCCATCATCGCCAGGAACGACGCCATCATCACCGACATCATGATCTGCATGGCGTAGCTCATCATCGCCGTCAGTGCGCCGATCTCCACCGACCCGTCGGACACCGCATGCCCACCGAACCAGATGACCGCGACGATGGTGACGTTGGTGATCAGCATGACCAGCGGGAACATCAGCGCCATCAGCCGACCGACCCGCAAAGTGGCGTCGGCCAGATGATCGTTGGCGCGCCCGAAACGATCGATCTCGTGGCGTTCCCGGACGAAGGCCCGCACCACCCGGATACCGGTGATCTGCTCGCGCAGCACCCGGTTGACGGCGTCGATCCGTTCCTGCATGGCCCGGAAGCCGGGGATCATCCGCGCGATGATCAAGGCCATGGTGAGGCCGAGGATGGGGACGGCGATCGCGAGCAGCCACGAGAGTCCCGGCGCCACGTGGATGCCCATCGCGATGCCGCCGATGCACATGATGGGTGCCATCACCAGGATCGCGGTGCTCATCACCACCAGCAGCTGCACCTGCTGCACGTCGTTTGTGGTGCGGGTGATCAGCGACGGTGCACCGAACCGGCCCACCTCCCGCGCGGAGAAGGTGTTGACCCGATGAAGGAGGTCGTGGCGAATGTCGCGACCGACGCCGAGCGCGGTGCGCGCGCCGAAGTACTGGGCGGCGATCGTGCAGATCACCTGCACCACACTGACCACCAGCATCCACCCGCCGATACGCAGGATGTAGTCGGTGTCGCCCTCGGCCACGCCCTTGTCGATGATGTCGGCGTTGAGCGTGGGCAGATACAGCATCGCCGCGGTGGCGACGAACTGAAGGGCGACCACAGCTGTCAGGTACCCGCGGTAGTTTGTGAGATATGTCCGGATGAGGCGGCTCAGCATCGCGCAATCACTTGGTAGACGCTAGCAATTCACTCCGACGGTGCGCGATGTGATTAAGGGCGCGATGTGATCAAGTGCGGACCACCGGTCACTCCGCGTAGGTGAACGGGACGACCGCTTCCGGGGTGTAGGTGAGATAGGTGAAGGACTCCTGGAAGTACAGGGTCACGGTGTCGGCGTCGTGGTGGTCGTAGCCGATGGACACGTCCTGACCGATGCTCATCTCGAAGTCACCGCCCCGGGTGCTGAGCAGGAACGCGCCGGAAATGGCGGGCGCCCACACGATGTCGCCGCCACCGACGAGCAGTCGCTGTAGATGGTCGCGGATGGGGACACCGTGGTTGGAGGTCTCGTTGACCAGCGTGTACACGTCCTTGGACAGCGCCAGCGAGTACGGGCCCTCTACCGAGGCGAGCCGCAATGCGGTCGTGGCCTGCGACAGCGCCTCGGCGTAGTCGCGCACGTCGGCCGGCAGGGGAATCGGGGTTGCCGACGCAGCCGGCCGGATGCCGGTGATCCCGCCGGCCGGGTACCCCTCGAAGATCGCCCGGTCCTCGGCCCTGGCCAACTCGGCCGCGGCATCGCGCACCGGGTCCCAATCGGAATCCTGAGCTCCCCGGTCGACGTCGTCGATGGCCTCGCGGCTGACGGTGAACGGCACCTTCAACTCCACCAGCGGCTGAGCCTGCCGCTGATGGGCGACGATGCCATCGGCCGGCGGATCGATCTTGCTGCGATGCCCCAGGGTGACCGAGGCGATGTCCAGGCCGAGCGGGCCGTTGACGTCGACGAGGCGCCGCGCGGCGCTGTTGCGCTTGAACGAGCGGGTGGCCTCCTCCTCGATCTCGGCCCACGCGGCCGCGGAGATGGGTGCGAGTTCGCGATGCAGGTTGTTCATGCTGCCTCCTGGGAGAGTGAGTGGCCGGATGGGTGATCGGATGAATCAGTGCAGAGAGCCGATGCCGAGGGAGCCGTCGGTGGGTGGATCGGGCTCGCTGCGCTCGCTCGTGGATACTCGATCATCGGGGGAGGTGGCGGTGTCGCCACCGACCTCGTCGGCGGGCGCAGTCGGCGGGTCCGGCAGGTCCTCGAGAAAATCGATGGTCGGCGTGAAGAACTGCGCACCGGTGACCGCGGTGGTGAAGTCGAGCAGCCGGTCGTAGTTGCCGGGCGGATCACCGACGAACATCTTGCGCAGCATCTCTTCGGTCACGTCGGGACCCGCGGAGTAGGCGATGTAGAAGGTGCCGCGTTCCCCGGAGCCGGAGGCGTCGCCGTAGGGCATGTTGTCGCGAACGACGTCGATTTCCTCGCCGTCGGCGCCGGTGACCACGTTCAGCGCGATGTGCGAGTTCGTGGGCTTCACGTCGTCGTCCATCTCGACGTTGTCGAACTTGGTGCGGCCGATCGCGTCTTCCTGCTCGGGAACACTCAGCGCGTTCCACGCCTCGAGGTCGGTGACGTAGCGCTGGATGGCCACGTAGCTGCCACCGGCGAACGCCGGGTCCTCGTCGCCGACGGTGATCGCGTCGATCGCGGCCTGTCCGACCGGGTTCTCGGTGCCGTCGACGAAGCCGATGATGTCGTGCAGGTCGAAGTAGCGGAAGCCGTGTACCTCGTCGACCACGGTGACGGCGTCGCCGAGCGCGTCGGTCACCAGTCGGCCGACCTCGAAACACAGGTCCATCCGGTCGGCCTTGATGTGCACGAGCAGATCGGCCGGCGTGGCCGGGGCCGTGTGTACCTCGCCCTGGTAGACGACGAACGGCCGCAGCGAGCGCGGGCGCGGCCCGTCGAACAGCCGGTCCCAGGCGGCCGAACCGATCGACGCGATCGCGGCCAGCGCCGCCTCGGGCGCGCGCGAGGAGACCGCCCGCGTCAGCGTGGGTAGGTCACCCAGCACCTCCCGGACCGCGTCTTCGCCGTCGTCGTCGATGGTGAGGACCAGAAACAGCGCCGAGGTGGTCTTTCGCGTCAGGATCGTCTGGGGGATCGGCACGGGACACACTGTAGCCCACCGCGACCGGGCGCATCGGAGGGTCAGCCGCGCGCGACCGCCCGCCCGGCGGCACGTCCGGAGAAGATGCAGCCGCCCAGGAAGGTGCCCTCCAGGGCGTTGTAGCCGTGCACGCCGCCACCGCCGAATCCGGCGACCTCACCGGCGGCGAACAGCCCGTCGAAAGCGGTGCCATCGGGCCGCATGACCTGCGAATCCAGGTTGGTCTCCAATCCGCCCAACGTTTTTCGGGTCAGGATGTTGAGCCGGACGGCGATCAGCGGGCC
Source organism: Gordonia sp. NPDC062954 (assembly GCF_044543825.1). Lineage (NCBI taxonomy): Bacteria > Bacillati > Actinomycetota > Actinomycetes > Mycobacteriales > Gordoniaceae > Gordonia > Gordonia sp. NPDC062954. The sequence continues at coordinate 273,854 of NZ_JBITWL010000004.1, read as the reverse complement.
GTGTGCGGGATCGAGAAGTCGGTGGGGTTTGGCCACGCGGACCAGCTTGTCGCCCAAGTACTGTCGGGCGTTGGTGATCGCCATCAACTGGGCGTCCTTGCCGAACTTGTTGTCGATCTGCGCGTCGCGGGCGGAGATGACCCGCTCGAGATGCTGCAGGTCGAGTTCGGGTCCCCGGGTGATCGCGTTCATCCCGGCCACCAGGTCGGGGAGATTGTCGCGCACCACGAAGTCGACCCCGTGCTCGGTGAAGGCGGCCACCGGGCCCGGCGCACCCTTCGCGAGCCGGCTCTTGGCGGCGAACTTGAGGTCCTTGCTTGTGATGTCGGGGTTCTGCTCCGAGCCCGACAGCGCGAACTCTTTCTCGATGATGCTCTGGGTGAGGATGAACCACGAGTAGTCGTGGCCGGTGGCGAGGATTGCCTTCATCGTCGAATTGGTGTCGAAGCCGGGGAAATTGGGCGGTGCCAGTCGATTTCCGTTGGCATCGAGCCACAGCGACGACGGGCCCGGGATGATGCGGATCGCGTGATCGGGCCAGATCGGATCCCAGTTGTGGATGCCTTCGGTGTAGTGCCACATACGATCCCGGTTGACCAGGCTGGCACCGGCATCCTCGGCGATGCCGAGCATGCGGCCGTCCACGTAGGCCGGCACGCCGGAGATCATCGTCTCCGGTGCGGTCCCCAGCCGTTCGGTCGGCCAGTTCTGGCGGATCAGTTCGTGGTTGTGGCCGATGCCGCCGGTCGTGACGATGACCGCGCCCGCCCGGATCTCGAAGTCGCCGGTCACGTGGCGCGGCGATGCCACCCCGCGATCGAGGTCGGTGGGCGGCAGGACCGAACCGCGCACGCCGACGGCGGCCCCGTCGTCGACGATGAGCTCGTCGACGCGGTGGCGGAAACGGAACTCCACCAATCCGCGTTTCTCCGCCTCCAACACAGGCTCGGCAAAGACGCGTACCACCTCGGGGCCGGTGCCCCAGGTGAGATGGAAGCGGGGGACCGAGTTGCCGTGCCCGTCGGCGAATCCGCCGCCACGTTCGGCCCAGCCGACGATCGGGGTGATGCGCAGACCGAGATCGTGCAGATACTGCCGCTTCTCGGTGGATGCGAAGTCGACGTAGGCGCGGGCCCACTGGCGAGGCCAGAAGTCCTCGTCGTCGCGGTCGAACCCAGCCGACCCCATCCAATCGTGCAGTGCCAGTTCGGCGGAGTCCTTGATGCCGAGGCGTCGCTGCTCCGGGGTGTCGACCAGGAACAAACCGCCCAACGACCAGAACGCCTGACCGCCGAGATTGTTGCGATTCTCCTGATCGACGACGACGACCTTGCGCCCGGCGCGGGTGAGTTCATAGGTGGCGACCAGCCCGGCCAACCCTGATCCGACCACCACCGCGTCGGCCTGCTGCTCGCTCACACGCCCTCCTCTTCCCCTCGTCTCGATCGACCTTAGCCCTCGCGCTCCGACCGCCGGGGTCGCCTCGCTCAGACCGAGATGTCGGCGTACCGATGCGCCCAGGGGGACGCCTGTTCGAGTTGAGCTGCCAACGCGAGCAGTGCGTCGTCGGCGCCCAGCCGCCCGACGAACTGCACCCCCAGCGGCAGCCCGTCGGCGGTCCAGTGCAGCGGCACGCTGATGGCCGGGCGTCCGGTGAGGTTGGCGAGTTGGGTGTAGGGCACCCAGCCGAGGCTCTGCTCGATGAGGTCGTCGAGAATGCCGGTGCGGGCCAGCAATTTTCCGGCATGCACCTTCGCGATCACCCGGGACGCGGCCTGCAGCAGCGGGGGCGTGGTGGTGGCGCCCACCCGCAACGGCGGGGTGGCCAGCGTCGGGGTGAGGAACAGATCGTGTGTCCGGTGGAACTGCGCCAGCGCCAGCACGTGCTTGTTGACTTCGTCGAGGGCCGCCATCGCGGCCACCACCCCGGCCGACCGTCCGAGTTCGGCGAGCGCGAGGGTGTCGGCCTCGAAGTCGCGGTCGGTGGCGCCGGTGAGGGTGCGCGTGGCCTCGACATCGGTGGCCAGGGATGCGAACCAGATGGTCAGGAAGTCGCGGGCCAGCGCAGCATCGTCCTGCGGTGGCGTCACCTCCTCCACGTGGTGGCCGAGTTCGGTGAGGACCGTCGCGGCGTGCTCGACCGCGGCGATCGCCTCGGGGTGCGGGTGTGGGTTGATCGCCGACACCGTCGAGTAGCCGATGCGCAGCGGTGCCGGCGGGGAGCCGATGACGGTGGCGAACGGGGTCGGCGGGACCGGGGTGGGGTACACCGAACCGTCGGTGGCGCCGACGATCGCGTCATAGAGTGCGGCGGCGTCGCGTACGGTGCGCGACACCACGCCCTGCACCGCCATCCCGAACTTGGGTTCGCCGGTGACCGGGCCGAAGGGCGCGAGCCCTCGGGTCGGTTTGAGCCCGACGAGGCCGTTGCAGGCGGCTGGTATCCGGATCGAGCCGCCCCCGTCGTTGGCGCCGGCGGCCGGCACGATCCCGGCGGCCACCGCGGCGCCCGATCCGCCCGACGACCCGCCGGGCGTGTGGTCGGTGTGCCACGGGTTGCGTGCCGGTCCCCACAACTCGGGTTCGGTGACGCCCTTGGCGCCGAATTCGGGGGTGTTGGTCTTGCCGAAGATCACCAGCCCGGCGTCGAGGAACCGGCGCACGACCGCGGAGTGCTCGGTGGCGACGTGGCGCGACAGTGACCGCGACCCGAACGACGTCGGATAGCCGCGATACTCCTGCGCGAGATCCTTGATGAGGAACGGCACCCCGGCGAACGGCCCGGACAGCGTGGGGTCGGCGGCCCGGGCGTCGGCGGCGTCGTCCATGCGCGCCACGATCGCGTTGAGCGCAGGGTTGACGTCGTCGGCGCGACGTCGCGCCAGCGACAGCAGTTCGGCGGCGGTGACCTCGCCCGCGGCGACGAAGCCGGCCAGAGAGGTGGCGTCGTGGCGCAGGTACTCGCGGAGCTCCATCGTGCTCAGCGTACGTATCGATACCTGAGTGTCACCGTTCATCGAGCAAACCGATAACGGCCCGGTGACGCGAAACGTCGGTTTCGTGAACGGGTGGAGCGGGTCTCGAGTGCGCTGCGATATTTGCCCAGGTCGTCCGCGTGAGTCGTCGGTCTGGAGCATCCGCGCAGGTCCGGGGCGACGCGTTCCTGGCTTTGCCGGAGCGTTATCGAGCCGTTACACTCGCTCCCGACGGGTATGCGTCGGCCCCTTGCGCCATAGAATCCCGTGAGAACGCCCTGAGAATGACCTGGCCTGACTCGAGGTCAAGATCGATAAGGACTTGTGAATGCTGACTCGCGCCCGTAAGCGCCTGGTCGCCGGACTCGTGGCACTCGTTGCCGCCACGGGCGCCGCAGCGGTCGCCGCGCCCGCAGCCCACGCGGCCAACGGATGCACCGTGGAATCCGTCTACTCGAACGCGATGCACCGCAGCGTGCCGGTGTGCATCGTTTCGGCCGGCGGCGGCGGACCGAAGCCCACGCTGTATCTGCTCGACGGCCTGCGTGCCCCGAACAACAACAGCGGCTGGCTCATCGAGACCGACGTCGCGCGCTACATGAACGGCAAGGGCGCCAACGTGGCCATCCCGTTCGGTGGCGGGGGCAGCTTCTACACCGACTGGGAGCGCGCCGATCCCAAGCTGGGCGTCAACAAGTGGGAGACCTTCCTGACCCGCGAGCTGCCGGCCTACATGGCGCGCAAGCACAACAGCGACAACCGTCGTAACGGTGTGGCAGGGCTGTCGATGTCGGGTACCTCGGCGCTGAACCTCGCGTCGCGTCACCCGGGCTTCTACCAGGCGGTCGCCTCCTACAGCGGCTACCCGACGGTCACCATGCCGGGCTTCAACCAGGGCATTCAGGCGTCGGTCATCGAGATGGGCGGCAATCCGGTCAACATGTGGGGCGTGTGGCCCGCCGGTCAGTGGGCGGCCAACGACCCGTTCCTGTCGGCCAACAACCTCGCCGGTCACCACGTCTACGTGTCGTCGGGCACCGGCGTCGGCAGCAAGTACGACACCTCGGTGAACCCGTCCAGCGCCGACTTCGACCCGGTCAAGTTCGCGCAGATGGTCCCGCTCGAGGTCGCCGCCTCCACGAGCAGCCAGCTCTACATCGGTCGCCTCGCCGTGGTGCCCGGCGTCAAGCTCACCACCCACATCACCCCGGACGGTGTGCACTGGTGGGACTACTGGCAGAACGACTTCAAGCAGTCGTGGAACACGACCTTCGCGCCGGCGTTCTTCTGATCGGCAGGGCGCTGATCTGAACGGCTAACGCAGCCACCTCGGTTCGACGAAACCACCTTGGTTCGATACCAAGGTGGTTTCGTCGTTTCGGGGTGTCTGTGTCGAGGGGGTTACGCGGCCGGTCGCATAAGCAGTCGGCGGACGCGCTCGGCGAGGCCATCGGCGTCGTCGACGTCGGACCACCCCCAGTGGATCGCGCGGTTGTCGGCTTCGACGATGGCGTCCGAACGCCCCTTCTCCTTGCGGAGGACCGCGACACCACTCTGGCCGGCGTACTTCGACTCGCCGTCTGCTTCCCCGACGGCCCGCTGCTCGCGCCAGTAGAAGTCGGCCCGGGCGATCCATCGTCCACAGGAGTCGTACAGGTCGACCTGCAGTTCGGGCATTGGGAGCCCGCGGTCGGTCAACTCGATGCGGCTGTCGAGACTCCAGCACCGATTCCGACAACGCATTCAACTGTGATACCACCAGGCGCGCCCGCGTCGCTCCGGTCATCTTCGCGATGAGGTCCAGTTCGTTCTCGAGTTCGGTCATGGTGCAGAGGCCGGCGTGCAGCGCGGCATCGCCGACGGCGATCGCAGGGATGCGACTCGAACCCCGCGCGACATCGATCACGGTGCGAGCCGCAGAGGTCACGAGAACCCCGTCGACCGTGGTGGTCGCTGCCGGCCGGGTGTCGGTCATCAGGCGGACAACACCGGTCGAACGTGAACCGGGTGATCGCGACGGGTCGACCATCACCACCCGCTGGGTGGGCAGGCCCCAGATCGGGAGGCCGAGCACAGCAGCGGCCGACACCGAGGCCAGCGCGCGGCCAGAAGTGCGCGATGTCCGCAGGCGGGCCACCGCGATCTCGCGATGACGTTGCTCGCGGGTCCCGTCGAGGAATTGCGGCGAGATCAGCAGGCCGCGAGCGAGAGATTCGAGGTGGCCCGCTCGTTGCGCCAGGTGAATCTCGTGGTCGGTGTGGCCGCGCGCGTGCAGCTCGTGGCGGCTCATCGCGTGGTCGATGCAGAACAATTCAGCCATACCCATTGGACGCACCGAAGGCCCGATCGGCTCCACCCACATCGAGCTCGACGTAGACACCCCGATTCGCCAACATCACCTTGCATCCGATGCAAGGTGATGCCGCGAATCGGGGTGGTTGCCGGCGGCCTACTCCGCCGGTGGGCGCCGGTACCGCTGGGTCTCGTCGGCAGACGGCGGTGTGAGCCACCCGGTGGCCGAGTCATCGCCGGCCGGGGGTTCGGTGGTCGACGGCTCGGCGGTCGCGTCGGTCTCCGACTCGGGCGCGCTCTCGACGCGCGGGATCTGCTCCGTCGGCTGATCCCACGGGTCGGCAGCGTGTGCCCCGCCGGCGCGCGCATCGGCAGCTCCGGCACCCGCAGCACCGGCAGCACCGGCGACACCAGCGGCTCCCGCGACACCACCGCCGGCCGCGTCATCGGTGGGCGCGATCGGCGAATGCTCACCGCGTGTCTCACCCAGCCACGAGGTCGTCGCCGGATCGTCGGCGGGCGGGGTGGTGTCGTCGTCGCCGCGGCGGCGTCCCCGCCACCACATCAGCGCCCACACGCCCAGCAGCACCACACCGACGACGGCGAGGATCAGCGGCAGCCAGAAGTTGCCGAGCCGCAGCTGGCCCATGTAGTCGTCGGCGCGGGCGGCCTGGTTGGAGACGGTCTCATCGGTCCACTTGAACCGAGCTTTCAACACATCCATCTGGAAGTCGCGGATCGGTGCCGGGGTGTCGTCGCTCTGATCGGGTGAGCGGAAGTACTGGTGCTGGTCTTCCATCCCGTCGACGATGGTGCCGGTCTCGGGCTCCACCCACACGGTGCGGGTGGCCGTCGCATACCGGTGCATGGTGACCTGGTCGCGGGGTTCGACGCCCCGGCCGGAGATCCCCCACCAGCTGGCCGGCATGGTCAGGATGGTGCCCAACGCGGCCTGTCCCTGGGCGTTCGGCAGGCTCGACACATCGGTTTCGGGGACCTCGCCGCTGAACTCGTAGACGGTGACGCCGTCGATGGTCTTCTCCCCGACGAACTCGACCGGGATGTCCTGGCGGGTGTTGGTGTCGTAGTAGAGGTAGGAACGCTTCTGCACATCGAACCCGAACTTGTACTGGAAGCCCTGCCGGTCGGGCAGCTCCACGGACACGTCCTGCGGGTTGACGCCCTCGGGTGCGGCCTCGAGCTGCAGCGAGCTGACCGTCCCGTTGGGCACCGAGCTCTTGCGGTTCACCGACACCCGGTCGATGTTCGCGGTGAGCAGCCCGTCGTTGCACTCGCGGGCTGCGTCCGCCGCCGCCATCGTGGGTTCGGTCTCCTCGCCGTCGGCATCGCGAAGGCGGTCGATCTGCACGGTCTGTGCGGACTGCAAGGTCGCCTGGCGACGGTCGGACGGGTCGACGATCACCGACCGGCGCTGCTGACTGAGATGAGCGTCGTCGACCTGCGCGCGGCGTTCGTTCACCGAGCAGCGGTCGAAGACCCGCGCCGGAAAACGATCACCCGTCGAGCCGTCCTCGGACACGGTGGTCGCCTCCGAGGTGATGTCGAGGTCGAGGGGCACCACCCGCAGCTGGGGCACCAGGAACAACGGTATGGCGATGGCGGCGGCAATACAGGCGGCGCCGAGGAACGCCGGCAGCGCCAGCCAAAGTCGTCTCATTCTCCACTCCCAGAACTCACAGGCTCCACGCCCAGAAACCACACGGCCCGCCACACGGCAGGACTCAACGTCCCACCCTATCGGCGCGTGGTCGACAACTGTCGGAGGTCAGCCGGATGCGGCCCGATCGTCGCGCCGGTCCCGCTCGGCCTCCTTCATGATCCCCGCCATGTATCCGTAGATTTCTTTGTCGGCCATTGCCTTCCACCGCGGGGCCAGGAGCTTCATGTACTTCTCGACGTAGAGCAGCTGCTTGCCCACCAAGACCAGCTCCCGGGGCAGCCGGGCATCGTGGGCCTTGGCGACCGCGGCCAACTGCCGGCCCAGGTCGGTGTAGGACATCGACGCCAGGTCCGTGGCGCCCAGCGGCATGGCGACTTTCTTGATGTCCTCGGCCCCCTGCGCAGTCGAGCCTGGCTTGTGGACCGCGCCGAGCAGGAAGATGGCGCGACCTGCGGCCTCGTAGTCACCCCGCACGATCAGATCGACGACGAGCTGCCGCAGGATGCGCCGGGTGCGCTTGGAGAAGCGCCCGACGATGCCGAAGTCCAACAACACCAACGTGCCTTCGGCGTCGACGAGCACATTGCCGGCGTGCAGATCGCCGTGGAACAGGCCGCCGTGAAAGGCCGACTCCAGCAACGAGAGCAGCAGGTTGCGGCACAACGCCACCCCGTCGTGGCCGGCGGCGCGCACGGCGTCGGCGTCGTCGATCCGGATGGCGTAGATGCGTTCCATCGTGAGCACCCGGGAGGTGGTGAATTCGTCGTACACCTGCGGCACCCGTACCCGAGCGCCGAACGGCCCCTCGCGCAGGCACTCGTACCATTCGCGCATCGTGGTCGCCTCGTTGCGGAAGTCGAGTTCGTCGTCGAGGCCGTCGGCGAAGTCCTCGACGACGTGTCGGGCGCTGAGCATGCGGCCGTATTCGGAGATCTCGGCGAGCCCCGCGAACCGTTCGAGCAGTGCAATGTCGGGGGCGAGGCGTTCGGTGATCCCCGGCCGCTGGATCTTGACCACCACTTCCTCACCGGAGTGCAGGGTGGCGGTATGGACCTGGGCGATCGACGCCGACGCGATCGGGTGAACGTCGAAAGCGGCGAACACCTCTTCGGGAGCTCGGCCGAGTTCGGCGATGAACAGCTCGCGGATGGCAGCCGGATCGGCCGGCGGCACCCGATCGAGCAGTGACTCGAACTCGGTAGCAAGGGTCTCGGTGAACACACCCGGGCTGGATGCGATGAGCTGGCCGAGCTTCACGTAGGTGGGGCCGAGATGTTCGAAGATGGTTCGGATCTCATGAGCGACGAGGGCGGCGGTCGGTGTTCTGCCGTGCAGCAGGCCCTGTGCACTGTGGAACACGAAACGCCCGACTCCCGCCGCGGCATGTGCCGTCGCCGCGCCGAACCGGGTGATCTCGGTCAGCGGCGACACCCTGGGCAGCTGCGCGCGGAGCTCGGGACCGGGGGCATTGCGGCCGTCGTCAGCGGAGTTCTGCGTTGTCACCATCGGCAAGTGTAACGATCACGACCGGTGGATCCCAGGTGACGAGCCGATCAGACCGTCGCGATTGCCGTTCGGCGTCGGCCGTACCAGCTGGTCACGAGGCCGTTGCGGGGTGCGAAAAGGTAGATCGCGGTGAACATCACACCCTGGGTGACCACCACCATGCCGCCGGGCGAGACGTCGGCGCTGTAGCTGACGTAGACGCCCATCACGGTGGCCCCGACGGCCAGCGCGGGGGCCAGCAGCAGCATGTGTCCGAACTTGTCGGTCAACAGATGCGCGGCGGCGCCGGGGATGATCAACATCGCCACGACCAGGATGACGCCGACGATCTGTAGGGCGACGACGCAGGTCAACGCCAGCAGCCCCAGGAGCAGGGCGCCCAGCCACCGGCGCGACAACCCGATGGCATGCGCGTGCACCGGGTCGAAGGCGAACAGGGTCAGGTCGCGGCGTTTGGCCACCAGCACCGCGGTGACCACGGCGCCGAGGATCACCAGCTGCCACAGCGCGGACCCGCTGACGCCCAGCACGTTGCCGAACAGGATGTGTCCGAGGTCGGTCTGGCTGGGGGTGGCCGAGACCAGCACGAGGCCGAGGGCGAACAAGGTGGTGAACACGATGCCGATCGCCGCGTCCTCCTTGACCCGACTGGTGTCGCGGATGGTGCCGATCAGTGCGACGGCCAGGAACCCGAAGATCACCGCACCGATCGCGAACGGCACCCCGACGATGTAGGACAACACGACCCCGGGTAGCACCGCATGCGACACCGCATCGCCCATCAGAGACCAGCCGATCAGCACGATCCAACAACTGATCAGGGCGCACACGGCCGCCGCGACGGCGCTGGCGAAGAACGCGTCCCGCATGAACGACAACGTCCAGGGCTCGATGAGGAACTCGATCATCAGCCGACCTCCGCGTCGGTGCGCGGCGCACGGCGTTCGGTGACGTCGACGCCGAAGGCCAGCGCCAGGTTCTCCGGCCGCAGTGCCTCCTGCGGGGTGTCGTGTACCAGGACTCGTTGCATCAGCAAAACCGCCTCGTCGGCGAAGGAGGGCAGCGTGGACAGGTCATGCGTCGAGATCAGCACGGTGCGGCCATGCGATGCGAGGTCGGTGAGCAAGTCGATGATTGTTGCCTCCGAACGTTTGTCGACGCCGGCGAACGGTTCGTCGAGCAGCAGGATCTCGGCTCCCTGCGCGATACCGCGTGCGACGAAGGCGCGTTTGCGTTGACCACCGGACAGTCGCCCGATCTGTCGGTCGGCCAGGTCGGTGAGTCCGACCTGGGCGAGCGCGGCGTCGACGGCCTCGTTGTCGCGAGCGGTGATGCGCCGGAAGAGGTTTTGTCGTCCGTAACGACCGGTCATCGCCACTTCGCGGACGGAGATGGGGAACTGCCAGTCCACGTCCTCGGCCTGGGGGACGTAGGAGACCAACCCGCGAGCGCGGGCGCGCGAGGTGCTGTGCCCGGCGATCGTCACCCGCCCCGAGGTGGGCCGCACCAACCCCATGATCGACTTGAACAGCGTTGATTTGCCGGATCCGTTCATGCCGATCATGCCGCAGATGCGGCCGGGGCGGACCGTCATGGACACATCGTCGAGCGCGGTCACCGGGCCGTATCGCACGGTGAGTCCGGAAATGTCGAGAGCTGGAACCTGTTGTGCGGTATCAGGGTTCGGCACGGTCGAGGTCCTTTCCGGTGAGTCCGGCGACGATAGTGGAGATGTCGTGGCGCAGCAGGTCGAGGTAGGTGGGAACCGGTCCGTCGGCCTCGGACAGCGAATCGACGTAGAGGGTTCCGCCGTAGCGCGCGCCGGTGTCGGCCTGCACCTGCCGCATCGGTGCGTCGTTGACGGTGGATTCGCAGAACACCGCCGGCACGTCGCGAGCGCGGACGAATTCCACGGTCCGGCGCATCTGTTGGGGAGTGGCCTCTTGTTCGGAGTTCACCGGCCAGATGTAGTGCTCGGTGAGTCCGGTGTCGCGGGCCAGGTAGCTGAATGCACCTTCGCACGACACCAACGCCCGCTCGTTATCCGGGAGCGTGGCGACCGCATCGATCAAGCGCTGCTGCTCGGCGTCCAACTGACGCCCGTACTGTGCGGCGTTGCGGCGATAGTCCTCGGCGTGGTCGGGGTCCACCCGCGCGAGGCCGGCCGCGATGTTGGCGGCGTACACCTTGGCCGCGGTCGGTGACATCCAGGCGTGCGGGTTGGGTCGGTCCGCCTCGTCGGCGGCCGCACCCGGAATCTCACTGATGTGCATCGGCTCGATCCCGTCGCTGGCGACGATGCGCGGAACATCCATGTCGGCCAGGAACCGCTCGAACCAGTCATCCAGATGCAGCCCGTTGACCACCACCAGCGATGCGTCCATCGCCTTGTGTAGATCGCCGGGAGTGGGCTCGTATCCGTGGATCTCCGCGCCGAATTTGGTCAGCGACACGGCCTCGGCGTGCGATCCGCCGACGTTGCGCGCGATGTCGGCGAGCACGGTGAACGTGGTGAGCACCTTGGGGCGGTCACTCTGCGTCCCGGCAGAACCGCATGCGCCGAGGGCCGTGACGAGCAGCACGACGGCCGCGATGAACGCACCGCGCCGGACCTGTGACATGCGCATACCGTAGTTTCGGGTTACCGAACTTGCAAGTTAGCCATGCCTGACTCGGTGGCGTCGCGGTTCCTCCCCCGGGGTAGTGCCAGACTTTCCGCGCGTTTGTGGGGGATGACCGGAAGTCAGGGGAAGGAACCGGGGCGGGTGGTGGTCGCCGCCGCCCGGCGAGCTCACGAATGGGTGGGTTCGCCGGTCACCTGATGGTCAGCGAAGTTGAGCGCTTCGGCAACCAGCCGGCGCAGATGGCCGTCGCGGATGCGGTAGATGACGCGGCGGCCGTCTTTGCGGGTGTCGACGAGGCCGGTGAAGCGCAGTTTCGCGAGGTGCTGGCTGACCGCGGTCCGGGACGCGCCGGTGGCCTCGGTCAGAGAGCTGACGTCGGTTTCGCCGTCGGCGAGCAGGGACACGATGTGCAGTCGCGTCGGTTCGGCGAGCATGGCGAAAACCGAGGTCGCGGCAGCGAGCAGCGCGGGGTCGGGATCGACGAAGTGATGCAGGCTGCGGGAGTCGCGTGGCAACGCGGTCTCGTCGGTCATCTGCCAGACCTCCTCGCGGGATCGGCGTGGCCTGCTCGACGGACTCAGCCGGTCACTGCCTCGGATGTCATCGTAGGCGACCGGTGCGCGCGCACCGGTCGTGCCGATGTCGCACGTGTCCAGGTGCGTCGGGCGAGGAGGCCGGCGGTCGCCGCCATCGCGGCCATCGCCAGTGGCATCACCCAGGGGCCGACCAGGGCGGGACCCCAACCGGCGAGCGGATACGTCACCAGGAACGCGGCGTGCGACGAGGAGAACTGCGCGGTGAAGACAACGTCCCGGTCGTCGTCGTGGGTGTGGTCGCGCAGCAACTGGGTGGTGGCCATGGTGATCAGCGAAGTCCCTGCGCCGAGGACGAACCACAGAATCAGCAGCGCCGCCGGCGTCGGGCGGGTCGCGGTCATCGCGGCGACGCCGGCCAGCGCGGCTGCACACAGCATCGCGGCATGCCCGACGACTCGTCGGACGCCACCGAGGGCCCGCAGCAGACGCCGCAACGCGACGGCCGCCGCGATCGACCCGGCGCCGAAGACCGCGAGCGAGACCGCGAGCATCGAATCGCCGAGACCCAGCGTTGCGCGGACATAGACCACTGAACCGACGACCACCACCGCGGTGGCCGCGGCGGCGGCCACATTGGCCCACAAGATTCCGCGAAAGACCGGGCGCTGCAGCATGATGCGCAGGCCTGCGGTCGTGTTGTCCCAGAGGTCGCCGACCGAGCGCACAGTGCCGGACCGGCGGGGCGATCCGTGCAGCCCGGACGTCAGCACGAACGTGGCCGAGCCGACGAATCCGATTGCGGTGCCGACGAAGAGATACGAGTAGCTCATGAGGCCGAGTAGCGCGGCGGCGATCATCGGGCTGACCACCGATTCGAGGTCGTAGGCGACCCGCGATGCGGATATCGCACGGGTATAGGTGTCGCGATCGGTCACCACCGTCGGGATCACCGAGCCGAACGTGGGGGTGAACGTCGCCGACGCCGATTGCAGTGCGAACACCAGCAGATACACCTGCCACACCTCGCCGAGGAAGGGCAGCGCGGCCGCCATCACCACGCGCACGACGTCGGCGCCCACCAGCACCGAGCGCGCCGAGAAGTGACTGCACACGGCGCGCATGATCGGCGCCATCACGACGTAGGCGATCATCTTGATCGCCAGCGCGGTGCCTAGTACGGCTCCCGCGTCGGTGCCCGCCAGGTCGAACGCCAATAGTCCCAGCGCCACGGTCATCAGGCCGGTCCCGAGCAGCGAGACGACCTGGGCGGCGAACAACCGCCGAAACACCGGGATGCGGAACAAGCTGACCACGAATCGATAGTAGACATAGGTGCGCATATGCGCACATAAATATTCCGTGATGTGACGAACTCGCTCGTCGGCACACTCGGCGCCGGTTCTGCGGAACACTGGAACGAGCGCGGGGAGGTCCGCAGCGGGATCGACGAGCTCGACTCGCATCCCGCGAACCTGACGTCGAACAACAGGGAGCATCCATGCCCACCACCGTCAACGCCTACATCGCCACCGCCGCCGACGCTCCGCTGGAGCCGGCCACCATCGAGCGTCGCGATCCGAAGCCACATGACGTGGTCATTGACATCGCGTACGCGGGAATCTGTCACTCCGACATCCACACCGCCCGCGGGGAGTGGGGGCGTACCGCCTTCCCGGTGGTGCCCGGCCATGAGATCGCCGGCATCGTCTCGGCGGTCGGCTCCGAGGTCACCCGGTACTCGGTCGGTGACCGGGTGGGAGTCGGCTGCTTCGTCGACTCCTGCCGAGAATGCGAGCCGTGCCAGGCCGGCGACGAGCAGTACTGCGAGCGCGGCATGACCGGCACCTACAACGCCGTCGACCGTGACGGCGAGCCCACCCACGGCGGCTACAGCAAGGCCATCGTGGTGGACGAGAATTACGTGTGCGGCATCCCGGAGGGCATCGGGCTCGACGAGGCCGCGCCGCTGCTCTGCGCCGGGATCACCCTCTACTCGCCGCTGCGGCATTGGAACGCCGGTCCCGGCAAGAAGGTTGCGATCGTCGGGCTCGGCGGACTGGGGCACATGGGTGTCAAGATCGCCCACGCGATGGGCGCCGAGGTGACCGTGCTCTCGCAGTCGCTCAAGAAGATGGAGGACGGCCTGCGTCTGGGCGCCGATCACTACTACGCCACCAGCGACCCGGATACGTTCACGAACCTGCGCAACGAGTTCGACCTGATCGTCAACACCGTGTCGGCGAATCTGCCGATGCAGAAGTACCTCGGCATGCTCGCCCTCAACGGAACACTCGTCGAACTCGGGCTGCCCGAGCATCCGATCGAGGTACCCGCGTTCGCGGTCGCGGCGAATCGCCGCAGCTTTGCCGGCTCGATGATCGGTGGCATCGCAGAAACCCAGGAGATGCTGGACTTTTGCGCCGAGCACGGCATCGGCTCCGAGATCGAGGTGATCGGCGCCGACAAGATCAACGAGGCGTACGACCGCGTCGTCGCCAGCGACGTGCGGTACCGGTTCGTCATCGACACGGCGACGCTCTAGCCTTCTCCGCGGTGACCCCGCCGTTCCGCTTCGCCGACATCCGCGGTGCCCGACTCGCCTGGAACCAGACGGGTCGTGGACCGGCGGCGGTGTGGGCGCATGGAATGAGCTCATGCTCCTACGGCCCGGAGTCGTCGGGTCAATTCGATTGGCGTGCAGTGAGTTCAACGCATCGGCTGATTCGGTATGACGCTCGGGGGCACGGTCGCTCGAGTGGTGGGCGGACCGCGGACGAGTACACCTGGCCGGAACTCGCAGCCGATCTCCTCGCGCTGCTCGACATCGCCGCGCCCGGCGAACGTGTGCACGCCATCGGCGCCTCCATGGGAACTGCGACGATCCTCTGCGCGGCCCTCGCTGCGCCCGAACGATTCGACCGGCTCGTCCTCACGACGGCGCCGACGATCTGGGATTCCCGGCGTGCCTTGACGCCCCTGCGTGTGTCGGATGCCGATGCGATCGAACGTCGCGGGTTGGCTGCGTATTTGCGAGCGGCCCCGAATGTTCCCGCGTCTCCCGCGCTGGCCGAAACCGAGCGCTACGTCGGTCGGGTTGCGGTGCGCTCGTCGATCTATCCTTGGGTACTGCGCGGTTCGGCCATCACCGACCTTCCACCGGCCGATGAGTTCGGTGCACTCACCCAGCCAACGCTCATCCTGGCCTGGACGGGAGACCCGGCGCACCCGGTCAGTAGCGGCGAACTGCTCGCCGAAGCGCTACCGAATGCCGAACTGCGCGTGGCGTCGACGCCGGACGCTCTGCGTTCCTGGTCCGATGCGGTCGCAGGGTTCCTCGTTACGACTTGACTGGCTCGACGCCAGGGTATCGCCAGCCGTTCTGGCGGCCAGAGCGATTGCGGCATCAGCGACTGTTGACTAATACCCCATAGGGGTATAGACAGAGTGGGCGGTGTTTGAGGCGGACCTCATCGGGCAACTCGCCTGGAACGCGGTGACGGCAGTGATCGTGCGGTACGGCGACCGGAGGAGGTGCGTCATCTACGCCGGGGTGGGAGCGATGCTCACGGTGGCCCTCGGGGTCATAGTTGCGGTTCTCGCGCTGCACCGCCTCACCGCGGTGGCGCGCTCATCGCTGACGGTAATGCCCTTCCAGTCGGGTTGGGCGCCTGCCGAGCACGCCCTCTCGCGCTATCACGCACGCTGGTATCCGGTGACGCTGCTGTTCTTGGCCTTCGACGTTGAGATGTTGTTCATGTACCCATGGGCAGTGGTTGTCGCCGATCTCGGGATGTCGGCGGTCATCGAGATGTTTGTCTTCCTCGCGGCACTGTTCGTGGTCGTCGCCTGGGCGTGGCGAGAAGGCGTGCTGCGATGGGCCTGAAGTCGCTGCTGGCCCGGCTGGCCGTACGCCGCGTCCACGTGCTCGTCGTGGCGGCTCCCGGGAATCGTCTCCTCGAGGTCGTGGTCGACGAGAATGTGCGGGAGCGTGGATGGGTGGTTGCGGAGTCGCCGGCCGACGCCGACGTCCTCGCCGTCGTGCGAACGTCCGGTCCACGGCTCACCGAGGCGATCGAGCAAGTCTGGCAACAGCTTCCGGGCCCGAGGGTGCGCATCCAGGTGGGCGAACGCAGCCAGGTGGATCCCGCCTTCGACCAGGCGGTTGTCGAGCTGTCCGACATCGATCGGCAGCGCGACGATGCGCGCCATCGACACGACAAGGGCGACGACGGTTCCGCGCGCCACTCCGACGACGCCGATGAGCATGCCCGGATGGACCACGGCGGAATGGGCCACGGTCAGATGGACCACGGCGGCATGGACCACGGCGGCATGGACCACGGGTCGATGGCACCGGCCGGGATTCCACTCGCTGAGGGTGCCGACGATCGCGACGGCCTCGAGATGGACGTCCTGCATCTGCCGCTGGGGCCGATAATGACTCACTGGCCGGCCGGGCTCGTCGTCCAATGCACGCTGCAGGGTGACGTGGTGGTCGATGCGCAGGTGGATGTGCTCGACGCAGAAGCGCTCGTTGCGTCCGGGGCCGACTCAACTGTCGAAGCGGTGAACCACTGTTCGGTTGTCGTCGATGTGTTGGCTCTAGCCGGCGCGGAAAACGTTGCAGCGCAGGCGCGTGCGGTGCGCGCACTGCTCGTCGACGATGAGCTGGAGCGGGCGCGGGCAGAACTTGGGCCGCTGTATCGGCGGATTCGGCGGTCGTCGCCCCTGCGGTGGTCGCTGCGTGGTCTCGGTGTGCTGGATCATGATCGGGCTGAGGAACTCGGTGTCGACGAGTGCCTTCCGGCACTGACCGGCGACGTGTACGACCGGATGCTGGCGCGGCTCAGTGCGATTGGGGGAGCCGATGGTGAGGAGGGGGGACCCTTCGTGACGCCCCTGCACTGGCGCTGCGGGGAGTTACTGATACCGGAACTGATCGTCGGGCTCGATCTCGCGGCCACGCGGCTGGTCATCGCCAGTCTGGGTATCGATGTCGCGCAGATGGTCATTCCCGCGCCGGGAGAACAGCATGGATGAGTCGACCATCGCCACCGTGCCCGCGATCTGGGCGCCGGCCGCCGCGGCGATCCTCGGGGTGTTCGCGCTGTACGCCGCCGGGGTCGATAGAGTGCTCGCGGCTCCGCGCGGCGCTCATCTGAGCGCGGCGGCCAGTCCTGTGTACGAGACCGCCCGGCTGCTTCGGCAACGACGCCGAGTACCCGTGAAGGCTGACGAATTGCTCTGGCGTGCAGGTGCATACGGGATGCTCGTCGCCGCTCTGTTGATGATCACCGTCGTACCACTCGGCTCGTGGACCTTGTTCGACCTCGACGTCGGCATCGTGTGGTTCAACGCAATGGACGTGATGATCTGGGCGTTGGTGTGGCTCACTGGCTGGGGTGCCAACTCGGCGTACGGACTGGTGGGCGGGTACCGTTTCCTCGCACACGGTCTGGGCTACGAACTGCCACTGATGTTCGCGCTGGTTGCTCCCGCGATCGCCGCAGAGAGCCTCCGCGTCACCGATGTCGTGGCGGCACAACAGGGACTTTGGTATGTCGTGTGGATGCCGGTGGCGTTTTTGGTCTACTGCCTTACCGTGACGGCGTTCTCGGTGTGGGGTCCGTTCGCCGCGGCCGCCGGCCGCGACCTCGCCGGCGGAGTGACCGCCGAACTGTCCGGGGTGGACCGTCTGCTCTTCCAGGGTGGGCGCTTGGCGCTGCTCGCGGCGGGCGCCGCTTTCGCCGTCCCCATGTTCCTCGGTGGTGGTGCCGGACCACTGTTGCCCGACTGGCTGTGGGTGCTGGTGAAGACGACGATCGTGCTCACCGCACTGGTGTGGCTGCGCCACCGACTGCCGATCCTGCGCCCGGACAAGTTCATGGAGATCGGCTGGGTGATCGCGCTCCCGCTGGTTCTGATCCAAGACCTAGTGGTTGCCGTCATCGCGGCCGGGAAGGGCTGAACATGCTGACAGAGATCATCTTCTGGGTGTGCGCGGTCATCACGGTGGCCGCCGGGGCCGCGGTGTTCTGGGTGGACTCGATGGCGCGGGCCACCTACGCGCTGGCCATCTCGTTCGTCGCCGTCGGAGTGGCATTGCTGTTGTTGCAGCAGAACTACGTCGGCGTGGTGACCATCCTGATGATGGTCATGGAGATGGCGGTAATGGCTGTCTACATGGTGATGTTCATGGGGATGAACCCGGCACTCATGCCCATGAGCATGGTGCACGACAAACGGTGGGCGCTCGCGGCGTCGATCGGGACCTTCATGTTGCTCGCCGCGGGAATCCTGATGGCCGACTGGCCGAGCCGGCGCGGTACGCCGTCGGTCGATGTCACTCGCGCCCTCGGCGAGGAACTCATGGGACCGAAGATGCTCGCGATGATCGTCATCAGCCCGGTGATGGTCGCGACCATGGTCGCCGGCATCGTGCTCGCGGTGCAGCGCACTCGCTACGACCGATTCGGCGACGACCTGAAGACCCGACCGGGCCGCGATCCGCAGCCGGGAGGAGTGGGCCGATGACCCTGCAGACCGTGCTCCTCGTGGCCGCCGCGCTGTTCTGCGTCGGCCTGTACGGCGCACTGTCCCAACAGGTGGTGGTGATGGTGATGATGGGCCTCGAACTCATGATCAACGGCGTCATTTTGGCCGCCGGGGCGATGTGGTGGTTCCTCGCCCCGGACCCGTCGGGGCAGGTGTTGCTACTTGTCATCATCGCCGCGATGACCGTGGAGATGGCCATGGGATTCGCGGTGGCCACCCTCCTGCACCGACAGCGACGAGCCGACATGACCGACATGGCCGACGAACTCGCCGAGTGAGCCGCCGATGAACACCCTTGTCGCGACCGCGATGTGGTCGCTGTTCCTGGTGCCCACGGTGGCCGGCGGCATCCTCGCGCTGGCCCCGCGTGCCGATCGTTTCGCCGCCGCCACCGGGATGTCCGTCACCGCAGTGGTGTCGGCGCTGGCGGTGGTGGTGGCAATCGAACGTCCCACCGTGTCAGTCCCGTTCATCGCCGGCGCCGACTTCGCGCTGACGGTCGATGACCTGTCCGCCTTGGTGATCCCGGTGGTCGCCATCGTCGCGCTGCTGGTCGTCATCTTCGCTGCCGCCGACATCACCACAACTCCGGCCCGATTTCACGGGCTCATGCTGCTGTTCGTCGCGTCGGTGATGGTCACCGCGAGTGCTGCGACGGTGCCCACCTTGCTGCTCGCGTGGGAACTGATGGGCGCGATGTCGTATGCGCTGATCGGCTTTCATTGGCAGCGCCCCGACGCGATGTCGGCCGGATCGGTCGCGTTCGTCACCACGCGGACCGCCGACCTCGGGCTGTACCTCGCTGCCGGAGCGGCGCTCGCCGGGGGCGCGGGCATGGCGCTGGCAGACCTGCCCGCGGCGAGCGACGGATGGCGGCACGTGATCGCAGCCGGGGTTCTGGTGGCCGCGCTCGGCAAGGCGGCCCAACTGCCGTTCTCGTTCTGGCTGTCCCGGGCGATGGAAGGCCCCAGCCCGGTCAGCGCGCTGCTGCATTCGGCGGCCATGGTGGCGATGGGTGGGTACCTGCTGCTGCGGACCGCGCCGCTGCTCGACGTGACCGGCTGGGCCGGGCCCACCGCCGCATGGATCGGCATGGCGACCGCGGTGCTCCTCGGTGTGGTCGCGGTGGCGCAGCGAGATCTCAAGCAGCTGCTGGCGGCGTCCACCTCCGCGCAGTTGGGTTTCGTGGTCGCGGCCGGTGGTCTCGGCGCGGTCGCGGGCGGCTCCGCGCAGCTCGTCGCGCACGCGTTCACCAAGGCCGCATTGTTTCTCGCCGCTGGTGCGTGGCTGACCACGCTCGGTACCAAGGATCTCGGCAGGCTCGGCGGCGTGGCGCTTCGGTGGCGCGTGCTCGGCGCCGCCGCCGTCGTCGCGGCACTCGCACTGGCGGGCGTCGCGCCACTGTCGTTGTGGGCCACCAAGGACACCGTTCTCGCCGCGGCACTCGACCACTCGCCGTGGCTCTACGGGGTCGGCCTCCTGGCGTCGGTGCTGTCGGCCGTCTACGCGGCGAAAATCGTTGCGGTGGTGGCCCGACCGGGTATCCGGCGCGTGTCGGCCTCGTTCGAGGTGTCACCGCCCCGCGGTGCGGTGGCCCCGGTGTTCGTACTCGCGATCGGAGCGGCCGTCGCCGGTGTGCTCGCGCTGCCGCCGGCGGGTACCGCCCTGGCCGACGCGCTCGACGACGGGTCGGTCGCCACGTCCACGGCGATCGAGCTGGCCGTGTCGGCGGTACTCGCCGCCATCGTCGTCGCTCTGGTGTGGTGGCGTGGGGTGTCCGAAACGTTGTGGTCCCGTGAACTTCCCTGGGCTGCAGACTGGTTGGTCCTGGAACGCGGTGTTCGTGCGGTTGTCGTCAGGCCGGCGCTGCGGCTGGCGACTGCTCTTGCCCGCGCCGACAAACGGCTCGACGCCGCTGTCGAATCCACCGCGGCCGCCACCACCCGGTTCGCCCGCCGCACCGCCCGCATCGACTCCGACGGCGTCGACGGCGCGGTGGAGGGGGCTGCCAGACTCGCGGGGCGGCTCGGCGTGCTCGCCCGCCGCCCCCAGACCGGCCAACTCCACCAGTACTACTTGCAGATCGTGATCGTCCTGGTCCTTGCCGTCGTCGTACTCGTGTTCGTGAGGTGATCGTGCCCAGCCAGATAGTCCTCAGTCTGATCGTCTTCGTGCCGTTGGCGGCCGCGGCGGTTCTGCTGGTTCCCGGATGGACGGGCCAAGCGATCCGATGGCTGTGGGTCGCGGTCACCACCGTCGACCTCGCGCTGGTCGGGTGGGCCTGGTGGATCTACGATCGCCCGGCCGGAGGCGAGCTGGCCCTCGACGCGCAGGTTCCCTGGATTCCCGGAGTGGACAGCAGCTATCACGTCGGCGTCGACGGCCTGTCGCTGCCGGTGATCGCGATGACGGCGGTGATCTTCCTGGCCTGCGCGATCTATGCGCTGCGCGACACCGACGACCGGCCGCGCGCGCAGGTGGCGCTGTTCCTGTTCCTGCAGAGCGTCAGTCTGGGCTTGTTCGTCGCCGCCGACCTCATCCTGTTCTTCGTCTTCTTCGATCTGTCGATCGTCGCAATGTATTTCGTCATCGCCGGTTGGGGGCACGGCGATGCCCGACGGTCTGCGCTCAAGTTCTTCCTGTACACCTTCGTCGGGTCGCTGGTCCTGCTACTCGGGTTCATCGGGCTCTACGTGGTCGCCGACCCGCACACCTTCGACATGGTGGAACTCGCGGCGCAGCCGCCGTCGGCCGACGGGACGCTCACCGGTGGCCTCATCCTGGCCGCGATTCTGCTGGGGCTGGCCATCAAGACGCCCGCCGTGCCGTTCCACACCTGGCTGCCGCCCGCTCACACCGACGCCCCGGCCATCGGTTCGGCGGTGTTGGCCGCGGTGCTGCTGAAGATGGGTACCTACGGTTTCGTGCGGGTGGCGATGCCGATGCTGCCGAGCTCCTGGCAGGACTGGGCGCCCGTCGTCATCGTGGTCGGCGTGGTGTCGGTGATCTACGGCGCGCTCGTCGCGCTCGCACAAACCGACCTCAAACGCATGATCGCCTACACCTCGGTCAACCACATGGGCTACGTGCTGGTGGCCGTCGGCGCCGCGGGTGTGGTCGCGGCCGACACCGCCGATGCCCGCTCGGTGGCGGTGACCGGCGCGGTCACCCAGATGGTCAGCCACGGCCTGATCACCGGCGCGCTGTTCCTGCTCGCCGGGGTGTTCTTCGCCCGCGCCGACAGTTACGACCTCGACGGCTACGGTGGGCTGGCGTCGTCGGCGCCGAGGTTGGCGACCCTGTTCTCGCTGGGTGCCTTCGCCTCGCTCGGCCTGCCCGCCTTCTCCGGTTTCATCGCCGAGTTCCAGATCTTCACCGGCAGCATCGCCGCGGTTCCGGTGACCGCCGTCGCCCTGGTGGGCATCCTGCTCGTTGCGGGGCTGTTCCTGTGGGCGTTGCAACGCATCTTCACCGGGCCGGTCGCAGGCCGGTCGCCGGGATTCGCGGACCTGCGCGTCACCGAAACCGCGGCAGTCGGGGTGCTGATCGCACTGTCGATCGTCATCGGGGTGATGCCACGTCCGCTGCTCGACGTCATCGAACCGGCCGCCACCACCCTCGTCGACCTGGTCGGGCGGTAGTCGGTGGACGACATGATGCGCCCGATGGTCATGCTGCCGGAGATCTTGATCTTCGCCGGCGGTCTGGCGGTGCTGATCTGCGGCTCCTTCGTGCCGCGGGCCCGTCAATGGTGGACACGCCTCCTCGCGGCGGTCGTGCTGGTGGGCGCCGTGATCGCAGCCGCGGTCGCGTCGGCCGGCGCCACGACCACGGCGTTCGATGGTGCCGTCGTAGTCGACACCGCCACCGGGGTGGTACGCATCGCGGCCGGCGTCGGGGCCCTCGCCGTGCTCGCCATCGCCGGCGGTGAGATCGCCGGATCGGACCGGGAGAGCGAGACCTACGCGCTGATCCTGTTCGCGACGACCGGCACCCTCGTCGTCGCCGGGGCGCAGGATCTGCTGGTCCTCGCGCCCGGTTTCCTGCTCGCCGGTATCCCGCTGTACGGGCTGATCGGTCTGCGCCGCGATGGGGCGAGCGCGGAGGCGGCGATGAAGACCTACCTGCTCGGTGCCTTGTTCGGGATCGTGATGCTCGCCGGCATCACCCTGCTGTACGGCGTCACCGCGGTGACCGATTACCCGGAACTGGCCCGCCGCCTGCCCGACGCGCCTGCAGCCGTGGTCGCCGCGGGTCTGCTCGGGGTCAGCGCGGCGCTGCTGTTCAAGGCCGGCGGCGTGCCCGCCCACTTCTGGGTCCCCGACGCCGCGCAGGGATCGCATGCCCTCGTTGCCACCTTCGTGACGACGGTGCCCAAGGTGGGTGCACTGGTCGCCCTCTACCGACTGGCCCAGATCGTGCCCGACACCGTGGCGTGGGCTGCAGCGCTCGCCGTGTTGGCGGTCGCCGGCATGGTCCTGGCCACGCTGGCCGCATACTGGCAGGACGACCCGCGACGACTGCTCGGCTGGTCGACGGTCGCGCAGGTGGGGTTCCTGCTGGTGCCGGTCGTGGTGATCGGCGACAGCGAGTTCGCGCTCCCCGCGCTGCTGTTCTATCTCGTCGGCTACACCGTCACCAACGTCGGTGCGTTCGCGGTGTCGGCGGCGCGACCCGACCTGCGGACGCTGGGCGAATACCGTGGTCTCGCGGCGACCTCACCCATGCTTGCGGGCAGCCTGGTGGTGGCCTTGCTCGGTCTCGTCGGCACCCCGCCGACCGCGGTGTTCGTCGGCAAACTGACCGTCGCCACCGCTGCCTGGGACGGCGGATGGGTGTGGCTCGCGGTCGCGCTGGTGATCGCCACCGTGCTGAGTCTGTTCTTCTATCTGCGCTGGTTGGCGCCGGTCTTCGGGCGCACTGTGCCCGGTCGCTCCGACGATGTGCCCCGGGCCGAACCATGGGCGGCCGCGACGGCGGTCGTCGCGGCGGCCGCATCGCTGCTGCTCGGTGTGGCGGCCGGGCCGGTGTGGAATCTGCTCGCGGGCTGAGGGCACCGGACCATGAGCCATGTTCTCATCGCATCGACAGGCGTACAGTTTTCGACTGGGGATCGAAAACGTGGCCGAAGAGGTGCGACATGCAGACGACCGAACGCGACGAGATGCGCGCCGACCTCGTGGTGGTCGGGGCCGGGGTGGCCGGGCTGACGGCCGCGCTGACCGCGGCGGAGGCGGGGTTGCGGGTCGTCGTCCTCACCAAGGGCGCGGCCCGGCCGGCCGGCCAGGCCGAGCAGTCGACGGCGACGTTCTATGCCCAGGGCGGCATCGCCGTGGTGAACCCGGAGGCGACCGACGATTCCGTGGACCTGCACCTGGCCGACACAATCGCCGCCGGTGCCGGCCTCACCGACCCGGTCACGTCGCGGCCGATCCTCACCGACGGTCCCGGCGCGGTCTCCGGGCTGATCGGTTGGGGTGCCGAGTTCGACCGTTCCGCCGACGGTGAGCTGGCGCGCACCCGCGAAGGTGGGCACTCGGTGCGTCGCATCATCCACTCCGGCGGAGACGCCACCGGTGCCGCGGTGCAGTCCACGCTGAGTCATCGGCTGCGCGCCGCTGCGTCGAGCTCGCCCATCGTCTGTCTGGATCACTCGATCGCCACCGACATCCTGCGCGCCGGTGGCCAGGTATCCGGCGTGGCGTTCCGCACGCGCGACCGCGACCGGGTCGTCCACGCGCCGACCGTGCTGCTTGCCACCGGCGGCAGCGGCCACCTGTACGCGGCGACCACCAACCCGGCCGGCGCCACCGCCGACGGCATCGCGCTGGCGCTGCGGGCCGGGGCGGTGGTCGCGGACATGGAGTTCATCCAGTTCCACCCGACGATGCTCTACGTCGACGGCGCACGCGGGCGGCGCACGCTGATCAGCGAGGCGGTGCGGGGTGAGGGGGGACGACTCGTCGACGCCGACGGACGATCGGTCACCGACGGCGTGCACCCGCGCGGCGATCTGGCGCCCCGCGATGTCGTCGCCAACGCCATCGAGACCCGGATGGCCGCGACCGGTGCGCCGTCGGTGTACCTGGACATCCGTGGCGTGTCCGACTTCGATCGGCGGTTCCCGACCGTGACCGCCGGCGTCGTCGGCGCCGGGCTCGATTTGTCCAGCGGCCGGATCCCGGTGGTGCCCGGCGCGCACTACCTGTGTGGGGGAGTGCTGACCGATGTCGACGGCCGCACCGCGGTCCCGGGACTGCTGGCCGCCGGTGAGGTGGCCCGGACCGGACTGCACGGCGCCAACCGGCTCGCCTCCAACAGTCTTCTCGAAGGACTCGTGCTGGGGCGGCGCGCCGCCGCCGTGGCCGTCGCCCGCCGGGATCGACCGGTCGTGGAGGTCGACCCGACTCCGTGTACTGCCCTCGCTGCGACGATGCCGCGGCGTGAACTCCAGGATCGGATGACACGGTCGGTGGCATTGCGCCGCGACGCTGCCGGTCTGGCCGCGGTCGCCGCCGACCTCGCCGGCGCGACAGCCCGGCCGGTGCGCACCGTCGCCGATGTCGAGGATGCGGCGTTGACCCTGGCCGCGCGGGTGGTGGTCGCGGCGGCGACTGCGCGCACCGAGTCGCGGGGATGTCACACCCGCACCGACCACCCGCACACCGATCCCGTTGGCCGGACCCGATGCTTCGGCCTCATCGACGGTGAGATCAGCGACTGCGCGGCCGGCGACGCGATCAGCGACGTCGCGACACTGGTGTCCTGACGACGCCCGCCGGGGCGGCGCCAGGGAGCACCGTTGCGCTCCGCCGCGCCACGTCGGGGGCGTAACGTCGGCGAGCATGACCGCGCCCGACCGGCTCGACGTGGATCTCGGCCACCTCCGTCTGCACGCGCTCACCTGGGGAGACCCGTCGGCCCCGTTGGCGATCTGCCTGCACGGCTTCCCCGACTCGGCCTGGACGTGGCGACATCTCGGGCCGGCACTCGCCGAGGTCGGCTACCGCGTGGTGGCCCCGTTCACTCGCGGCTACTCGCCGTCGGAGGTCCCGGCCGACGGCGACTACCACGTCGCCGCACTGGCCTACGATGCACTCGAACTGCACCGAGCGCTCGACGGTGATGACCGCGCGGTGCTGATCGGGCATGACTGGGGTGCGATGACGGTGCATGCGATCGCCGCGCGCGCCGACCACCCGTTCCGCCGACTGATCGCGCTGGCGGTGCCGCCGATCGCGGCGATTCGGGAACGCTCCGTCGGCGCACGGCTCCGGCTGCTGCCCGGCCAACTCGCCAAGAGCTGGTACATCGGGTTCAACCAGATCCCGGTGCTGCCCGAGCGGGTGCTGGGGCGGATGATCCCGATGCTGTGGCGGCGATGGGGCCCGGCCCCCGACGCGGCGGACGTCTACAATGCGTTGGCCGCCCTGCCGTCGACCGCACATCGCACGGCGGCTCTCGGCTATTACCGCGCGCCGCTGCGCGCCCGGGTCGCGCCGCGATACGCCGACGATTCCACGGCATGGCTGCGGCTGCCCATCAGCCCGATGATGTACCTGCACGGCGCGGCCGACGGATGCATGCACAGCGGTTTCGTCAAGGGATTGGCGGAGGTACTGCCCGCGGGAAGTGTCGTGACGCAGATCCACGGCGCCGGACATTTCCTTCAGCTCGACGCCCCGGATGTCGTCGGACAGCACGTGCTGGAGTACCTCGAAGGCTGAGCGTGACGCAAGAGTTGTCGGGTTTCGGCCGACACCCGGGCCGCGACCCTGGCGGGGACGGGTGGATCCTTCGTACACTTGCCGCCGGGGAGGGCACCGATCGGTCATCAGACGCAGTCGGGGGCGTCGTATGGCGGGTGCTGCGCAATCAGGCGCGCCCCGAGTCAGAAATGATCGACCACTGCATGTGCGTGATGCCCGAAGGAGTGACCGGATGAACGGCGAAGGCTGCTGGTCGACGGTCGTGTGCACACCGCAGGAACGCAACGCGTTGGGACTGACCGGTCGGTCGGAGTGGCTGCTGCATTGCCGGCTGGCCGCGGGTCATCGCGGGAACCATGCCACCGATGCCAGCTCGCATCCACGGGTCGACCGTCGACTGTGGTTGGAGTGGAACGACTTCGATGACCACGCCCAGTCCCTGATCGAGCGCAATCCGTGCACGGCTCGCTCGCCGCAGGGCACCGGATGCCTGTTCTACGAGGGCCACGGCGGGGGGCACTTCTTCGCGCCGTCGAACGGCCACGCCCCCACGGCCGTGTCGACGCCGCACGCCGGGCCGCCGGCGGGCCCGGCTCCGCAGCGGCCCGCGCCCCCATCGCCTGCGTCTGCACCCCCGGCACCCCCGCGGATGGCCGGCCCGCAGCAGCCCGCACCCCCGTCGGCTGCGCGCCAACCCGCGCCACGACCAGCAACGGGACCGGTACCTCAGCGGGCGCTCGACGATGCGGAGGCGCAGCGCCTTCGGCCCGGTCGGCCATCGCCCGAACCATCCGGCCCGATGCGTTCAGCCGCACCGCGCCCGCCCACCCCGATCCCGGCAGATCCGACCAGCCGACGTGAGACCACCGCCCAACCGGTCCGAGCACATGCCGGACACCAGGGTTACCGGCTCGGTCGCCGGTCCACCGACGCCGAACCACCCGCGGACATGACGCGGCAGGCGTCGAGCCGCCACCGCCTGCCCGACCCCGACGACGAGGCGCCCGCTTCGGCGCCGGTCGCTCCCGCGCCACCGGCCCGCCCGCCGCAGGCGTCCATGCCGAATCAAACGCTCGGCACGTCGGGGACCGGAAGTGCCCACGAAGCCGACGGCCACGGTGCCGAGATCGCCGCGGCGTTGCGCGACGTCGCCGCAGCGCTGGAGAAACTCGCGGCCGCGATGCGTCCCACGGAGGGTCCGGCAGTCCGCAAGTAGGGCCGTTGTGAATTCTGTCGAGTGAGCTACTCGACAAAACTGCTGTTCAGTGTGGGTTTCGGTCATGGCCTGCGATGTGTACCCTAGGGGGGTACCGGTATCTGAGGGCAGGATGGAAGACATGGACACCGCATCGCACGGCTACATCAGCAGCAAAGACGACTACCTCAAACGGCTTCGGCGGATCGAGGGGCAGGCGCGTGGATTGCAGCGCATGGTCGACGACGAGGCCTACTGCATCGACATCCTCACGCAGGTCTCTGCGATGACCAAGGCGCTACAGGCCGTCGGACTGGGTCTGCTCGAGGAGCACATGAACCACTGCGTGATGCACGCCGCTCAGGAAAGCGACGCCGCCGGCCACGAAAAGATCGACGAGGCCATGGCGGCGATCACCCGGCTCGTCAAGTCCTGACACGGCCAATCCTGCCCCTCGGCGAACCGGCCGTCGGTGTATCCGGCCTGCTCGGCATGCACCACCACCGCACATACGTCGATTCGACGTCCAATGAAGGAGGAACGAACCATGACCACCGCCACCTACACCGTGACCGGCATGACCTGCGAGCACTGTGTGGCGTCGGTACGCGAGGAGATCGAGGAGATCTCCGGCGTCCACAGCGTCGACGTCACCCTCGACACCGGCGCCGTCGAGGTCACCAGTGACCGCGAACTCGACACCGCCGAGGTCGGCGCCGCGGTCGCCGAAGCCGGCTACCAACTGGCATGACCACCCCCGCCTATCGGATCGCCGCCTTCGTCGCCGCCCTGGCTGCCGTCTTCGGCATCGCCTTCGGTGTCGGCCGCGTGGTGGATCCGTGGGCCGGGGATGCCTCCCCGCCCGCGTCCGGCACTCATGAATCCGGGACCCATCAACAGCATTCGGAGTGATTTGAGATGACCATTGGCCTCGAGCAGGTCGACTTCGACATCGACGGCATGACCTGTGCGTCGTGCGCCAACCGGATCGAGCGCAAGCTCAACAAGCTCGACGGTGTGCGCGCGTCGGTGAACTATGCGACCGAGCAGGCGCATGTCGAGTATCCGGGCACACTGGATTCCGCCGAGCTGATCACCGTGGTGCGAGACGCCGGGTATGACGCGTCGCCAGTCGGCGGACCGGGCGACGACGAGCACGATTCATCGGACGAGCGCGGTGACGCCGAACTCGACGACCTGCGGCAGCGGCTCGTCGTCTCCGCGGTGCTCAGCGTTCCGGTGATCGCCCTGGCGATGGTGCCCGCCTGGCAGTTCACCTACTGGCAGTGGCTGTCGTTGACGCTGGCGGCGCCCGTCATCGTCTGGGGCGCCTACCCGTTTCACCGCGCCGCGTGGATAAACCTGCGCCACGGAGCCACCACGATGGACACCCTGGTCTCGATGGGAACGCTCGCCGCGTTCGCCTGGTCGCTTTACGCGCTGTTCTTCGGCACCGCCGGAGAACCCGGGATGCACCACGGCTTCGACCTGATCGCGTCTCGCGGCGACGGTGCCGCCAACATCTATCTCGAGGCCGCGGCAGGTGTCACCACGTTTTTGCTCGCCGGCCGCTACTTCGAGAAGCGCGCCAAGCGTCGTGCCGGTGATGCACTCCGTGCGCTGCTGGATCTCGGCGCCAAGGATGTCGCGGTCCTCGTGGACGGGAACGAACGCCGCATCCCGGTGGCCGAGCTCGCCGTCGACGATGTGTTCGTGGTGCGTCCCGGCGAGAAGGTCGCCACTGACGGGATCGTCCTAGACGGGGTCTCGGCCGTCGACGCGTCGATGATCACCGGCGAATCCGTGCCGGTGGAGGTCACCGCCGGTGACGAGGTCATCGGTGCAACCGTCAACGCCGCCGGGCGACTGGTCGTCCGCGCCACCCGGGTGGGTTCGGACACCTCACTCGCACAGATGGCGAAGATGGTGGCCGACGCGCAGGCCGGTAAGGCCGACGCGCAACGCCTCGCCGACCGGATCTCTGCCTACTTCGTGCCTGCAGTGATCACCATCGCTGTCGCGACGCTCGGCTTCTGGCTCGGAAGTGCAAGCATCGCAAGTGATTCCGGAGGTATCTCGGTAGCCTTCACCGCCGCGGTGGCGGTGCTGATCATCGCGTGCCCGTGCGCCCTCGGGTTGGCCACACCCACCGCACTGATGGTCGGCACCGGGCGGGGTGCCCAGCTCGGGGTACTGCTCAAGGGACCCGAGGTCCTGGAGTCCACCAAGCGGGTGGACACGATCGTGCTCGACAAGACCGGCACCGTGACCACAGGAGAGATGTCCCTGCAGTCGATGGTCGTCGTCGCCGACGGGCCGGGTGAGGAGCGGGCATTGCGCTCGGCGGCCGCGGTCGAGTCGGGATCGGAGCATCCCATCGGGCGTGCGATCGTGGCGGCCGCCGGACGTCGGTATGCGGGTCCGACGCCGCAGGTGACCGATTTCCGGGCGATCGAGGGGTCCGGCGTCGGGGGAGCCGTCGACGGGCTCCGCGTCGTCGTCGAGAAGCCGAGCAGCGACGTGGCGCTCCCGGAGTCCCTGTCGGCAGCCGTCGCCGAGGCGCAGTCGAGTGGCGCCACCGCGGTGATCGTGTCCTTCGACGACCGGCCGGTCGCCGTGCTCGTGGTGGGCGATCAGGTGAAGGACACCTCGGCTGCGGCGATCACCGAACTGCGCCGGATGGGCCTGACCCCCATCCTGCTCACCGGCGACAACACCGGTGCCGCCGAACACGTGGCGCGGTCGGTCGGTATCGAGCGGGTCGTCGCCGAGGTCACGCCGGCCCAGAAGCTGGCGACCATCGAGGAGTTGCAGGCACAGGGCCACTCGGTGGCGATGGCGGGCGACGGGATCAACGACGCCGCGGCGCTGGCCCAGGCCGATCTCGGGATCGCGATGGGTACCGGTACCGACGTGGCGATCCAGGCCGGTGACCTGACCGTGGTCAGCGGCGACCTGTGGGCGGTGGTCGACGCCATCCGCCTGGCCCGTCGCACCCTGGCCACCATCAAGGGCAACCTGTTCTGGGCGTTCGCCTACAACGTCGCGGCGATTCCGATCGCTGCTGCCGGACTGCTCAACCCCATGCTCGCCGGCGCGGCGATGGCGTTGTCGTCGGCGTTCGTCGTGGCCAACAGCCTGCGGTTGCGGCGGTTCCGGGCGCATTCGCGCTCGTGAGGGGTCTGGCGCAAGCGCGCACTCGTCACGCATCCGCGCACGTCGCGACGTGCGCGGATGCATGGCGCGTGCGCGGTTGGCATTTCGCTGACCCTCATCGCACCTGAACTAGAACATGTTCTAGTCCATCGTCTACCCTGTGGGCATGGCAGGAACTGAGGTCCCCGACACCATCGCGCTGGACTCCGTCGAGTCGTTCTCCGACGAGGTCGACGTGCTGGTCATCGGGTGCGGGGTGGCCGGCGGCAGCGCGGCGGTGGAAGCGGCGGCCGCGGGCGCGAAGGTACTGGTATTGGAACGCGCGGCCGCTGCGGGCGGCACCAGTTGCATGGCCGGCGGACACTTCTATCTCGGCGGCGGTACCGCGGTGCAGGAGGCGACCGGGCACGCGGACTCCGCCGAAGAGATGGAGAAATACATCACCGCGGTGTCCCGGGACCCGGAGCCGGACAAGATCCACGCCTACTGCGTCGACAGCGTCGAGCACTTCACCTGGCTCGAGTCGCTGGGGTTCAGTTTCGAGCGCAGTTTCTATCCGGAGAAGGCGGTGATCCAGCCGCAGACCCAGGGGCTGATGTTCACCGGCAACGAGAAGGTGTGGCCGTTCAAGGACATGGCCGTCCCCGCGCCGCGCGGCCACAAGGTGCCGGTGCCCGGCGACACCGGTGGTGCGTCGATGGTGGTCGATCTCCTGGTCAAGCGTCTCACCGAACTCGGTGCGGAGATCCGATACGAGACCGGCGCCCGGCAGCTCGTCGTCGACGACGCGGGTGGCGTGGTCGGGGCGTCCTGGCGCACTCCTGAGGCTCACGGCGTCATCCGCGCGGCTTCGGTGATCATCGCGGCCGGTGGTTTCGTGATGAACGAGGAGATGGTCGCGCGGTACGTGCCGCATGTCGCCGAGAAGCCGTTCACCCTCGGCAGTACCTACGACGACGGGTTGGGCATCCGCCTCGGCGAATCCGTGGGCGCCGCGCTGCGGCACATGGACCAGGCGTTCGTGACCGCCCCGATCTACCCACCGAGCATTTTGCTCACCGGCATCGTGGTGAACAAGGACGGTGATCGCTTCGTCGCCGAGGACTCCTACCACTCGCGAACCGCGGGTTTCGTGATGGACCAACCGGATTCGGCCGCCTTCCTCATCGTCGACGAGGCGCATATGGAGCGTCCGGAGGTTCCGTTGATCAACCTGATCGACGGGTGGGAAACCGTCGAGGAGATGGAGTCGGCACTCGGAATCCCGGAGGGGCGCCTGCAGAAGACCCTCGCCGACTACAACGCAAACGCCGCTCGCGGAGAAGATCCCGATTTCCACAAGTCCGCGGAGTTCCTGGCCCCGCAGGACCACGGCCCCTGGGGGGCCTTCGACCTGAGTCTCGGCAAGGCGATGTACTCCTGTTTCACCATGGGAGGCATGGCCACCTCACTCGACGCCGAGGTGCTCCACAACGACGGCACACCCATCGCCGGGCTTTATGCGGCCGGCGCGTGTGCCGCCAACATCGCCCAGGACGGAAAGGGCTACGCGAGCGGAACGCAACTCGGCGAGGGCTCGTATTTCGGGCGTCGCGCGGGTCGGCATGCGGCACAGCGCTCGTCAGTTGTGACCGAAGGGTGACGGTGCACGCCGGGCGCCCCGCCGCAGCGGGGTGGTGGGGTATCAAGGGGATGTGACCTCCCGCGTCGGTACCCGTAGTCATCTGTTCGCCGCGGCCGCGGCAGGACTGGTGGCCGTCGGCGCCGGACTCGCGGTCGGTGAGATCGTCGCCGCGTGGATCGACACCGGGTCGTCACCCTTCTTCGCCGTCGGCGCAGCCGTCGTCGACCATGCGCCGACCTTCGGTCGTGAGTTCGCCATCGGTACCTTCGGCACCGCCGACAAACCCGCTCTCTACATCGGCATGGGAGTGCTGATCGCCCTGATCGCGGCTGCGTGCGGCATCGCCGAGCATCGTCGGCCGCCGATCGGCGCGGTCGTCGTCGCGGTGTTCGGCGTGGTGGGTGTGCTGGCGGCGTGGGATCGGCCCGACTCGCGGTGGACGTTCGTGCTGCCTTCGCTTCTCGGTGCAGCGGTGGCGGTGCTGGTGTTGCGCCTGCTGGTCTCGATGCTGCCCGAGGAGCAGGCAGGCCCCGACGATGATCCGGCCCCGGCCGGGCGCCGCGTGGACCGCCGATTCGTGCTGACCGCCGGCGGTATCGCGGCGGTGGCGGTGGTGGTCGGCACCGTCGGACGACGCATGCTCGCCGACACCGCCCGCACCGTGGCCGACCGCACCAAGCTCATCCTGCCGTCGCCACGCACGCCGGCACCGCCGATCCCCCCGGGCGCCGACCTGGATCTGCCCGGCGCCACCCCGTTCGTCACCGCCAACGCCGACTTCTACCGGATCGACACCGCGTTGCAGGTCCCCAACCTGACCACCGAGGGATGGTCACTGCGTATTCACGGCATGGTCGACAACGAGATCCGCATCGGCTGGGATGAGCTCGTCGCGATGCCGATGACCGAACGCGTCGTGACGTTGATCTGCGTGTCCAACGAGGTCGGGGGCGACCTCATCGACAACGCGCGCTGGCTGGGTGTGCCGATGGCGACGTTGCTCGATCGGGCGGGTGTGCGGCCGGGCGCCGACATGCTGCTGTCGACCAGCGCCGACGGGTGGACCTGCGGCACCCCGGTGTCCGCGGTGACCGACGGCCGCGACGCGCTGCTGGTGATCGGCATGAACGGGGAGCCGTTGCCGGTCGAGCATGGCTACCCGGTGCGGCAGGTGGTGCCGGGCCTGTACGGCTATGTGTCGGCCACCAAGTGGGTCACCGACTGGGAACTCACCACCTTCGCCGACGCCAAGGCGTACTGGACCACCCGCGGATGGTCGGCACTCGGGCCCATCAAGCTGTCCTCGCGCATCGATCGCCCCACGGATTCACGGATCGAGGCGGGCGAGGTCATCATCGCCGGAACCGCCTGGGCGCAGCACACCGGGATCGCTGCGGTCGAAGTGCGCGTCGACGACGGAGGGTGGCAGCGCGCCGAGCTGGCCACCGAATACTCCATCGACACCTGGCGGCAGTGGCGCTTCGCGTGGGATGCGACCCCGGGTGAGCACACCGTGGAATGCCGCGCTATCGACAAGGATGGCAACCAACAGGTCGAGGCCTACGCGTCGCCGATTCCGGACGGGGCCACCGGCCTGGATGCGCGTCGGTTCTCGGTGTCCTGAGCCGGAGTGTCCGTGCGGATCACCGCAGGGGACTCTCGGATGGATTATCCGGCCCACGGCTCCGTGTGGTGATGTCGGCGGACATTCTTCCGCGAACTTCCGCCGCGGACTCCGGTCCTACCGGTGCGGCGAAACTCGACCTGCAACCACGGCCACTGCCAGGCATCCCGGACAGCTGAATAGACAACTGTCCAGAATTGATAGAACATGTTCCGTCAAGGGTTGAGTGACCAATCCGACTGACCGAACCCTTGCGCGTGACCTCGTGCTATGTTCGTCGCACGTTTTTGTGAGCCGGGCGACAATGCACTGCCGCCCGGCACATCGCAACCGCGATCCGAATGCGATGTGGGGCGACCGAGGGGTCCGGTCAGCCAAGTGCGACCTGTCCGAAACCAAAGGTGAGAACTATGAGTGTGGGTGTCGTGCGCGAGTCCGCCGAGGGCGAGCGCCGAGTGGCGCTGGTCCCCAAGGTGGTGGGCTCGCTGGTCGGGAAGGGTGTCCCGGTGATCGTCGAATCGGGCGCCGGTCTGGGAGCGTTGATTCCAGACGAACAGTATGTGGACGCGGGTGCGACGATCGGCGACCCGTACTCCGCGGATGTGGTGGTCCGGGTCGCCCCGCCGACCGACGCCGAGATCGGCAAGTTGCGCAGCGGCCAGAAGCTGATCGGTTTTCTGGCGCCGCGCAACGCCGACAACCAGATCGGCGCGCTGAAGTCCGCAGGCGTCGAGGCCTATGCGGTGGAGGCGATTCCGCGTATATCGCGGGCCCAGGTGATGGATGCGCTGAGTTCGCAGGCCAATGTCTCCGGTTACAAGGCGGTCGTGGTGGCCGCGGACCTGTCGACGCGGTATTTCCCGATGATGACCACCGCCGCGGGCACGGTGAAACCGGCCACGGTGCTGGTGCTCGGGGTGGGGGTCGCCGGACTGCAGGCGTTGGCCACCGCCAAACGCCTCGGCGGCCGGACCACCGGCTATGACGTGCGGCCCGAGGTGGCCGAGCAGGTGCGTTCGGTTGGTGCGCAGTGGCTCGATCTGGGTATCGACGCCGCCGGTGAGGGCGGATACGCCCGCGAACTGACCGACGACGAGCGCGCCAAGCAGCAGCAGGCGCTCGAGGACGCGATCAAAGGTTTCGACGTGGTGATCACCACTGCGTTGGTGCCGGGGCGTCCCGCGCCGCGGTTGGTGACCGCGGCGGCGGTCGAGGGGATGAAGGCCGGCAGTGTGGTGATCGATCTGGCGGGGGAGACCGGCGGCAACTGCGAACTGACCGAGCCGGGGCAGACCGTCGTCAAACATGACGTGACGATCGCCTCGCCGCTGAATCTGCCGGCGACGATGCCCGAGCATGCCAGCGAGCTGTACTCGAAGAACCTGCTCGCCCTGCTCGAGTTGATGCTCGACGACAACGGTGCGTTCACACCGGATTTCGACGACGAGGTGCTGGCTGGTGCCTGCGTGACCCGAGAAGAGGTGTCGGCCTGATGTACACCGGACTGCTGGCGAACATCGCGATCCTGGTTCTTGCCGGGTTCGTGGGCTTCGCCGTGATCTCCAAGGTGCCCAACACCTTGCACACCCCGCTGATGTCGGGAACCAACGCCATCCACGGCATCGTCGTGCTGGGCGCGCTGGTGGTGCTGGGCAAACTGCCCGCCGACGCCAACTGGGGCATTCGGATCATCGCGTTCGTCGCGTTGGTGTTCGGCACGCTCAACGTGATCGGTGGCTTCGCGGTCACCGACCGCATGCTGGGCATGTTCAAGGGTAAGAAGGAGGCGGCCAAGTGACCGCGGACCTGGTGCTGGCGGCAGACGCCCACACCCCGAGTCAGGGCATCTCCTATCTGGTGATGGCCCTCTACATCGTGTCGTTCTCGTTGTTCATCTACGGCCTGATGGGCCTGACCGGGCCGAAAACCGCGGTGCGCGGTAACTGGATCGCGGCAACCGGTATGGCGTTGGCGGTGGCCGCGACCCTGCTCTACGTCTACAACGAGGGTGCCGTCGGTGACGACGGACATTCCACCGTCGGAGTACCGACGATCAACTGGATTCTGATCGTCATCGGTCTGGTTCTCGGTGTGGTGCTGGGCATCCCGCCGGCGCTGCGCACCAAGATGACAGCCATGCCGCAGCTGGTGGCGCTGTTCAACGGTGTCGGTGGCGGTACCGTCGCGCTGATCGCGTGGGCGGAGTTCCTGGAGACCTCCGGCTTCGGCGAGTTCCACAACACCGAACCGGCCTCGCCGCTGGTGATCGGGTCGTTGATCGCCGCGATCATCGGTTCGATCTCGTTCTGGGGTTCGCTCGTCGCGTTCTCCAAGTTGCAGGAGATCCTGCCCAAGGGGCTGGAAAAGCTGTTCGTGGGCAACGCGCGGCTGTTCCAGCTCGCCAACATCGTGCTCCTGGTGGTGGCGTTGGCCATCGCCGTCTACCTCGGTATCAATGCCGCCAATGGTGGGGGCGCCAGCGGCTGGTGGATGCTCGGCCTGCTCGTCGCGGCCGGTGTGATGGGGCTATTCGTGGTGTTCCCGATCGGCGGCGCCGACATGCCGGTGGTCATCTCGCTGCTCAACGCGATGACCGGGTTGTCGGCGGCGGCCGCGGGTATCGCGCTGGACAACACCGCGCTGATCGTGGCCGGCATGATCGTCGGCGCCTCGGGTTCGATCCTGACCAACCTGATGGCCAAGGCGATGAACAGGTCCATCCCGGCGATCGTGTTCGGCTCCTTCGGTGGTGGTGGCGACGCCGCAGCCGGTCCGGGCGGCGCGGCCGGCGGTACCGTCAAGGCCACCTCGGCCGCCGACGCCGCGATCCAGATGGCCTATGCCAACCAGGTCATCGTGGTGCCCGGCTACGGGCTGGCCGTTGCGCAGGCCCAGCACGCCGTCAAGGAGATGGCCAGCCTGCTCGAGGGCAAGGGCGTCGAGGTCAAGTACGCCATCCACCCGGTGGCCGGCCGGATGCCCGGACACATGAACGTGCTGCTGGCCGAGGCCGACGTCGAGTACGACGCCATGAAGGAGATGGACGACATCAACGGTGAGTTCAACCGCACCGACGTCGCCATCGTCATCGGCGCCAACGACGTCACCAACCCGGCCGCCCGCAACGACCCGAGCAGCCCGATCCACGGCATGCCGATCCTCAACGTCGACGAGGCCCGGTCGACCATCGTGCTCAAGCGGTCGATGAGTTCGGGCTACGCCGGCATCGAGAACCCGCTGTTCTTCGCCGACGGTACGTCGATGTTGTTCGGCGACGCCAAGAAGAGCGTCGACAGCGTCATCGAGGAGCTCAAGGCGCTGTAGCGCTTCTCGGTTCTTCCCCCGGGTATCGCTTCTTCGGCCGACTGCAGTCGACCGAAGAAACAACACCCGGGGGAAGAGTCGTCTTCGGGGGTCTGGCGAGGCGGGCGATGAGTTTCGTGGTGAGTGGTGGTCTATTTACGCACAACCACCCACCACCATCGCAGGACATCATGACCACCCACACCATCACCGAAACCGACCGGACCACCACCCGCCGAAATTGGCGGCACACAACGGGAGTCGTCATCAGCGTCGTGCTCGGCGCCTTCCTGGTCTTCGACATCGTCGGCAAGCTGACGCAGCCCGAAAGTGTCGTCGAAAGCACCGCCGAGCTCGGCTTCCCCATCGACCAGACCTACATCATGGGCACCGTGTTGCTCATCTGCCTTGTGGTGTTCGCAATCCCGCGGACCGCGGTGCTCGGCGCGGTGGGCTTGACCGCCTACCTCGGTGGCGCGGTCACCGCCAACATGCGTATCGAGGCGCCGCTGCTGGACCACACCCTGTTCGCCGTCTACTTCGGTGTCTTGCTGTGGGTCGGACTCGTGCTGCGTCGCCCGGAGTTGCTGAAGGTGGCCGGAATCCGGCGCTGATGGATTCGGTGGGTGTTATCGAGTTGGGATCGGACGGGTGCTGCGGCGTGAGGTTCCCAGCCTACTGTTACGCAAGTGACTCGTGTGACGAGAGTGAAACGTGCACGCCTGGCCGCTGTCGGCGTGGTGGCGACCGCGGCCGTCGGTGGTCTCGTGATCGGCGCGCTGCCGGTCGACCATTCCGCGCAACCGGGCGTCCGCCCGGCGGTCACCGCGATGGACCCGTCCACGTTCTACAACTCGGCGCAGCAGAAGTTCGCCGCCGGTGACGTGACCGGTGGGCTCGAGTCGTTGCAGCAGATGCTCAGCGTGGTTCCGGTGGACCCGTATGCACTTGCGCTGCAGGCCATCTGGTCGGCGCAGGTCGACGATGCCGCCGGAAGTGATGCAGCGCTGGCGAAGCTGAACGGGATCAACCGGACGTTGCACACGACCGCGCGCAACATCATCGCCGGGGTGGATGCCGCCGCGCAGATCGTGCCGGACACCTCCCCGAAAACCGTGACCGGCCGGACGGCGATCGTCATTCTCGGATACGGGCTCAACGGCAATGGCAAGATGGCGCCGGAGCTGATCCGCCGCGTCACCGCCGGCAAGGCGCAGGCCGAGGCCGCGGCATCCGCGCCGATCGTGGTGGCAGGCGGCGCCCCCAAGAAGGGCATCACCGAGGCGGCCGCGATGAAGAAATGGTTGGTGGCCAACGGCGTCGACGCCGGACGCATCACCGAGGAGGGGCGCTCGGGATCAACGGTGGCCAACGCGCAGAACACCGCCGAGATCCTCCGCGGGCAAGGCATCAATGACATCATCCTGATCACCTCACCCAACCACATCCGGCGCGCGGCAGCCGACTTCGCTGCGGTGGGACTGCGGTCGGTGGCCACCGTGACCACCGCGACCGAACTCGACAAATATCGCGAACCGCTGACCCGCGACCGGCAGAAGGGAATCCGGCTCGAGGCCACCCGCGCGGCCGAGATCCCGGCGACACGCACGGCCGGGCTGCCGTTGCCCGACAATCTGCCCGACACCGGGCCGGGCCTGATCCCCGAGTTCGGTGAGAAGCTGCTCGAAAGTCTTCTCGACGCAGGGTCGTCGGCGATCGATTCGCTGCCCGCCGAGTGAGTCGAACGTAGCGGTTTTCGGCACGTTCGTCGCACTCGCCCGAGTTCTAGAACATCACCGACCGATAGTGAGTGATCAGCCGCCAGGCGTCGGGTCCGTCGTCGAGACCGGACACCATGTGGAAGGCGATACCGGGCGGTTGGCCGCGGTTGATGATCTCGGTGCCCTCGAACGGGAGGTTCAAGGTGGAGGCGACGCCCGGCGCGATCGCCAGTGGTCGGCCGGCAAACATGGTGACCGCCGGGGTGTGCGCATGCCCGCAGACGAAACCCACGATGTTCGGATGCTCGGTCACCAGTGCCGCCAGTCGTTCCTCACCGGTTTGCCGGATCGAATCCATGAAATCCATGCCGAGGGTGGTCGGCGGGTGGTGGAACGCCACGATCACCGGAACCCGTGGACCGGCAGCACTGATCTGCTCCGACATCCAGCCGAGGGTCTCGTCGTCGAGGTGGCCATCGTTGCGGCCGGGAATGGAACTGTCGCAGACGACGAACAGCACCCCGTCGATCAGTTCGGAACGGTTGACCGGCGCGCTGCTGCGGTGACCGAGCAGACCGTCGTTGAAGCGTTCCCGATGATCATGGTTGCCGGCGGTGATCAGCATCGGCAGCGGGCTGTACAGCGTGCCGTAGGCCTCCCGGTACTCCGACTCACTGCCCTCGTCGGTGATGTCGCCGGTGACCAGCAGAGCGTCGATGCCGGCGGCGCGGGCGTGGATGTAGTCGAGCGTCGCTTCGATCCGGCGGCGGTTGTACCGCGTGCCGTTGAAATGAAGGTCGCTGATGTGGGCGACGACGAACACTCACGCTCCTTGCTCACTGACTAACCTGAGGCTAGTCAAGCAACCCGTCCTCGGCGCGACGAGGGCCGTCGTCGCCGCGCAAAAAGCCACGAGCGGCCGCGTCGGCTGCCTACTGTGTACCGATGAACGCGGCAGGGTCGGGGGACCCCACACCTCAACGATGGCCACATCTTCGATGGCCGCCGTCGACCGCGGGTGCTGGAGGGATCTGCTGATGCGAAGCGTACTGATCGAGAACCCCGGTGAGGTCAGGGTCGACACCGTCGACGACCCGGTCCTGCCCGGCCCCGACGGCGCGATCGTGCAGGTGGAGCAGACCGCGATCTGCGGGTCCGACCTCCACTTCTATGAAGGTGACTACCCGCTCATCGCGCCGATCTCCCTGGGGCACGAAGCCTTCGGCACCGTCGTCGAGGTGGGGTCGCAGGTGCGCGAGCATGCCGTCGGCGACCGGGTGGTGGTGTCGTCGGTGGCCGGTTGCGGTGCATGCGATGGATGTTCGACGCTGGACCCGGTTACCTGTGTGCAGGGGCCGGTCATCTTCGGATGCGGCGTTCTCGGCGGTGCCCAATCCGAACTCCTCGCGGTACCGGCCGCGGACTTCCAACTGCTCTCGATGCCCGACGATCTCGGCGCCGAGGCGGCGCTGCTGCTGACCGACAACCTGGTGACCGGCTGGGCCGGCGCCCGGCGCGCCGACATCCCGGCAGGTGGTAGCGCAGTGGTCACGGGGTTGGGGGCGGTGGGTCTGTGCGCGGTGCGTAGCGCCCTGGCGCTCGGTGCCGAGACCGTCTACGCCGTCGACCCGGTGGCCGGTCGTCGTGCGACGGCCGCCGCGAGTGGTGCGGTCGGGCTGGACCCTTCGGAGTTGGGGGTCCTGACCGAGCAGACCGGTGGACGGGGGCCGCACGCGGTGATCGACGCGGTTGGCAGCGACACCACCATGAGCAGCGCGTTGTCGCTTGTTCGGGCCGGCGGCACGGTGTCGGTCGTCGGCGTGCACGACCTCAACCCGTTCCCGTTCCCCGCGACCATGGCCCTGATCCGTAGCGTCACCCTGCGATCTACCACCGCACCCATCCAGCAGGCCTGGCCGGAGCTCCTGCCGCTGGTGCGTTCGGGTGAGCTGTCCACCGACGGGATCTTCACCCACCGTATGCCGTTGGAGCACGCCGCGGCAGCCTACGCGCGCGTCGCGGAGCGTTCCGCCGACTGCGTGAAGGTCATCCTCGAGGTCTAGGGTCCCGCGCCCACCGCGCGTCAACGAAGTGTTCGGGTGAACAGCTCGTCGAGTCGCTCGAAGTGTTCTTCGGCCGCCGCCGGATGGTACGCGGCCGTGTCGGCCATGGTGAACCCGTGGTGGGCACCCTCGTGGACCCAAGCCGAATGGCTGACCCCACATGAGGTCAACGCGTGCTCGAACTCGGCGACGGCCTCCGGCGGCAGCGAACGGTCCTGGTCTGCGTGAATCGCCAGAACATCGGCTCGGATTCTCGGCAGCAGGCGATGTGGGCTGTCCGGGTTGTCGGTCACGAGGCCGCCCGTGTGAAACATACCGATCGCACCGACCGCGTCGGGGCGGGTCGCCGCGGCCAGCAACGCCAGTCGGCCGCCCATGCAGTAGCCGGTGACACCGATGTCGCTGTGGCGGACGTCGTCGCGCCCGCGGAGGGTGTCGATGTAGACCGACAGGTCACGCTCGGCGAGGTCGTTGGTGAGTGCCTTCACCCGCGACATTGCCTCGGACTTGAACGTCGCACGGTTCTCCGGCTCGGTCAGGTCGCCGACGGGTTCCAAAGTGGGAGCGGTCCCGTCGCGGTAGAACACGTTGGGCGCCAGTACGACATAGCCCCAGGACGCGATCCGATCGGCCATCGCCTTTGTCTGCGGACGTAAGCCGATTGCGTCGACGATGAACAGCACACCGGGCATGGGGCCGGGCACGTCGTCGGGAGTGGTCACATAGGCATCAGCCACGCCGTCGGGAGTGCTGATGGCGATGAGTTCGTTGGACGTGGGTCCTCCCTTCTCCTCACAGGTCGCCGGGCAGTTTGTCCCGGCGGATGCCGCGCCAACTGGGATGGCGCAGGTGGCCGGTGGTGGTCCAGTCCATGAACCGGACCTCGCCGACGATCTTGGGTAGCACCCAGACGGCGCTGGAGGCCACCGGTCGGTCGAGCTTGTCGACGAACGGGCAGCGGTTGATCCGCAGGGGCTCGAGTTCCTCGGCCAGGGACCGCAATTGGGCGTCGGTGAAGCCGGTGCCGACGCGGCCCACATACCGCAGCCCGTTGTCCTCGGGGAGCCCGAGCAATAATGAGCCGATGGTGTGCGCCCGATTGCCCCGGCCCGGGCGGTAGCCGCCGACCACCACCTCGATGTCGCTCCAGTTCTTGTGTTTGAGCCACTGGGTGGTGCGACGACCCTGCTGATATGTCGACGTCCGGCGCTTGGCGACGACACCCTCGTAGCCCTGTTCGCGGCTCTCCTCGACTGCCGCGCGGCCTGGCCCTGGTAGCAACGCCGGAACCTCGGCGTAGGCCGAACGGGCGAAGGCCGGCGCAAGTTCGGTGAGCAGCTCACGACGCTGCGACCACGGCCTGCGTAGCAGGGAAGTCCCGTTCAGGTAGAGGATGTCGAAGATGTAGAACTTCAGCGTCAGCTCCTCGTCGGTGTTGTTGCGCGCCGACAGCAGGGTGAAATTGGTGCGGCCGCTGGCGTCGAGGGCCACCACCTCGCCATCGAGGACCACGTCGATGAGCCCCAGATCATCGGCAATGGACTGCAATTCGGCGAAGTCGGCGGTCATGTCGATGCCCGATCGGGAGGTGAGTCGGAAGTTCCCGTCGATGTAGCGCAACAGGATTCGATAGCCATCCCATTTACCCTCGAACGCCCAGTCTCGCCCGTCCAGGTTCTCGATCGATTCGTCGGTGGCCAGCATCGGCCGCGGATCACGCAGGCTGTCGGGCAGGATCGGTCGCGGCTCGTCGCTCATCAGATGTGCGAGCCAGTTCTTGTCACCGGTCTTGATCAATGCGTAGCGGCCCTGGATTCGGTTGCCATGCAACCGCACGATGACCTCGTTGTCGCGCCACTTCTCCGTCTCGTAGGTGCCGCGATCCCAGATCTCCACGTGGCCGCCACCGTATTCGCCGGCCGGGATGTCACCTTCGAAGTCGGCGTAGTCCATCGGGTGGTCTTCGGTGTGTACGGCCAGCCGATTCTGACCCGGGTCGTCGGGCAGGTTCTTCGGCACCGCCCAGGACACCAGCACACCGTCGCGTTCGAGCCGGAAGTCGTAGTGCAGGCGCCGGGCGTGGTGTTCCTGGATGACGAAGATCGGGTCGCCCGGGGTGTCTTCGGACTGTGTCCGTTCGCGATGGGCGTCGTCGCCGAAGGGTTCGGGGGTTTTGTCGGCGTCACGTTTGCGGCGGTACTCGCCGAGGCTGACGACGGGATTCGGTTCGGGGGCCCAACGTGGCGACCCTCCGTTGGCGCTCCGGGTCTCCGCTGGGGGCGGGGAGGCGTCATCGAGTTCGGGCAGCTCGTCGAGGTCGGCGAGGAGATCGCCGACGGAGTCGACCCGTTCGAGGACCTCGTTGAACAGCAACTGCGCGAGATCGGGCTCGCTGAGTTCGGTCCAGGTGCGCGGTGCGGCCACCCATGGTTGCTCGCGGCCACGCATCGAGTAGGGCGCGAGGGTGGTCTTCGATCCGCTGTTCTGGCTCCAGTCGATGAACACCTTGCTGGTACGGACGGATTTCGCCATGGTCGCGGTGATGTCGTCGGGATGTGCGGCCGCCAGGGAGGTGGCGATCTGCTTGGCGACCGTGCGGGCGGAATCGGGGGAGACGGGCCGATCGAACCGGGCGTACAGGTGCATACCCTTGCCACCGCTGGTCACCGGGAATGCCGTCAGCCCGGCCGCCTCCAGCATGTCGCGAATCATCAACGCGACCTGAGCGCACTGCGTCAGCGGCACCCCCGGCCCGGGGTCGAGGTCGAGGACCAGGCGATCAGCCTTGGGTGCTGCCTCGTCGGCCGGCACGCGCCACTGCGGGGTGTGCAGTTCCAGCGCGGCCATCTGCCCGAACCACACCAGGTCGGCCCGCGACGTCGCGAGCGGGTAGGTGATGACGCGTTTGCTGTGCTGTTCGCCGAACCGTGCGAGCCAATCCGGCGCCGATGACGGTAGATCCTTCTCGAAGAACGGCATCGACTCGACCCCGTTCGGCCACCGCTTGCGGGTGATCGGACGGCCCGCCAGGTGCGGCAACATGACTGCCGCGATCCGCGAGTAATAGTCGATGACCTCGAATTTCCGGGTCCCCGTGGCAGGAAACAGCACCTTGTCGAGATTGGTGATGGGGATACGCCGGCCGTCGATGTCGAGGCTCTCACCACCACCCATGACGTCCATTGTCCACGCCCGACTTGTCGTCGGGGCCGAGGATCGCGCGAATGGGTGGCACAATGGGGCGCATGCGCTCGATCTGGAAGGGCGATCTGAGCTTTGGCCTGGTCAACGTGCCGGTCAAGGTGTACTCCGCCACGGAAAGTCACGACCGGAGGTCGTACCAGGTCGATTCCAAGGACGGCA
Source organism: Gordonia sp. NPDC062954 (assembly GCF_044543825.1). NCBI lineage: Bacteria > Bacillati > Actinomycetota > Actinomycetes > Mycobacteriales > Gordoniaceae > Gordonia > Gordonia sp. NPDC062954. The sequence goes on along the minus strand of NZ_JBITWL010000004.1, from coordinate 229,927 downwards.
CGCGAATTCGGTACCGCCGGGTGCGGGAGGGCACCGACACCGAGGTGGACTACTCCGACATCGCCAACGCCTACGAGACCGACTCCGGCGAGACGGTGATCCTCACCAAGGAGGACCTCGCGACGCTGCCGGTGCAGAAGAGCCCGGAGATCTCGATCCTGGAGTTCGTGCCGACCGAACAGGTCGACCCGATCTACTTCGACAAGCCCTATTACCTCGAGCCATCGTCGAAATCGCCGAAGGCGTATGCGTTGCTCGCGCAGGCGCTGCAGAAGACCGAACGACTCGCCATCGCCCAGTTCACGTTGCGTAACCGCACCCGGTTGGCTGCGTTGCGGGTGGTGGACGGCGTGATGACGCTGCAGACGTTGTTGTGGCCCGACGAGGTGCGTGCCGCGGACTTCCCGTTCCTGGAGGAAGACACCGAGATCCGCCCGCAGGAGCTCGACATGGCGGCGTCGTTGATCGAGACCATGGCCAAGGATTTCGACCCGTCGGAGTTCGAGGACCGCTACCAGAACGAACTGTCGAAACTCGTGGAAGCCAAGGCCGATGGTGCCGAGGCGTTCCCGGAAAGTGACGAGGAGCCCGAGGCCGACGAGGACTCCGAGGTGGCCGATTTGCTCGCCGCGCTGCGAGCATCGGTGAAGGACAAGGACTCCGGCGGTGGATCCGACGACGAGGAGTCCACCGCGAAGAGGACACCGGCCAAGAAGGCGGCGGCGAAGAAAGCACCGGCAAAGAAGGCGCCGGCGAAGAAAACCGCGGCCAAGAAGACCACCGAGAAGTCGACGGCGAAGAAGACGGCCGCCAAGAAGACCACGGCAAAGAAGACCGCTGCCAAGAAGTCTGCGTAGCGGCCGCGCCATCGGCGTATCAGGTGCGGGCGGTTGTCGCGGTCAGCAGCAGGGCGGTCAGTACCCCGACGGCGACGACGACCGCCACCCCCAGCACCACGATGTTTGAACGTGTGGCGGCGACGATCGCGCCGGCCGCCAGTCCTGCCTGCTGCGCGGCCCCGAGCGCCGCGGCCCGCCCGACCGGACGTGCGCCTGCGGTGTCCAGGGTGCCGTGATTGGCGACGGGGAACACCACCCCGATACCGAGACCCACCGGGATCGTGATGAGGAGCAACGTGATCGGCGTGCTCGCAACGGTCGCCGACAAGATGCAGGAACCGGCGAGGACGAACATGCCGACAATCAACGGCAGGCGCACCGAGCTCGCCGCGCCGACTCGAGCCACCGTGAGGGCACCGAGCGCGGCGGCACCGTTGAGCACCAGGAACCCCCAGCCCATCTGGGTGGGCGACCACCCGTGATCCTGCTGGAGCTCAAAGCTCACACTGATCACGGTGAGTGCGAGCACGGCGTTTGCTCCGATGACGGCCGCGAATGTCCACGCGGTGAGATGGTCTGGCCGCGGTGGCACGTCCCCGGACAGTGCGGGGTCGGGCGCATCGGGCGACTCCGGCGACAATCGCCGGAGTCGCCGCGACACCGCCATCCATGCGCCGGCGCACCCCACGGCCCCTACGGCGACCGCGACGAAACACCAGCGCCACGACGCGCTCGCCAAGGGTGCGATCAGCACCAGCGCGGAGACGGCCCCGGCACCGGATACCAGCGAGAACACGGCGAATGCGCGGACCCGCAGCGGGTGCCCGGACGTGACCAGATGCACAGACGCGAGCAGGCACGTTGCGCTGACCGCCGCGGCCGCACCCTGCGCAGCCCGTGCCCCGACGAGTTGCGGGAGGTTCTGTGCCGCAGCGCCTGCGCCCGCGGTCAGCGCGAAGGCGATCGCTGCCGGGATCACGGCGGCCCGCGGGTCGGCTCGCCGAAGCAGTGCTCCGGTGAGTGGCAGCGCACAGACGAATGCCACCGCGAACGGGGTGATCAGGACATGTCGGGCTTCGGCTCCGAGATGCAGGTCCCGCGCCATCACCGGGCCGATGATCGAGACCGCGGTCTCATCGACGATGATCACGAACTGGGTGAGCGCGAGCACGGTGACGCCCAACATCACGGGCCGGGCGTTCTGCGCTGATCCGCGGCCGGTCATGTCACCTCCTGGACGTTTGACCCAATGCGCTCCGGGTAACACCGGCCCTGTGCCTACTATGGCATTGTCCGGCGGCCGATCCCGGGCACTCCGCGACCCGAAAGGGCCCCATGCCACAGTCGATTCGAGTAGTGACCCGCAGTGCCGCGGCCATGTTGCTGGCGCTGTCCGCTGTCATCGGAACCGCGGTCGTCGCAGGTCACACCCCGGCACGCGGGGACACCCTGGACGGTGTTCGGTACGCACACGCCACCTCGGCCGCGCCCTACCGAGAGACGCGGACGTCGCCACGCAACTTTGTGGCCTCGGTGTGGTCGCCGTCGATGCACACCCAGGTCCCGGTGCTGGTGCAGTCGCCGGCCAACAACAATCCGGGTGCGCCTGTGATGTATCTGCTGAGCGGATCGACCGGCGGCGAGAAGGACGACGACTGGACGCACGCCACCGACGCCAACGCCTTCTACGCCCGCAAGAACGTCTGGACCGTCACCCCGATCGGCGGCGCCGCGAGTTACTACGCGGACTGGCGGCGTGTCGATCCGGCTGCGAACTTCCGCTTCGGGGTCACCACGAATCGGCCGTTGCGGTGGGAGACCTTCCTGACCTCCGAGTTGCCCCGGGCGTTCGAACGCGCACACGGCGGCGTCACTGGGCTCGCTCGGTCGCGGGGGATTGCAGGGATCTCGATGTCGGGGACCGCGGTGATCCGGATCGCCGAGAACCATCCCGGAATGTACCGCGCTGTCGGTGCGTACTCCGGGTGTGCGGACACCGCTTCTCCCCAGGGGCAGCTCGCACTTCGGTCCGTCGCGTTCTTCCCGGGCGGTGCCGACGCGAGCAACATGTACGGTCCGCCGGGAGACCCGCAATGGACCGCACAGGACCCGGTGGTGAACGCCTACAAGCTGCGCAATCGCACACCCGCACTCTGGATCAGCGCCGCGACCGGTCTACCCGGCGCGCATGACACGCTGAGCGACCGCAGGATCGGTGGGAACGTCGGGGCACTGGCCGACCAGGTGGCCGTCGGCGGTGTTTCCGAGGCGGTGTCGCGATACTGCACGCAGACCCTGGCCGGTCGGCTGGCGGCACTACGCATCCCGGCGACCGTGCGTTTCCCGGCCGCCGGTACGCACTCCTGGGGATACTGGCAGGACCAGATGCACCAGTCCTGGCCGATGTTCGCGCGGGCGCTCGGGGCCTGACCCGCGGGTTCAGCACCCTTTCAACTTCTGCACCATAGGTTGGCGGTATGAGTACTCACTGGGGCGGCGGGAACCGCGGCGACCGGACGGTCGCCGAAGTCCTGTCGGGTCGTAACCCGACGACAGGTGGTACACACAATCGGCAATGACCTCGCGGCCATCGGAACGTCTCATCGAGCGTGCATCTCGGCGACAGGGCCGGTGCACCGGTGACGGTCGCCCGACGAGCGCTCTGGTTGGCGCAACTGTTTCGGCCCCAGGTCTCGCATGTGGTCGCCTTCCGCGTCACCCTCGTCGGACCCCTCGACACCCGTCGCCTCATCCGGTCGACCCGGGACGTGCTCGACCACATCGGTTGGCACGACGTGCACATCCCGCCCGAACTGTCTCCCGCGGACCCCGACTGCGCGCAGCCGCTGCGGCCGGCAGGCTCCGGGCGGGCCGTGGTGGAACTCGTGGATCTCTCTGGCGAGCCCGACCCGGTGACCGCCGGCGCTCTGCGCGCCGACGAGTTCATCGATGCGCTCGACGGCGCCGATCTCACCACACCGTTGTGGCGCAGCGAATTGCACACCATGCACCCGCAACTGCATCACTGGGTGGTACGCGTCCACCATGTGCTGACCGACGGTGCCGGCGCCTGGCGGGTGATGGGACACATCGCCGATGTGTACGGCGGAACCGCGTGTGCCGGCGATCTACGCGTACCGAGCGACGCAGACATCGACCGCGCTGACGCGCGCTACCAACAGTCTGATCGGCACGATACCGACGCGTCGTACTGGGCAGACACTCTGGCCCGCCACGAATCATCGTTTCTCGCCGGCGCGCCGACCGTCCCGACCTCCGCCATCACCCGCGTCACGAGGCAGGTGACGGGCGAACGGTCGCCGACATCCACCGAGACAGTGGCCGCCTTCGCGACCTTCTGCGCGCGGATGCTCGACACTACCGACGTCGGATTGTCGCTGCCGGTCGCGGCCCGCACATCAGGTGTGCGCAAGCGGACTGTCGCACCCCTGTCGAACGTGATTCCACTGTCCCTCAACGGGATCGGCGATAGGCCAGTGCGTAGTGCCGTCACGCAGGTCGCCACCACCGTGGTGGGAAGCCTGCGCCACCAGCTGTTCCGGCGTGAAGAGATGATGCGTGCGCGCGAGGACATCACCGACTTCGGTGCGGTGGTCAACCTCCTACCTGCGGTGAGCCGGCCCACCGTGGACGGGGTGCACTGGCAGATCGAGGTGCTGCGGACCGGACCGGTCGGCGATGTGGCGGTCACCCTGCACCCGGCCGATCACGACGGACTGCGGGCGATCACCTGGGAGGCGCCGTCCGAGCGGGTCGACTCGGATGGGTTGGCGACGTTGGCTGCCCGATTCGACGGACACCTGGCTGCGACGCTGGACGAGATCGACGGGCACGAGCCGGTGTCGGACAGGTCGATCTTCCTGCCCGGCGAGTGGGGCCGTTTCCGTTGCCGCAGTGGGCCGCCGGCGCCACCGTTCGTCCCGACCGCGGGAATGCTCGAGCACCTTCGCGTGCACCGTCCGGCGGAGCCGGCGATCCTTGACGGTGATGTCGTACTCACTCGAGGCGACCTCGTGGCCGCCGCCGATCGTGGTGCCCGGGCGCTCATCAGCGAGGGGGTGGGACCGGGGGACGCGGTGGCGGTGTGCGTCGACCGGTCGGCGACGTCGGTCGTGGCGTTCTGGTCGGTGGTCCGGGCCGGCGCAGTGTGGGTGCCCGTCAATGATCCATTCGCGCCCGCAAGCCGGACGCGGGAAATTCTGGCGCGCACCAATGTCCGAGTGGGTTTGTGCGCCCCGGGCCGACCGGGTCCGCCGCCGGTGCGTTGGGTGGAACTCGACATCACCGGCATCGACGAGTCCACATCGGACACCACCGACGAACCCGCATGGCAACCCCCCGGGATCGACCGCGGTGCCGACGACCGCGCATACCTACTGTTCACCTCCGGATCGACGGGTCAGCCGAAGGGTGTGGACATGCCACATCGCGGAATTCCTGCGCTGGTGGCAGAGATCCGGCGGTCATATGCGCTCACACCGGAATCCCGGATGCTGCACGCATCCGCGCCCACCTTCGACACCGGAATCGTCGAGATGCTGTCTTCGGTGGCCACCGGCGCTGCCCTGGTCGTCGCACCGACGACGGCGCACGGCGGTGACGCGCTCGCCGCTGTGATCGACGAGCGCGACGTCACCCACATCATCGTGACGCCGTCGGTACTCGACACCCTGCCCGTCGGTGTCGCCGACCGACTTCAGCACGTGGTGCTCGGTGGCGAAGCCATCCCGGCCCGGCTGGTGGCAACCTGGGGCGACCGCGTGAGGATGCGCAATGCGTACGGGCCCACCGAAACCCGGTGCAGCATCAACTTCTCCGGCGAGCTCGTTCCGGGCCGACCGGTGACGGTCGGACCACCGATGGTCGGGGTGACCGAAGCGATTCTCGACCGCCGAGGACGGCCCCAACCACCGGGCGCGCTCGGTACCCTGCACTGCTCGGGTCCCCAGGTGGCTGACGGGTACCTCGACGACCCAGAACAGACCGCCGCCGTCTTCGAGGCGTGCACGTTCGCCGACGACCCGGTGATGTACCGAACCGGTGATCTCGCCACGTGGACCGACGACGGGGAGGTACACATCCTGGGGCGCCGAGATCACCAGGTGAAGCTGCGCGGACTGCGCATCGAACTCGGCGAGATCGATGCCGCGCTGAGCATGGCCGACGCAGTGCGGCACAGCGCCACAGTCCTGCGTGAACTGCCCTCCGGCCGAAAGGCGCTGATCTCCTTCGTGGTACCCGAATCACCCGGTACGTCACCGGATGCCGGCGATCTGCGCAGCCATCTCGCGCGGAGTCTGCCGACCTACATGATCCCGTCGTGGATCGTCAGTCTCGACGAGCTGCCCCGAACCGGCAACGGCAAGCTCGACCGGCGGGCGCTCGATGCGCACCACCTGCCCGAACAGCCGGCGCTTCGTCGGCCCCGGGAGGTACGAGAAGAGCTGGTGCTCGAGGCCGTCGTTGACGCGGTCGGCGTGACGTCGATCGATCTCGATCGCAGCTTCCTCGACAACGGTGGCGACTCGCTGGCGGTGATACGGGCCGCCCGGGTACTCGCCGCCGCCGGATATCCCGAGGTCACCGCCAACGACCTGCTCACCGCACCCGCTCTGGCCGAGGTCGCCGCCCGGATGTCGGACACACCCCGGCAGCCCTCGCGACCGTCGCCCTCGCCGAGCGAGCGGCAGTGCGAGCGTTCTCTGTCTGCCGCCGAGCGCACCGTGTCCCGCGAACCCGGTGATCGGGCCGCGCAACTCATCCGCATCGCGTGGGTACCCGAGTCTGCAGCCGCGGCCGAGCCGGCCGACGTGCGTTCTGCGGTGCAGACACTGCTGGACCGACACCCGTTGTTGCGCTCCAGCTTTCCCGACACCGCCGACGGTCCGGTCGTGCACACCGAATCGCACATCTCGGTGGACGCGGTGCTGTCGGTGACCGAGTCGCCGGCGACGCCCGGACGCACCGATCTGGAGCTGATCGCTGCGGAACTCTCGGTAAAGCTCGACGTGCGAACCGCTCCTCCGGTCGCTGTCGCGATGGTCACCGGCCCCGCCGGCACCGTGACGGCGGTGGTCATCGTCGCGCACCACATCGCTGTCGACGGGCAGTCGCTGGCGATCGTGGCTGCTGAGGCGACCGCGCTGATGCAGGGTCGGCGCCTGCCGCCGGCGCCGACCGGGCCGTGGCACTGTCCGACCGAGTCGAGTGGAGACCCTCGCCACGCCGACATCGTCTCTGCCGCACCGGATGCGGCGTGGACGCTGGCCGGCATCACGCCCGACCACCTGCCGATCGCCGCGGCAGTTCGCGCCAGGACCGTGATCGGTGTGCGATTCTACGAGCGTTTTCTTGAGGACGCCGCCGCCCGGGGCATGACACCGTTCGAGGCGTTCCGGGGCGTCGTCGCGGCGGCGCTGGCCGATGTCACCAGCGATCGACACATCATGTCGGCAACCCCGATCTCCCGACGGCCGGCCGGCTCCGAGGACGTCGTCGGCGATTTCGTCCTCAGCGCGCTGATCCCGCTCGACGCCGATGCCGATCATCGGTGTGCCACCGAGGTCGCCCGAGCATGTATCGACGCGACCACGCAGCCCATGGAGGACGTGCTGTGCGCTCTCGGGCGTCCGGCGGTGGACGGCCACCTGTTCGCGGTGCCGCTGCTCATCGGGTGGACACCGGCGATCGATACTGCCGCCTACCCCGGTCGACTCCACGTGTTCCCGCCTTCGCACACACGGTGGCTGCTGCAGGTGGAAGGCTCACCGACCCGTGATGGCGGTCTCGTCGTGCGGATGACAGGCAGCGCAGAAGCATTCGGCCACTGCGAGATCGACGCGGTGTCGACACGCATCGTGCAGCGCGTGGAGTCGATGTGACCCGGCAGCCTCGACGCCACTCACTCGCCGCGGATGGGGGAACGACCAACCGCGTGACTCCCGTCGCAGTACGGCTGGATCGCCGACCGGCCACACCGGCACAGGGCCACCGTGGCGCGGCGCCGCGGCACCGGATCGCCCAGGGTGTCGACGATCTCGACGTCGCCACGCACCACCAGGGGGCCACCGGGGGTGACCGTGATGCGCGCGGGGGCGCGACGCGCACTGCGCGGGTTCTCGAACTGAGCGGAATCCATATCACCATGGTGCGCCACGAGGCGGCCGGACGCGAGCGAGTTGACGAACGCAGCCGCCGACCGGTGGCCGAACGTGGGTGGATGGCGACGTGACCACGGAAACCGTTGGGGCCGGGCGCTGCCCGATGGTCGAGCCGTGCGGTGACCTCGGTCGGGCCCTGGCCGAACTGCTCGACGGCAACCCACACGACCCACGCCGCGGCCTGGCGGTCGGCGATCAGGCGCTGTTGACGCTCCCTCACGATGCAACGCTTCTCGACAACCTCGACGCACAGCGCACATGGTTCTTGCTGGCCGAGCTAGACGGTCGCGGACTGGCCGGTGTCGACGACCGTTGGAACGAACATCCCGCGGTGGCCGATCTGCGGTGGCGGTTGGGTGGTGCACTCGAGGCCGCGATCCGGGATCGGACAGGTCCGATCGTGGCGTGTACCGCCGCCGAGCTGCCTGATCGAGTGCGCGCCGAGCTCGCCGCCGTGGACTCACCACCGCTGTCGGTGCACCTTGCGACGAACGGGACCGTCGAACACTACCGGGACCTGCTCCGGCATCGGTCGCTCTACCACCTGCGTGAAGCCGATCCGCACACCACCGCCATCCCGCGGTTGACCGGCCGCGCCAAGGCCGCCCTGGTGGAGATCCAAAGCGACGAGTACGGCGGCGGACGTCACGAGTGGATGCACTCGACGCTGTTCGCTCGGACAATGCAGGCACTCGGGTTGACCACCGACTACGCCCTCTACGCCAGCGGGCTGCCGGCCATCACCCTGGCATGGTCGAATGCGTTGACATTGTTCGCTTCACGGCGTGAACTGCGGGCGGCGGTCGTCGGCCACCTGCTGGCACTCGAGTGCACCTCGTCGATCCCGAACAAACGCAACGCACAAGGTCTTCGACGACTGGGTTACGGCGATGCCGCGACTGCATTCTTCGACGAACACGTCGAGGCCGATGCCGTGCACGAGCAGATCGCGTTGTACGACATGGCCGTTCCGCTGCTGGAAGCCGAGCCGACGCTGTCGATGGATCTGCTCACCGGCTTTCGTGCCGCCCTTGCGCTGGATGCCGATGTCGCGCAGTACCTGTTGCGGCAATGGGGAATCTGAGAACGACGCCGCGAACCGCAACCGGTACGGTGAGCGCTGCTGCGCCGGCGAGCGCCACCGCCGCGGAGACGTCGGTGAGCCAGTGCGCTGCCATGTACAGCCGAGTCGCCGCAACCACCGCGGTGAGCGCGAGGGCCGAGATGATCGCGATCGATCGCGTGAGCGTGGTATGGGTGATGATCACGGCCAACACCAGGAGCAGGGCGGCTATGCCCGTCACATGTCCCGAGGGGTAGGAATTGACGGTCTCTACCGTGGTGATCTGATCGATTGCCGGTGGCCGCGCTCGGTGTACGACAACTTTGAGGATCTCGCAGATCCCGCCTGCTGCGCTGACGGTGGCGACGATGGTCAGCGCACGAACCACGGTGCGGTCGGCGACGAATGCGACTCCCGCTGCTGTCATCGTCATCACCGCGACCCACAGGGGTCCGAACAGGGCGGTGACCAGGACAACGATGCCGCTGCGCGTGGGGTCCCGGTGATCGAGCACGAATTGGAGAGTGGACTCGTCGAGCGCTTCCAACGGCTGGTGTCGGGTCATCACGCCCACTCCGTACGCCAACACGAGCAACAGTAGGACGGTCGCGATCATGAGGGCCGAGAACCGCTTCATGAGGCCAGCATGTGGCTAGGCACCTGTGGGACTGCTGTACGCCGCTGAATGCCGGCTGAAATTGACAGGTGCCCGCGCGGGTGCGCACCGGCGCGGACGTTGCCGGTCTCTGCGGGCCGTTCGGGAAGGCGTCGCGACGACGTACATTCGGGGGATGCCCAAGCGGTCGCGCCGACGTCACCCGTCGGGTCGTGGTGTGCGGCAGCGGCGCACCAGTGTGCGCACGCGGCTGACCGTGTTCGGCGCAGGCATGCTGACGTTGGCTCTGGCCATCGCCGGCGGTGTGGTGCTGTTCGTGCTGTATCACTCGCTCACCTCCTCCGCGGATGCGGCGACGTCCTCGCGTGCCACCGAGATCGCCGACTCGGCCGCCACGGACGGTGTGGGTGGGATCGATCCGGCGCTGCTCGTCCACACCGACACGATCGACCTGGTCCAGATTCTGGATCCGGCTGGCAGGGTCGTTGCCGCCAGTTCGGGTGACCAGCAAAGCCGCGGCATCGTGGGGCCGGTGGCGGCCGATCAGCGTCAGACCGTCGTCGACGCCGCGTACGGCGATGATGAGCCCGAATATCGCGTGACGGTGCAGGGCGTCGCGACCCCGGACGACGAAACGGTGACCGTTGTGGTCGGCGCCGCGGAAGGTCCGATCCATGCCACGGTATGGACGGTGTTCGCGGTGCTGTGCGTGGTTTTCCCGATCATCGTCGCCGCATCCGTCGTCGCCACCCATTATCTGGTGGGCAGGGCTTTGCGGCCCGTGGAGTCCATCCGCGCAGAGGTGGCGGCGATCTCGCGCTCGGGCCGCGCGCAGCACATTCCCGTGCCGGCCACCGAGGACGAGATCGCAACCCTGGCCACCACCATGAACGAGATGTTGGACCGGCTGGCCTTCGCCCGGGAACAACAGGTGCGCTTCGTGGGCGACTCGTCACACGAGTTGCGCAGCCCCCTGGTTACGATTCTGGGACTGCTCGAACTCGCACGCCGAACCGGCGAGCCGATCGACCACGCGACGGTGTCGACTCTGCTTCTGCCGGAGGCACATCGATTGCGTGATCTGATCGACGACATGCTGCTGCTCGCCCGTGCCGATGAGTTCGGGATGACTCCCGAGTTGGCCGATATCGACCTCGACGACCTCGTCAACGACGAGATCACCCGGCTTGACCTCACCACCGACCTGACGGTCACCGCCACCGTCCTCCCGGTACGTCTGCGCGGGGATCGGGGCCAGATCTCTCGGGTTCTGCGCAATCTGAGCGACAACGCTGCCCGTCACGCCCGAACGTCCGTCGATGTCTCGATGGCGATCTGCGGTGCCACGGCCGAAGTGTCGGTGGCCGATGACGGTCCAGGAATTCCGGAGCCGGATCGCGCACGCATCTTCGAGCGATTCGTGCGGCTCGACCCGACCCGCACGCGTAGCGTCGGCGGGGTGGGACTGGGTCTGTCGATCGTCGGTGAGATCGTCCGGGCCCATCACGGAACCGTCGGAGTCACCGAGACCCCCGGCGGCGGTGCGACCATCACTGTGTCACTGCCACTACCGGAAACGGATCAGGCAGTCGAGTCGCCGCCGTCCTCGGCAAGTCGGTAGCCGGCGCCGCGGACAGTGAGGATCGACCGGCGACCGTAAGGCGTGTCGATGCGCCGACGAAGGTAACCGACGTAGACCTCGACGATATTGTCGTCGCCGCGGTAGTGGGCGTCCCATACCGACGCGATGATCTCGGCCTTGGAGACCACCGATCCCTTGTGACGCATGAAGTATTCGAGGACGGCGAACTCTCGAGCGGTCAACTCGATGAGCTCGTCGTCGCGCCGAACCTCACGCCGGGCGGGGTCGAGACTGAGCGAACCGGCGCGGAGGATCGCGGGCCGCTCCGGTGCGCCGCGGCGCACGAGAGCTCGGAGCCGGGCGGACAGGACCACGAAGGAGAAGGGTTTGACGAGGTAGTCGTCGGCGCCCAGGTCGAACGCATCGGCCTGGTCGTAATCTCCGTCCTTGGCGGTGAGCATCATGACCGGAGTCCACACGTCGCGCCGGCGGAGCTCGCGGACCGCTTCGTAGCCGTTGAGCACCGGCATCATGATGTCGCAGACGATGACGTCGTAGGTACGCACACATGCGGTCTCGACACCCTCGGCGCCGTCCTCGGCGACATCCACCGCCCAGCCATCTGCCGTGAGCGTTCGCCGTAACGTCTCGGCCGCTCGCGGGTCGTCTTCGATCACCAACACGCGCATGAGATCAATGTCCGTGCGGCTCGGGCGCTGTTCGGTTCATAGGCTACCCCCATACCGCCTGGGCGCCACTGTCACCGATGCGGTACACCATCACGATCGATGCGATGGCGACGGCGAGAATCGCCACGGCCAGCACGATGTCCACCACACGCCGGGTCAGGCCGGTCATCGACGGCACTCGGGTCTGTACCGCAGCGACGATCCGCTCGTTGTGCAACGCCCACCACAGCACGGTGAGGCCGAACAGTGGCCCGGACCAGTAGATCATCTGCTCGCCGAGTTCGGCGTGGTGCTCGATGAACGGCGGGTTGCCCAGCTGCTGCTGGAGTGCTTCGCCGGCGCTGGTGGTGATCGGTATCGCGATCAGGGTGGCGAGGGCGAACAGCGGCACCAAGATTCCCAGCCGGCGCTGTGCCGCCGGCCACAACACGACAACGATGGCCATGAGAGCCGTCAAGGGCACGAAGACCACCGGGATGTGCACGAGGAGCGGGTGCGCAGGCAATCCGTTGAGAGTATCCACACAGCGAAAGTAGCGAGCTTCGGTTGAAGAAGCGCTGAAATGCGGGTGAAAGAAAATCGTTGGCTTGCTGACCTGCATATCCGGCAAGCTGGGTAGGTGAGCGTGTCGGCCGGAAACCAACTGCCCGCGGCGTTGAAACCCTTCGCGCTGCGGCAGTACCGGCTGCTCGTTCTCGGGTTGATGTTGGCGATGTTCGCCGACGGCGTGTGGACGGTCGGGGTGGTATGGCAGGTCATCGAACTCGGCGGTGGCCCCGGGCAGCTCGCCGTGGTGACCGGCGTCGCCGCGGTGGGGATGGTGGTGTCCACCCTGGCGGGTGGCATCCTCGCCGATCGGGTGTCGCAGCGGCGCATCATGATCGGGCTGGAACTGGTCAAGCTCGCAGCCTTCGGCATCGTCGGTGTCGCCGGCTTGCTCGGCGTGTTGTCCCTGCCGGTGTTGATCGGCGCATCGCTGCTCGGCGGCATCACGATGGGCATGTACTACCCGGCCTACTCGGCGCTGCTGCCCAGCGTGGTGGAAGCCGCACAGTTGCAGGCGGCCAACGGGATCGAGGGGTTTCTGCGGCCGGTGATCTTTCAGGCCATCGGGCCCATCGTGGCCGGCGGCGCCATCTCGATGGCCTCACCGGCGGCGGCCATCGTACTCGCCGGCGTTGCCAGCGCGTCGTCGGCGTTGGCGTATGTGGCGATGACGCCGGTGACGGTGCGACGGGATCTGACCGCGACCACGGCGCATCCGGTGCGGTCGGTTGTCACCGATCTGCTCGAGGGGTTCGCGTACATGTGGCGTACCCCGTGGTTGTGGGCGACGCTGTTCTTCGCGTGCATTCTCGTTCTCGCGGTGATGGGGCCGATCGAGGTGTTGGTGCCGTTCGCGTTGCGTGAACTCGGCGCCGGCGCATCCGATCACGCGCTGGTGTTGACTGGGTTCGGGATCGGAGCGGCGTCGGCCTCGCTGGTGTTCGCGTCGATCCCGATGCCGCGACGGTACCTGTCGGTCATGTTCGGCATCTGGAGCTTCTCCAGTGTGCCCCTGGTGATCATGGGTGTCGCCGACGCCACGTGGATGTTCGTCGCCGCCGGCCTTCTGATGGGCGTGATGTTCGACGGCCCGATGGTGTTGTGGGGCACGCTGTTGCAGCGGCGGGTGCCGCCCGAACTACTGGGTCGGGTGGCCAGTCTCGACTTCTTCGTGTCTGTTGCGTTGATGCCCGTGTCGATGGCGGTGGCCGCGCCGATCAGCCATGCCATCGGGCTCACCGCCACCTTCGTGCTGGCCGGACTGTTGCCGGTGCCGGTGGCCGGCGCCTTCTACCTCGCCGCCCGACTGTGGCGCGACGAGATCGAGCATCCGTTGCGGGTGGTGCTGACGGACGTGACGGCAATCAACTGAATGCGGTGGGTCCGACGGTATGGCGGACCCACCGCCCCTCACGGCATGACGATGTCGAAGTCCGGGTCGGGCGCATCGATGTAGCCGGCCAGCCGACCGAGGGCTGCGGGGTCACCGCTGACCTGCGCACCCGCGTCGGTGGGATCGGCGGCGGTGAGCGCCGTGAACAGGCGGTTGGCCGGCACAGTGATGGTTACATCGGCGGGGTTCGCGGCCGGTGCCGCGGTGTGGGTGAGCACGCCGTTTCGCAGCAGCACCCGATAGGTCGTGTTGGTGTCGGGCAGCACGACGTCGAGATTGATGGTGTCATCCCACGAGCGGGGTCCGTCGATCTGGACCGCCAATGCGTCGAAGATCTGCGGTGGTGTGAGCTGGGCGAGGGTGTCGGCCGACCGACTGGAGACCGGGGTGCCGAAGTTGCCGCGGCGCAGTTCGTAGGCGCCGGCGAGGTAGATGTTGCGCCAGGTCCCGTTCTCTGCGCAGTACCCGAGTTGTTCCAGCGCGTCGGCGAGTAGTTCCTTGGCCTCGGTGTTGTCCGGCTCGGCGAACACCACATGACTGACCACCTCGGCCACCCAGCGCAGATCGCCGTCGTCGAAGGACTTCCGGGCGCGCTCGAGGACCGCGGCAGCGCCTCCCATGTATTCCACGTACCGTCTGCCCTGCTCCTCGGGGGGGGGATGCTGCCACAGGTGTGCCGGATTCCCGTCGAACCACCCCATGTAGCGCTGGTAGATGGCCTTGACGTTGTGGCTCACCGAGCCGTAGTAGCCGCGTGCGTGCCAGGCCTTTCTCCAGGGCGGGCGGGAGTGTCATCATTTCGGCGATTTCGATGCCTGTGTAGCCCTTGTTCAGCAGCCGAAGAGTCTGATCATGCATGTAGGCGTACAGATCTCGCTGCAGCGACAGGAACTCGACGATCCGCTCATTACCCCACATCGGCCAGTGGTGCGGCGAGAAGATTGTTTCGGCGGTGTGGCCGAACATGTCGATTATCTCTTGGACGTAGTGCGCCCACGCGTGCGCGTCACGCACCTCGGCGCCGCGGAGGGTGAGTAGGTTGTGCTGGGTGTGCGTGGCATTCTCTGCGACGCATAGCGCTTGGTGGTCGGGCAGATAGAAGTGCATCTCCGCCGGGGCCTCGGTGCCCGGCGCAAGCTGGAACACGAGCCGAAGCCCGTCGACAGTGTGTTCCTGCCCGGTGTCGGTGATCTCGATCGTCGGGTTGATCAGGGTGATCGATCCGGTCGAATTCGTCTGTCCGAGAACGACACCCACCTGTCCTCGAGGGTCACGGTCGACCACGGTGCCGTACATGTAGCTGATGCGTCGTGCCATCGCCCCACCGGCGTAGACCCACTCGGTAACGAGGTGTTCGACGAATTTCTCGGGTGCGATCACCGCGCACCGGCCGGCGTCGACGTCCTCTTGGGTGGTGACGCCTCTGACGCCGCCGTAATGGTCGGCGTGGCAATGGGTGTAGATGACGGCGGTGACGGGACGTTGTCCGCGGTGTTCGCGGTAGGGGGCCAGGGCGGCCGCTGCGGTCTCGGCGGAGACCAGCGGGTCGACAGCGATCACGCCTTCGTCGCCCTCGATCAACGTGAGGTTGGAGGCGTCGAATCCGCGCACCTGATATACCAGATCCGGGATGACCTCATAGAGGCCTTGCATCGAGGTCAGCGTCGATTGGCGCCAGAGGCTTGGATTGACAGAATCCGGCGCCTCACCGGTCACGAAGGCATACGAGTCGTTGTCCCACACCACGCGGCCGTCGTCGTTGCGGATGACACATGACTCTGCCGACGCGATGAATCCGTGCTGCGCATCCTCGAAATCTGTTGTGTCGCCGAATGGCAATCGGTTCAAAACCTCGCGGTGCTGCGACACAATGGATTCGATCGGATCTCGCGGCTCCTGGGTCAGGGGTCATTAGATCGGTGGTGGTGCGTCGAGTCAACCAACGAGTCATCAACCGCTGTCTAACCTGTCGTGCGAGTTGGTCGATCGCGTTCAGTGGTTTGGTTGTCTCGTGGGCACGAGATGCTCGGCTGCCGCCGCCACCGTCAGCGCCGTCAACGAATCCAGCACCGGGGAGCTCAGCTTCCAGTACTGCCAGAACAATGGGACGTCCGCGTGGTCGTCGACGATCCGGACTACCCGGCCCGACCGCAGGGCGTCGGCGATCTGCACCTCGGGGACCGCGCCCCACCCCATGCCGAGTTCGACGGCGCGATGGAACTCGGTGGACGCCGGTACGTAATTGATCGGTGGCGAGACAGGCCCGTCGGCCAGTCGGGTCAGGACGTCGCGCTGGATGTAGTCGTTGCGATCGAACAACACCATCGGCGCCTGTGCCAGCGCATCCGTCGTCGGCCCGTCAGGCATCCATCGGGTGACGAAGTCCGGCGTCGCGACCGGCAGGTATCGCATTGCTCCGAGGGGGCGGATGGTGCAGCCCCGGATGCCGAGCGGGTCGGAGGTGATGGCGCCCAATACTTCTCCCGACCGCAGGAACCGGCTGTTCTGGCTTTCGTCGTCGCGGAGCACCTCGATGGCGACCGGGTGCCGGGCGTGCATCCGGGCGATCACGGGCAGAAACCAGGTCGCCAGCGAGTCGGCGTTGGCCGCGATCGGAAGATGTATGCGTGGACCCCGCGGGTCGGCGGGATCGCCACCGAGCAGCTCCGCGCGCGCCTCGGCCGTCAGCAGATCCCACTGTTTGGCCAGTCGCACCAGGACCTCACCGTCAGGTGTCGCGGTGGCGGGTTTCGTCCGGCGCACCACCACCCGGCCCACCGACGCCTCGAGTGCCTTGATCCGCTGACTGACCGCGGACGGGGTGATGTGCAGCGCGCCGGCCGCACCGTCGAAGGTGCCCTCCAGCAAGACTGCGGCCAGCGTCTGCACACCCTCTTGGCTGATCTCCATTTCGGAATCATAAGTCTGATTCATGATTCGTGAAAAACATTCGTTGGACTGTTGATGCGGTGCCTCCTAACTTCGTAGTCGTGACGACCTACGTTCTTGCCGCCGTAGCCGGCCTGTTGACCGGCGCCGGGCTGATCATCGCGATCGGTCCGCAGAACGTGTTCATCCTTCGCCAAGGGGTTGCGCGAGCGCATGTGGTGCCCGTGGTGGTGGTGTGTGCCATCTCAGACGTGGTGCTGATCGTGGCTGGGGTGGCCGGTCTCGGTGCGTTGGTGGCCGCTCATCCGTCGGTGGTCAAAGTCGCCAAGATCTTCGGCGGCGGCTACGTGATCGTGCTCGGGCTGATGGCGGCGCGGCGTTGCCTACGCAGTTCCGAGGCGATCGTCGCCAATGCCGGTGAGGCCGCGACGGTGAGTCGCTGGGCGGCCGTGGGCATGACCCTCGCCCTGACCTGGCTCAACCCGCACGTCTACCTCGACACCGTGCTCACCATGGGTGCGATCGCGAACAGTCACGGACACGCGAAGTGGGCGTTCGCCGTGGGTGCGTGCCTGGCCAGCCTGCTCTGGTTCGCGACGTTGGGCGGTGGCGCCACCAGGCTGTCGCGGTTCTTCGGCTCGCCCCGGTCGTGGCGCATCCTCGATGCCACCGTCGCCGTGGTGATGTTTGTGGTGGGGGCGGGGTTGCTGCTGTCGGTGTAGCGGACCGCCGGCGTGACAGTCATCGTTGCGGTTGCAGGACAGACTTTCGGTAATCTCGCGGTCCGATTCCGTAGTGCTGTCGGAATCGGTTTCTGAACGTGGCGACGCTGGGGAATCCGCATGCAGCCGCGACTTCCGAGATGGATAGTGCAGGGTTGGCTTCCAGGAGTTCGCGCGCGCTGCGGGCTCGTCGTGCCGCGATGAGACCCGCCACGGATTGCCCTGCGTTCTCGAAATGGCGGTAGATCTGGCGCCGACTCACATGGAGTTCTTCTGCGATCACGTCGGGGGAGAAATCGGGGTCGCGATGGTGACGTTCGATCAGGTCGAGCGCGGCCTCGTGAACGAACAGGGTGTTGTCCTCGAGGCGGTATCTCTCGACATTGAGTTCGGCCAGCGCCGCGGCGATCAAGTCCACGGCGGCCAGCTCGGTGTCGACAGGTGGGACAGGCCCGGACGAGAGCGCGGTGTCGGCAGCAAACCGTGTGACGAATCCCGCCGCTGCGCGCGCCAGGAGAGTTGATGACGCCCCGCTGCGTTCGGTCAGTTCTGCGGTCCTCCGCAGACGTCCCAGCATCTCGGTCGGGATGATGATGCCGGTGGGGTCGGTGACGGATTCGCAGTACTGGCTGTACGGGACGGCCAAGTTCACGAATACCAGTTGGCCTGGCCGATAGGCGACATCACGGGTTCCTTGTCGGACCGTTATGTGGCCGGGCATGGAGCTGACATGGACGACGACACTCTCATATGGCCTGGCACGCACCAACTGCGGCGTTCTTTCCAACAGCATCGGCGTGTGGAGTGCACAGTATGTGGTCAGCTTCGACAGGGTGCGCCGGTACAACATCGCCCCGAAGTTGTCGGGGTCTGGTGTGCTCACGTCGACCAGTGCGTTGTACTGGGTCATGCCGTCGGCCCCGAAGCGCCCGATCGGTGGTGTCGGGGGACTGGTTCCGGCGTAAGCCTCCAGCCGGGTCGTCCACTCCGAAACCAGGTCACAGGTCAGTCGCGTCGATGGCCTGTCCGTCATGATGCCCGTCCTACGCACTGGGCGTCCGCCGCCTGGGCAGCACGACGAGCGAAGCGAAGAAGAAGCAGAGCGCGCCGATGAACGTCCCCACCGTCGCCACTGTGGCGTCGACCGTCACCCCGTCGGGGGTGATGTAGGCGCCCACGGCCGACACGCCGAATGCCACGCACCCGATCCAGTTGATCTGCACCGACCACCAGTCGGCGCGCCGGGGTGCCCAGTTCGTCCCTGTCGCACGATAGTAGGCGATGTACGCGACTGCGCCGCTGACCAAGAAGGCCAATGACCCGCCGGCGTCGGGGCTCCATACGAGATGGCGCTGAGACGGGATCGAGTGGGCGGCTATGGCGGCTGTTGTGCTCACATTGAAGAGCACTGTGCCGAGCGATTGGGATGCAGCGGTCAACCACTCGGCTCGCACCATCCGGCCCGTCCCGTACGTCACCGGCGCGGTGCGGTCGCCGCTGCGCAACAACTGGATCAAGCCGGCGGTGGTGAAGAACCATGCGCCGATGAAGTAGCAGATGTTCGACGCCGCGGCACCGGCCCACTGTCCGAAGCCCGGAGCCGACCCCAGTGCGAACAATGCCGAGCCGATCATGAAGCCCCAGCACTGCTTCCGCAAGGTCGGGGCTAGCGCCGCACCGATCCGGTCGGCGCCGGCATCCGCAATACTCATCCCAACTCCCGTTTCGAACTGTCTGACCGGGGCGACGGACACGTCGCCCCGGCGGCGACCTCAGTGGTGGAAATGCGAGCCGGTTCCTTCCCGCGGCATCGGGGCGGAGAGGTTGTCGAGGAACGCGATCTCGCTCTCCATGTCGCGCAACAGCGCGTTCGCGAGGTCATGACTGAGACCTGCTCGAACGACGATCCGCTGCAGCGTCATGTCCGCGAGGTCGTCGGCCATCGGATACGCCGGAACCAACCACCCCTTCATCCGCAGCCGATCTGACAGATCGTAGAGCGTCCACTTGTCGGTGTAGCCGGACTTGAGTTGCCAGGCGAAGACGGGGATCGTGTCCCCCTTGCTCACGAGATCGAATGGGCCCATTGCTCCGATCGCGCTCGAGAGATGCTGCGCGACATCCAAAGAGCCCTGCTGCACCTGCCGGTAGCCCTCGCGGCCGAGGCGAAGGAAGTTGTAGTACTGCAACAGGACCTGTGCACCGGGGCGAGAGAAGTTGAGCGCGAGGGTCGGCATGTCGCCACCGAGATAGCTGCAGTGGAACACCATGCTCTCGGGCAGTGCCTCGACGTCGCGCCAGATGATCCACCCCAGACCGGGATAGACAAGGCCGTACTTGTGGCCGGAGGTGTTGATGGAGACCACTCGAGGAACACGGAAGTCCCACTCGAGATCCGGCTGGCAGAACGGGGCGATCATCGCGCCGGATGCGCCGTCGACGTGGATCTTGATGTCCAGGCCGGTCTTGTCCTGGATCTCGTCGAGCTTCGCGGAGATCTCCTTGACCGGCTCGTAGAGACCGTTGTAGGTGACACCCATGATCGCAACGACGCCGATGGTGTTCTCGTCGACGTACTTGTCCAGGTCGTGTCCGTCGAGGACGATGTGTTCGTCGCTGACCGGTACCCATCGCGGCTCGACCTCGAAGTAGTTCAGGAACTTCTCCCAACACACCTGAACGGCCGTGGACAGCACGAGGTTCGGCTTGTCGATCGGCTTGCCCTCGGCCTTCCGCCGGGCCTGCCAGTGGCGTTTGAGAGCGAGGCCGCCGAGCATCGCGGCTTCCGAGGAACCGATGGTCGATGTCCCGATCGAGTTCTCGACGTCCGGAACATGCCACAGATCGGCGAGGATCTTCCAGCACCGATCCTCGATCGCCGCGGTCTGCGGGTACTCGTCCTTGTCGATCATGTTCTTGTCGTAGGTCTCTGCGTACAGCTGCCTGGCTTCGTCGTCCATCCAGGTCGAGACGAAGGTCGCGAGGTTCAGCCGTGCATTTCCGTCGAGCATCGCCTCGTCGTGCACGATCTGGTAGGCGGTCTCCGGCAGACTCATGTCCTCCGGGATGGTGAACTTCGGAAGCTCGGTGGCTTCACCTGGACGGACGAAAACCGGGTTCAGAGTGAGACTGTCGCCGATATTCGTCGTGTGACGTGCATTGGTGTGCTTGCGCTCGGACATGGAAACTCTCCTCGTCAAAGATCAGGGGTCACTTCAGCGGGTATGCGTTACTCGTCGTGTCGGATATGGCTGTCGCGCGGCCTCCTACACCTCGACCGGCGGATACAGCCGATCCATGTTGTATTGCCGGTTGCGGCGGGCCGCCCAGGTCGAGACTGCGAGACAGGCGGCGGTCAGGAGTACCAGGACGGTGAGCGCGATCCAGAAGCGATGGTCGATCCCGCCGAGCGTGAGCTGTCTGAGTCCGGTGACCGTGTATGTCATCGGATCGACCCAGTGGATGTACTGGAACGGTTTTGTCGTCGTCGGGACCGGATATATCCCTCCCGCAGACGTCAGCATGATCATCAGGAATGCCAACGTGACGACCCTACCCACTGCCGGCCCGAAAAGGGCATTGAACATCTGGATCATGGCCAGGAACACTGCGACCATCAACAACATGAAGCCGAAGGTGGCCACGGGGTACATCGGGCGCAGTCCTACTGCGAAGACAACGACCAGGTAAAGTATCGCGGCTTGGAGTACGCCGACGAAGAACGTTGGCGCATAGGAGGCCAGGACCACGCGTAGTGAGCTGAGCCCCTGCGCAATCGGCCTCGACTGGAGCGGAGTGAACAGCATCCAGGCGATGATGCTTCCGACGAACAACGCCAATCCGAAGAAGAACGGTGTGAACCCGGTGCCGAAGGTCTTCGCCTCGTTGAGAGTGTTCTCCGTCAGCGCCACAGGTTTGGAGAGGGCGTCGGCCAGAGCGTTGCGTTGCTCACCTGACCATTGCGGGACCGCCTTGACTCCCTCGTCGACCTGAGTTGCGAGTTCCTCGGTACCCGAAGCCAGCTGTGTAGTGCCCGCCGCCAACTGATCGGCGCCATCACTGAGCTCGACGAGTCCTGAGCTGAGTTGATCTGCACCCGAGCTCAGTTCGTCGGCGGCGCCGCGCGCGGCGAGGATGTCCGAGCGCAGTCCACCGTTCTCCAGCAAGGCCATGGCCGTACGGGCAGGACTCTGCGGGTTGCCGAGTTGTTGTGACAGCGTCTTCGAGTCCTCGCGTACCCGGCTGATCGTATTGTCCGCGTTCGGTCCCAAGCCCTCGGTGGCCAGGAACTGCACCGCAGGTGTCAAGGTGTCGGCCAGCCGGCGGACGTTGGGATCAGAGTTCGCCCGTAGTTGTTCGACCACTCCGGAGACCAAACGGCTGGCCTGTGACTGAGTAGACGCGGCGGCCGAGAGCTGGGCGTCGAGTGTGGAGGCGTCGGAACCTAGGCGCTGAACCACGCTGTTGAGCTGGTTGGCGTCGAGGCCGGCGCCGCCGGATCGATCGAGGATGTTGAGAATGGGGTCGGTCGCCGAGGTGACCGCGTTGTCGAGTTGGGTGAGTCCACCCGCCAGTTCACCGGCCCCGTTGCGGGCCGTCACCAGATTGGTTGCCAGCTCCTGGGCACCGTTGTTGGCTGTCTCCATTCCGGCATTGAGTTCATTCACGCCGTCCTGCGCCTGCTTCAGTTTCGGCATGAGGCCGCTCACATCGTTGAGCACGATGTCAAACGTTTGCGCGCCGACCTGAGCGCCGACCTGGTTGACCACCTGCTCGGCCGCATCCTGCCCCATGACGGTCGAGAGATAGTTGTTGGCGTCGTTGTAGGTGAAGATCAGTTCAGCCGAACGGGGATCGGACCCGGTGGGTGACGCGACGGCCTCGCTGAAGTCTTCGGGAAGAGTGATGGAGAAGTAGTACTTCCCATGCTCCACACCATCTCTGGCGTCATCGGCCGAGACGGGATGCAGGTCCAGTTGCTTCGAATCGATCAGGCCCTGCGCAACCTGATCGCCTGCCTTGAGCGGTTCGCCCTCAACTGTGGTGCCGCGATCAGAGTTGACCAGGGCCACCGGGATCTTGTTCACCGCGTCGAAGGGATTCCAGAATGCCCACAGATAGAGAGCACCGTAGAGCAGCGGCATGAGGATGATGACGGCCAAAGCGAGTCGGGGCATGCGGCCCCGGTAGTAGCGTTTGAAATCGCTGCCCGGCGAGAATGCGGCAAGCATGTCAGATCCGATCGTGTTGTTCGAGCTGGACGAACTCGTCGTCTGTCAGGTTGTGAACGTCGACAACGTCCCGGACACCGTTGAGCCGGGCCCCGTTGACATCTGCGGTGATCACCGTCTGGTCACGTCCCAGGTCGACCAGGCGGGAGAGAAGTTTGTCGGCGCTCTCGATGCGAGTCAGCCGATCGACACCACCGACCACCAACAGCGGCGGCCGACGAATGTTCGCCATCGCGATTCGGAACAGCGCTGCGGTGAGCTCGGGGAGTTCTTCGACGTAGTCCTTCATCGCGGGCAACGCGAAGTTGCCGAAGACCGGCCCACACAGTCGCTCGAGGTCCTCCTGCCGTGACGGACGAACCCACCGGTACCAGGGCGCGGCCCACCGGATCTGTTCGGTCACAACATCACTGACTCGAATCGTCTGATCGATACCATCGACCTCGTCGATGTCGGCGATCGCGGCCTGCGAGAACAGATGGTGGGCATCGTTGGCGCGGCCAAACGCCGTCAGGGTGCCGGTGGACGGCCGCATGCGTCCGGCCAACGTGAGGAGCAGCGCGGTACGACCTCGCCCACCCGACCCCGCAAGCACTGTGACTCCGCCGGCGCGGACAGAAAGACTCGTGGGGCCGAATATGCGACCCCATGACGCCCGCACCCCGATCTCTTCGGCGTGCAGCAGCACATCACCTTCGTCGGCGATCGGTGCGATCTCCGTGGTGATCTCATTGCTGAACGAATTGTCGTCGGGCATCGTCTGTTCCCGTCGTCGGTGCCTGGCGGTCCGCGCCGCACGGCAAATCGAATGAATGGCGTTATCGACTCGGCGGGTTCAGTGGGCTGAACCTACCGACTGCGACTCTGTGATGATTGGTTACGGGTGCAGGGAAGGATCTCGTCTTACTCGGACCTGCGTCAGGTTGGTATCGGCGAACAAAAGAAACTATGCGACGCCGAGACTGGGCCGCTCCCACTTCAGCGCATTGTCGGTGCCGATGTTCAGGTGCACCGTGCAGACGGACAGGCGACGAACGCGTCAGATGTCGCAGTGGATGACCTGTCGAACATGCCATCAAGGCATGCGGCCTTGCGGAATGCGGTCCTGCGGGGATCAGGCGTGAAACTCATGGTGGAGAATCTAGCGCGAGCAAACGAAAGTTGTCGACCGCGGCCGAACCGTGGTGACACTGCGGCCGGCCGGTCGAAGTGACTGCAGGAGAACGCGATATAGCTGCCGGAAAGCTCGCTGCGGGGACGGTCGGCGCAGTAGAATACCGCAGCGGCGTTGTTTGTGTCCAGGTTTTCGGTCGGTCGTTGCGTATATGTGGAAAAGTGCGTGCCTTTCCGCACTTTCGGGTGGCGCGAAAGGCCCTGGCCGTCCCTGATTGTGGGCACAGAATTTTCATATGGATGGCACTTTTCTGCACTTTGTTGGCGCAGCGGTAGGGCGCGAGCGAGGAAGTGGGGTAAGAGTCGCTGTGCGGGGCAGCCGGCTGCGGCAGGAATGGGCAGGGAATTGTCGGCCGCCGGTGGGGTCGGCGAGTTCGATCAGCGGTGTGCTCGGCGATACCAGGTGTTTATCGGGTGTTCAGCAGCAGCTTCCATGTCGTCGGCCAGTGTTGGCGGGTGATGAAAGGGGCGATCACGCTGGCGATCATCATGGAGATCGCGATGCTCAGCACGGAGAGCGCGGCGTTTGTGCCCAGACTGTCGAGTTGGTGATCGGCGGTGATGGCGCCGCTGACCGCCACGAATCCCATCGATCCGGGAACGATGAGCCAGAAGGAAGGCAAGAACACCGCAAGCACGCTCGGTCGGCCCTTCGCATACGCGTTGATCGTCCACGCCACGAGCAGCGCGGTCCCGATGGCCACGCCACCGGCGAACGCCGACGAGATCGCATTCACCAGAAAGTGATTGAGCCAGAAGGTGCCGACAGTCAGAGCGAGCACCCACAGCCACAACCGCCGTGGCGTGCAGAAGTACAGCATCGTGCCGAGACCGAAGATCGGTGCTGCCGGCCATAGCACCCACGATGGTGCCTGCGAACTCGTCAGGTCCTGTAGGTCTGCTGACGTGAGTCCGACGATGTCGATCGCCAACGCCAATCCGAATGCCATGGACAGCAGAACGACGAGCGAATAGGCCAGACGTGTTGTGCCCGCGATCATGTCACCCGCGGTGATCTCGATCAGAGCGGTGGCCAGTGCTGCCCCGGGGATCAATGTCACGACCGGTATCACCGCCAGTCGAACCGGATCCGGCAATCCACCATGGACCGCCCACAACGTGATCACAAGCGCAGACAGAAAGGTCAACAGCACCGGCATCAATGCCGCCAGCGCGCCTTTGACGTTGGACCACAGCAGGATCGTCGCCGCCGGTATCGACACCAGTACCGCGGCAACGGTAGCCGCGGCACTCATCCGGAAGCAGAAGGCGAAGCCCAGCGCCATCAGCGCGTACCCGACGCCGCGGACGAGCGGATTCACCGGCGGCCGCGAATCGGCGATCGCACCGAACTCATCGATGGCCTGGCTGATCGGCACACCGGCCTCCCGCAGGCGGTGCACCAGTGCCTCGGCTTCGGCGATCTGGTCGAAGCGGTACATCGAACCCGTGTTGGCCATCCGCACCCGGCCGGCCGACTCGTCGAGCGCGATGATGTAGTTGGCGAACACCTGGGTCGCGATGTCGTGACCGTAGGCCGTACAGATGTCGTGAATCACCTGGGTGATCCGCGGGACCGGATACGACGATCTGTTGAGAGCGTTGCCGACCTCGACGATGAGGGTCAGCATCTCCGCGGTGTCTGGGCTGTCTCCGTGCTCGGCAGTGTGGTCTGACGTCATCGGGTCAGATCGAGAAACCGCCGCGGTTGATCGCCGACTTGCCCTCCTTGAGGACCAGCAGGATGTTGGCGTGGTCGGTGAGGGAATCGATGTCGGCGAGCGGGTCACCCTTCACGACGACGATGTCGGCGAGTTTGCCCGCTTCCAGGGTGCCCAACGTGTCGTCGACGCCGCACAGCTCGGCGGAGGTCTTGGTGGCCGCGACGAGCGCCTGCATCGGGCTCATGCCGCCGAATTTCACCAGGCAACCGAGTTCGCCGAGGTTGTCGCCATGATCGGGGACCAGCCCGGCGTCGGTGCCGACGGCGACCTTGATCCCGGCTTCCACCGACGCCTGGATCGACTCGTGGGCGAGCGCGTGCCACTTGGTGCTTTTGGCGACGGCCTGCGGGGTCGCAGTGTCGGGCTTGAGCGTCTCGATCAGCGTCGGAACCAGGAACTGTCCGCGCTGGACCATCTCGGTGCGCAATTCGGCGGTCAATGCGTAACCGTGCTCGATGCTGTGTGCGCCGCCCTGCACAGCGGCTTGGATGCCGGCGAGGCCGATGGCGTGGGCGGCCACCTTACGGCCTCCGTAGTTGGCGGCCTCCTCGACGAGCGCCGCGACGATCTCGGTGCGGGCACCAAGCCAGTCCGGGTCATCACTGGGGGAGGTGACGCCGCCACTGGAGGCGACCTTCAGCAGGTCGACGCCGTCGCGCAGGAGTGCGCGGGCGTGACGGCGTGCTTCGTCGACCGAGTCGACGATGAGTCCGCCGATCAGCCCGGTGCCATCGAGTCCGGACGGGATGTGGAAGTCGGCGTGGCCGCCGGTCTGACTGAACATTTTGTCCGCGACCAGCAGCCGCGGTCCTTCGATGATCCCGTGGGCGACCGCGTCGCGGACCCCGACGTCGACACCCATCAGGTCGCGGACCGTGGTGACGCCGGCACCGATGGTGGCGGTGAGGCGGTCCAGGATCTCGAAGTAGCGGTAGGACTGGGGGACCATCGCGGCCATGATCGGCGAGCCCTTGGTGCCGGGCAGCGACAGGTGGACGTGGCAGTCGAAGAAGCCGGGGGTGACGGTGTTCCCGCCGACGTCGATGCGGACGGGTGTGGTCGACTCGTCGACCTGTGGGGCGCTCGAATTGCTTCCGGCGTAGGTGATCTTCCCGTCGTCGATGACAACAACAGCGTCGGAGACGGGATCGGCTCCGGTGCCGTCGATGAGCCGGGCGTTGTGCAGGATTAGTGTCGTCACACCATCGGTGTACGCGATCGATGCAGAGATCTCAGCATCCGACGACACATTTCCGCCCGGTAGCCGATATCTGGCACAAAACAGACGTTCGTCGGCGCCGATCGACCGTCTGGGCGCCGGCCCCGAGCCGGCGGAACCTCGTCCGACCGAGGAGCCGCACCGGACGGCAGCGGCCCCCGGTCTGGGGCGAGCATGCGCCTCGTCTCGCGAGCCCACTTCTGCTCCTGCGAGTTCTCATCCGCTCGCGGGCGCCGAAATCTACTCGCGGACCGTTTGGCTTCCATCGGAGGAGGTCGGGGCTCACACTTTCGCCGGCTGCGGCTCCCACAGGTCGGGGTCGACCTTGTTCTCCAGCGGGATCTCTCGGATGGCGGTGCCCTCGACGTCGACGTTGGGCAGGATCTTGTCCAGCCACTTCGGTAGCTTCCAGGCGGTGTCGCCGAGCAGGGTTATCACTGCCGGTACGACGATCATCCGGATGATGAACGCGTCGAAGAACACCGCTGCGGCCAGCGCGAAACCCATCATCTTGGCGATGGTGTCGGGGGCGAGCATGAACGCCGCGAACACCGAGATCATGATGACCGCGGCCGAGGCCACGACGCGGGCACCGTGCTGGTAGCCGATGATCACCGAGTCCTTCGCCGACACCCCGTGCACGTATTCCTCGCGCATGCGGGTCACCAGGAACACCTGGTAGTCCATCGCGAGACCGAACACCACACCGACGAGGAAGATCGGCAGGAACGAGATGATCGGTTTGGTGTGGTCGATGATCCCGAAGTCGCCCTCCTGGAAGATCGCGACCGTCGCACCGAAGGTGGCGCACACCGAGAACAGGAAGCCGACGGTCGCGATCAGCGGCACCAGTAGCGAGCGGAACACGACCGTCAGGATGATGAACGCCAGGCCCACCACCACGATCAGGAAGGGGATCAGCGCCGAGCTGAGCTTGTCGGAGATGTCGGACATGATCGCGGTCTGACCGCCGACGTTGACCGTCGCACCGCCCGGATCTGTCGCGGCGAAATCGCGGATCTGCTCCATCAGCTCGTGAGTGGCCGGACCGCTCGGTGACTGCTCCGGCGTCACCGAGATCAACGCGGCAGTCGCACCCGACTGGGTGTTGGCCGGATTCTGGCCGTTGCCGACCCACGTGATCTGCGCCGGGTTGGCGACATTGTCGAGGGTCTTGACGTGCGCCACCACCTCGGCGGCGGCCGGGGCGACGTCGCCACCCTGGGCGTCGCTCACGGTCACCAACAGGGGCCCGTTGATCCCCTCACCGAATCCCCGCTGCAGCAACTGGGTGGCTTCGTACTCGCTGTCGGTGGTGGACTCCATGCCCAGTTCCATCTTCGTCATCGGGATCGCGGCGATGGCCAACAAGACCAGCCCGATGATGGCCACCGGCAGCGGATAGCGAGTGATGAACCGGGCGAACCGCAGACCGTTGGACGGCTGCGAGTCGGGCTCGTCGCCGTGCCGGACGCCGGGGATGCGGGGTGTGAACGCGAACCGGCCGAATGCACCGAGCAATGCCGGGATGAGCGTGATCGCCCCGAGCACGGCGATGAACACCGCCACCGCGGCCGCCACACCCATCTGGGTGATGAACGGGATGCCGACCACGCCGAGCGCAGCGACGGCCACCATGACCGTCAGGCCGGCGAACACCACCGCCGACCCCGCAGTGCCCACGGCCCGCCCGGCGGACGCCTCCCGATTGCCGTCGAGATTGAGCTCCGAGCGGTAGCGCGACACGATGAACAGCGCGTAGTCGATGGACACCGCGATGCCCAGCATCGTGATGATCGTGGTGGCGCTCTGCTGCACGTTGATGAGCTCGGCGCTCAAGGTGACCAGCAGCATTGTGATGCCGACACCGAGAATGCCGGTGACGATCGGGATGAACGCGGCGATCAATGCGCCGAACGCGACGATCATGATGATGAAGGCGACGGCGAAACCGAGCAGTTCCGAGGTGCCGCCGGCCTCGAAGACCTGCATCAGCGATCCGGTGCCCTCCACCTGCAGGCCATCGCCGCGGTGTTCGGCGAGCAGCTCCTTGAACTGTTCCATCTCGGCCGGCGTGAGGTCCTGCATGGGGATGTTCTGGCTGATCTGGATCCGTCCGACCCTGCCGTCGTCGCCGAGCACCGCGGCCGCCATGGCGGGGTTCTGTTCGGCGACGGTGACCGGGTTGGCGACGGTTTGCGGGTCGATCACCTCGGGCAGGTCACGCGCATCGGCCACCAACGCGTCGATCTGCTGCATGTGATTGGCCAAGCCGTCGTCGGCGGCGATGAGGATGCTGGTCGAGGCTTCCATCTGCTGCTCGTTGATGGCGGGGAAGTCCTCCTTCATCACCGTCATCGCCCGATCGGAGTCGGTGCCGGGGAGTTCGAAGTCGGTGGCGAACTTCGGTTGGACTGCACCGACGATCGCGCCGAGCGCGATCAGCACGGCGAGCCAGGCGCCGATCACCGACCACTTGTGTCGAAATGTGAAACGGCCGAGCCGGTACAACCACAACGCCACGGTCAGAACCTTCCCTTGGATGTGAGGGTCAGGGTAGTCGGGAGTGGGGACACGGCGATGTGACCGCGGGCACAGGCGCCCGGCCCGATTTCTATGATGAGAGCCCATGATTGTCGTCATTCGTCAGGAGTGCCACCGTGACCGATGAAAACGCCGCGTCGACGGGCGTCGGCCGGGCCCGGCAGAACGAGATCTACACCCAGGGCGTCCACGGTCGTCGGCCTCGTGTGCCGACCGATCACGCCGAGCTCGAGCGCCGGGCGCGGTCGGTGATGTCGAAGCGCGCGTGGGCCTACATCGCCGGGGGCGCGGGCGAGGGCTCGACGATGACGAGCAACCGGGCGGCCCTCGATCGGTGGGCGATCGTGCCGCGGGTGCTTCGCGACGTGTCGTCGCGCTCGTTGCAGACGGAACTGTTCGGACGGACGCTACCGGCTCCGGTGCTGTTCTCCCCGGTCGGCGCGGGTGCACTCGCGGCCCGCGAGGCCGACGTGCACATCGGCCATGCGGCCGCGGAACTCGGGGTGCCCTACATCTTCTCCAACCAGGGCAGCGCGCCGATGGAGCGGGTGGCCGCGGAGATGGACCGGGTGCGGCCGGGCGCGCCGCGTTGGTTTCAGCTGTATTGGTCTACCGACGACGACCTCGTGGACAGTCTGCTGGCGCGCGCGGAGAAGATGGGGGCCGACGCCGTGGCGGTCACCCTCGACACCACCATGCTGGGGTGGCGGCCGCAGGACCTGAATATCGGGTCGTTGCCGTTTGCGCGCGGTGAGGGGATCGACCAGTACACGTCGGACCCGAGGTTCACCGAAATCGTCGCCGATCGGGTCAGGGCCGCGGTGGGGGAGCGTCCGGAGATCTCGCTCGGCGCGATCAAGACCTTGTTATCCATCGCGCGGAACTCGCCGGGACGCCTGCTGAAGAATCTGACGGCGCCTGAGCCGCGGACCGCGGTGCAGACCTTCCTCGACATCTATTCGCGGCCGTCGCTGAATTGGGATGACATCGCCGGGCTCCGGGATCGGACGTCGCTACCCATCGTTCTCAAGGGGGTGCTGCACCCCGACGATGCGCGCCGGGCGATCGATGTCGGGGTCGACGGGATCATCGTCTCGAACCATGGTGGCCGTCAGGTGGATGGTGCGATCGGGTCGATCGACGCCCTGGCCGCCATCGCGCCGGTGGTCGACGGCCGGATGAGGGTGCTGGTGGACTCCGGAATTCACACCGGCGCCGACGTGTTCAAGGCGCTCGCGCTCGGCGCGGACGCCGCGTGCATCGGCCGCCCGCACATGTACGGGCTGGCGCTCGCCGGCGCCGACGGTGCGCGGGATGTGGTCGCCAACATCATCGCCGAACTCGACCTCACCCTCGGCCTGTCGGGCCACACCTCCGTCGCCGACATCACCACCGACGCCCTCCACCGGATTTCGTAGTACGAGCGCGCGAAATTCGCATGTTCGTACTACGAAATCGCCGGGAGGTCAGACCAGCGGGCGTCCGGTGCGGATGCGCCAGCGGACATCCCACAGGAAGAAGTTGAAGGGGAACTCGCGCAACACCTTCGGCAGGTGATCACTGATGGCCTTGGCGACCTTGTTGTGCGCGTTGAAGACCCGACGCTTCCACGGCTTGAACTCGAGTCCCATCTTGTCGCGGAAGTTCTCCGGCAGGAAACCGATGGTCAGCAACTCGAACCACCAGCCGAACAGGAAGCTGAACCAGCGCGGCATGAACTCGGCCCGCACGATGGAGATGAGCATGTCGCGGATGACGGGATCGATCTCGAAGGTCTCCACGGTCTCGTCCCAGTAGGTCTGGAAATCCGCACGGGTGGCCGGCCACATCTCACGCGGGACCTGCAGCGTGGTGCCCAGCACGGCGCCGTTCTGGTAGGCCTCCTCGGTGATGTCGGCGGGATCGCCGTAGAAGTACTGCATGTCCTCCCACCCCTTGTAGAGGCAGGCGGCCACCCAGAGCTGCAGCTTGGGATCGAACGCGTTGTACTTGACCGGGCTGTCTTCGGTGGAGCGGACCTGTGCGTGCGCCTTGCCCACGGCCTTGCGGTACAGGCGCCGATCCTTCGGCGTGCCCATCACGGCGACGGCAAGGTAGCTCAGGGTGGTGCGGGTGCGCTTGATGGGATGCTTGAAGAGGTTGCCGCTGTCCACGCGGCTCTCGTAGACGCCGTATCCCACTGCGGGCATCGCGAGCTGCATGATGACGTTGGCAGGTCCGGCGAGGGCCGAGATGCCCTTCATCTCGTTCTGGCGCGTCGGCAGCGCGTCGAGCTCACCACGGGTCATCCGCGCCTGCGGCGGGATGTACTCGGTATCCGGGTCGACCGCGGCGAAGGCGGGTGGCAGGTCGATGTCATCGACGAGTGGTTCGGTGCTCATTGAAACCCCCTGTTCGAGCCGCCATCTGACTACGGCTGTTGTCTTTTTCATTGGACATTGTCAAGCTGGTCGATGTCAAGCGCCGACGGCGCCGGTGACGACAGTGTCAAGATGGATGGGTGGCGAGTACATCCGGTGAGACGAAACCTGCCGACGCTTCCGCAGGTGAGAACCTGCGCGCTTACGGTGGCGAAGACGGAGGCATCCGGGTGGCCCGACGGCGGGCGACACTGATCGACGCCGCGCTGGAATTGCTGGGTGCCTCGGACGGCGGCTCCATCACCGTCCGCGGGGTCTGCCGGGAGGCCGGCCTCACCACCCGCTACTTCTATGAGAGTTTCGATTCGATCGAAGCGCTGGTCGCCGCGACGTTCGACGGTGTCATCGGGGAGATCGCCGAGCTGGGAGTGGCCGCATTCGATTCCGGCGACGATGTCGAGGGCAAGGTCCGTGCTGCCGTCGGGGCCATCGTCGCGGTCATCGACGAGGACCGGCGTAAGGGTCGACTGTTGTTCTCGCAGGCGCTGCTGAGTCCGACGATCGCGGCCAAGCGGATGGAATCCACCGAGATCTTCGCCGCGCTCACCGTGCAGTCGGCGTCGGGCGTGGTCGAGTTCAAGTCGCGTCCAAGGGGGATCGCCGCGGCGCACTTCCAGGTCGGTGGACTCGGACGCGTCCTCGCGGCCTGGCTGGAAGGGCATCTCGACCTCGATCGGGAGGGTGTTGTCGACGTCAGCGTGGGGTTGATGATGGCGCTGGCCGACGGTGTGGCGCGCTTCGACTAGTGCCGGATGCGGGCCGCGGGACCGGCTACGACTATGTTGGACCTCATGACTAGCGGGACCGGCGACACCGATGTGCGTCCGGAGTCCCTGGGCCAATGGCGCGACTACGGCGAGTCGACGCTGCCCGTGCCGCTGGCGGCCGCGCTCGCGGCATTCGCCGAGCATGGGTACCACGGGACGTCGGTCCGCGAGATCGCTGCACGTGCCAACCTCTCGGTGCCGGGGCTCTATCACCACTACCCGTCCAAACAATCCCTGCTCCAGGGTCTGCTCGAACGCACGATGACCGATCTGCTGCACCGTTCCGAGGTGGCCATCGCCGAGGCCGGCGACCGGCCCGTCGACCAGTTCGATGCCGTCGTCGAATCGTTGTTGCGGTTCCACATGTACCGCCGCGAGCAGGCGTTCGTGGGCTCTACGGAGATTCGCAGCCTCGACGACGGCTACAAACCCACCTACATCGGCCACCGCGACCGGCAGCAGCACATGGTCGACGAGATCGTGTTCGCCGGCGTCGAGGCGGGCGACTTCGCGACGCCCTACCCCAAGGACGCCGCCCGCGCCGTCGCCACCATGTGTGTCGGAGTCTCGACCTGGTTCAAGCTCGACGGCGAACTCGGGGCCGACGAACTCATCGCGCGCAACCTGGAACTGGCCCGCGCGCTGGTCGGCTATCGAGCCGACGGCGCCGTCTGATCTCCTCGGGTTGACCTGAGCCCCATCACCTGGCAAGGTGTCGATCGCCGAACGATCGCTCGGTCGGTACCACCCGGTGAGGAGATGCGATGTCCGTTGACCTGCGTTACGACGACGATGTGACCGAAGTCGTGGAGAAGACGACCCGGTTCGTCCGCGACTATGTCCTGCCCCTGGAGAACGAGCACCGCGGGGACATCAACGCCGCCGGCGGCGACGATCTCCGACGGGAGATGAATGCCAAGGCCAAGGCCGAGGGCATCTTTGCGCCGCACGCACCGGTGCAGTTCGGCGGGCTCGGCCTCAACATGTCCGATCGGGCGCCGGTGTTCGCCGCTGCAGGCTATTCCACTTTCGGGCCGATCGCCCTGCACATCGGCGCCCCCGACGAGGGCAATGTGCACATGCTGGCGCACATCGCCAGCGACGAGCAGAAGCAGAAGTATCTCGCGCCACTGGCCGCCGGCGACGTGCGGTCGGCCTTCGCCATGACCGAGCCGTCACCGGGGGCGGGTTCGGACCCCAATGCGTTGAGCACCGCGGCGGTGAAGGTCGACGGCGGATGGAAGATCAACGGCGAGAAGCGGTTTATCACCGGTGCAGAGGGGGCCGGCTTCTTCATCATCATGGCCCGCACCGCCGGTGCACCCGGTGATCGGGGCGGCGCCACCATGTTCCTGGCCCCCGCCGACACCCCGGGCATCTCCGTGGACCGCCACATCGTCACCACCGACCGGTCGATGATCGGTGGACACTGTGAGGTCAGCTTCACCGATGTGTTCGTGCCCGATGAGGACATCCTCGGCGAGGTCGACGAAGGATACCGGTATGCGCAGGTGCGCCTCGGCCCGGCGCGGATGACCCACGTCATGCGGTGGTTCGGCTCCGCGCAACGCTGCCACGACGTCGCCGTCGACTACGTCTCCAAGCGTGAAGGCTTCGGCGGCAAGCTCGGTGACCTCGGCATGATCCAACAGATGGTGGCCGACAACGAGATCGACCTCGCCGCCAGCATGGCGTTGCTGGTCAAGGCATGCCACGAACTCGACGCCGGTAGCCACGCCTCCAACGAGACGTCCATCGCGAAAACCTTTGCCGCCGAAGCATACACCCGTATCGCCGACCGCAGCATGCAGATGTGTGGCGGCCTCGGCGTGTCCGAGGACCTGCCGATCGCTCGTCTGCAGCAGGAGCTGCGACCGTTCCGGATCTACGACGGACCCTCGGAGGTGCATCGCTGGGCGATCGCACGTCGCGCCATCGGCCGGGCGAAGAAGGCCGCCCAGGCGGTGGCCGGCCGATGAGCGAGCATCCTGCGCTGGATTCCACGCTGCTGCGCGACTTCCTGGTCCGCGAAGGCGTCCGGGTCGCCGGTGACCTTCGGGTGGAGCTGATCAGCGGCGGCAAATCCAACCTCACCTTCAGCGTGCGCGACGACGAATCGCATTGGGTGGTGCGGCGTCCGCCAACGAGTGGGCTCACCCCCTCGGCGCATGACATGAACCGGGAATGGGCGGTCACGAGCGCGCTGCAATCCACCGACGTGCCGGTGGCGCCCACCGTGGCCATCGACTCCGACGGCGCGGTGCTGGGAGCGCCGTTCACAGTGGTGGAGTTCGTCGACGGCCGCATCATCCGCACCGACGACGATCTGACGGCGCTGTCCGACGATGAGATCGACCGCAACGTCGACGGATTGGTCGACACCCTGGTGCGGCTGCACGCCGTCGACTTCCGGGCCGTCGGTCTCGGCGATTTCGGTCGACCCGACGGGTTCGCGGCCCGGCAGGTGAAGCTCTGGGCGCGGCAATGGGGGCACGTCAAGACACGCGATCTCGACGATGTGGACCGGCTGGTCGCGGAGTTGAGCGAGCGGATCCCGGTCGAGGCCGACACCACGATCGTGCATGGCGACTACCGCGTCGACAACACCATTCTGTCCGCCGACGACCCGGGAACTGTTCGGGCAGTGGTGGACTGGGAGATGTCGACGCTGGGTGACCCGCTGACCGACATCGCACTGATGTGTGTGTACCGCCGCAAGGGGTTTGACCGCGTCGTCGGGTTCGACGCAGCCTGGACCAGCGACCGGTATCCCTCCGCCGACGACATGGCGCAGCGCTACGCCACCCGTACCGGTGGCGACCTGGGTGACTGGGACTTCTATCTCGCGCTGGCGAATCTGAAGCTCGGCGTGATCGCCGAAGGCATCACCTATCGGGCACGAGCCGGTGCGGCATCCGACGGTGCGGACCGCGCGGCCGAGGCGACCGGCGATTTCATTTCGGCGGGTCTGAGCACATTGAGGGGGAAAAATCGTGTCTGACAACAAGGTTGCGCTGGTAACAGGCGCGTCGCGCGGTATCGGCGCGGCGATCGCGGAGCGGTTCGCCGCCGACGGATGGGATCTCACCATCAGTTCGCGCGGACGTGAGGCGCTCGAGCAGCGGGCCGGTGAACTCGGCGATCTGGGGGCCGGACGGGTCGAGGTGATCCCGGCGGACATGACCGACGCAGACGCGGTAGAAGGTCTGGCCGCGGCGCACCGTGAGGCATTCGGTCGCTGCGACGCGCTGGTCGTCAACGCCGGTATGGGACAGAAGGGGAAGGTCGCGGACCTTCCGGTGCGCAGATTCGACCGGCTCTATCAGGTCAATGTGCGTGCGCCGTACATCCTGTTGCAGTCGCTGGTGCCCGTGCTGCGGTCGACCACCGAGATCGCCGGTGCGGCAAAGGTCATCGCGGTCGCGTCGATCACGGGTGTCTACCCGGAGCCGGAGTTGTCCGCCTACGGGGCGACGAAGGCGGCCCTGATCTCGCTGTGTGAGACCTTCAATCTCGAGGAGTCGGTCAACGGGGTCAGCGCCACCACCATCGCCCCGGGTTACGTGGACACCGACATGTCCGACTGGCTCAAAGACACGATCCCGGGCGAGGAGATGATCACCGTCGGCGACGTCGCCACCATCGCCCACTCGGTGACCCAGTTGTCGCGAAATGCTGTGCTGCCCAACGTCGTTTTGACGCGGCCGGGGGAGAACCTGCACCGGGCGTGACGGGGGTCTCGATACGCAGGGCCGTCTCCTTCGTCGCCGGTCCTGCTACTCGACCGGCGAGTGGAGCGCCTCATCCGTGGACGCTCCCCCGCTGTTCGAGTGGGCGGGTTTTTCCTCGCTGTTCGAGTGGACGAGCTTCCCCCGCTGTTCGAGTCGGCCGTTCCCCCGCTGTTCGAGTGGGCGGGTTTTTCCTCGCTGTTCGAGTGGACGAGCTTCCCCTCGCTGATCGAGTAGGTGACGAGCGCAGCGAGGAGCCGTATCGAGATCACCGGAACGTGGCGAGCCCACCCTCCCGGTCGGCGAGGTGGGCGTGTTCGTTGAACGACACCACCGAGACGCCGCTGCGTCCGACGATCAGTTTCGATACCGATGCATTGACCATGGTGCGAGACAATGCGGGCCACGCGCTCGGCGGAATCTCCCACAGTTGTGCCAGCCACTGCGTGATGGTGCCGGCCGACGACACCACCAGCACCGTCTGTCCTGAGCCAGCCAGCGCGGTGGCGCGTTCGGCGGCGGCGCGCACCCGCTTGGCGAAATCGGTGAAGGTCTCGCCGGTCCCGTGCTCACCGGTTCCGCTGATCCAGTCGGCCAGCCCCGCGTCGAGGCGCTGTTGATAGCTGCGGCCGTCGCGATACTCTTCGGCGCTGGTCGATCCCACCAGGGCGGGCAGGGCGTACTCGTTCCAATCAGGGTCGACCTCCGGGGTCGGCGCACCGGGGACTTGCGCGAGAACACCCGCCAGGGTCTGTGACTGTCGCGGCAGATCGCCGCTGAGCGCCGCGGTGATCGTATCGGTGAGACCGGACAGCAGGGTACCGGTGAGGCGCGCCTGCAGCTGTCCGGCGTCGGTGAGACCGCCCGGTCCGTTGACCGGCGGCTCGTCGGAGCCGTACACACCGTACGCATTCGGATCGGCCTGCCCATGCCGCACCAGATAGATCACGCCCATGGGTCACACCCTATGGCGTAGCGGCCGACGCCGATGAGTTCGGGCTGTTGCCGCGGTCTGCACCTGCAGGTCTGTCCGCGATCGAGGAGTGTCCGCTGTGTCGACGATGGTGTTCGTCAATCTGCCCGTAGCCGACGTGGCACGGTCACGCGCCTTTTTCACCCGTCTGGGCTTCCGGTTCGACGCGCTGTTCTGTGACGAGGGGACGGTGTGTTTCGCGGTCAACGACGGTTGTCGGGTGGTGCTGCATCGGGCACAACGCTTTGCCGGCTACGCCGCGGGTGCCCTCGCCGATCCGCGGTACGGACGGGAGACGGTGGTAGCGGTGTCGGCGACATCGCGCGCCGAGGTCGATCGGTACGCGGACGCGGCGTTGGCCCACGGCGGCACCCACCTCCGTGCCGCCGAGGACCTCGGGTTCCTGTACTGCCGGAGCTTCTGCGATCCCGACGGGCACGCCTGGGAGGTGCTGTGGATGGACCCGGCGCAGATCGCCGCGGGTCCGGATGAGGCCGCGGAGGTCTGCTGAGCAATACGGTCGGTGCGGGGGAGTCAGTGGAATGGGCTCGGAGACGTGCGCGCCGGCGCGTCGTACGGTGTCGGCGGCAGACCGAACCTGGCGAAATCCTCCTCCATCGTCGAGCTGAAGAACGCCACCGCGTATGCGACCGTGCCGTCCGCGCCGAGGTCGAGGACCTGCAACTGGAACGGACGATGCACGCCATCGGGCTCGCGCATGTAGAGCCCGAATGCGGGCTGTCCGTTGGCCACCGTCGGCAACAGGATCTGATCGCCGGGCCCCTCGGCGGGACAGTTGCGGGCGATGAGTTCGCCGATCGCCTCGGCCCCCTGATACCAACCGGTGAACGGGGGCATCTCCCAGATGGATTTGTCGGTGAACAGGTCGACGATCGCGTCTATGTCGTAGCGCTCGAACGCCGAGACGTACTTCGCGAGCAACTCGCGTTTGGTCGAGTCGTCGAGCACGCTCGGTGACTGGTCGGGCCCGGGTGTGTTCTTGAGCTGTTCCCGGGCACGCTGCAGCAGGCTGTTCACGGTCGCGGTGGTGACGCCGATGGTGTCGGCGACCTCGGCCGCTTTCCACTGCAGCACATCGCGCAGGATCAGCACCGCCCGCTGTCGCTCGGGGAGATGTTGCAGCGCGGCGATGAAGGCGAGTCGGATCGACTCGCGTGCACCGATCACATACGCCGGATCGGCATCGTCGCCCGGTGCGATCTCGTCGACCGTGCCGGCGAACGGCTCGAGCCAGGGGACCTCGTGGTCTTGTAGCAGGGTGTCGGTCGGGTCGAAGGCGTCCCCGCCGAGCCCCGACGGCATCGGGCGCCGCTGCTTGCTCTGCAGTGCCGTCAGGCAGGTATTCGTCGCGATCTTGTGCAGCCAGGTGCGCACCGAGGCCCGGCGGTCGAACTTGGCGTATCCGCGCCACGCCCTGATGTAGGTCTCCTGCAGGAGATCTTCGGCGTCGTGGTGCGAGCCCATCATGCGGTAGCAGTGCGCGAGGATCTCGCGCCGGTACGGCTCGAAGACCTCGACGAAGTCGTCGTCAGGCGCGGTCTGGGTGGTCGCGGTGGACATGTGATCAAGATTACGGGACACCTCTGACAAGGTCAGCCTGCGAATAGATGACACATCCGATGGAACCGGGGACGACGCTGATGCGTCCAAACCATGGCTGCGCGTTTCGGCCCAAGTGGTCGGGGACGCGCCGCGGCGGAGAATCCGTCGGGTCGGCGGTTGTGAGGGGGACCGCCGACCCGCGCGGCGACCGTGGGCCGGGGGTTGGAATCACGCTGCGCGCAAGTGGTCGGCACCACAGGGCGCGGGCATATATTCGCCGGTGAACGCCCCAGTGGGCCGGTCACGCAGGGCAGTGATCCCCGGGTGCGGCGGTTGCCGGTCGACCTGCGCCGTTGCTAGCTTGATTGACATGACGCACGCCACCACCCGACTCCCAGAGGTCACCTATGTGACCACCGCCCTGGGTTGCCGGCTGCCGTTGGCACGTGTCCTGTGTTGTCGACGAATGCGCTGATCCGCACACTCGCCCCGGGCCTGCGACGCCCACTCTCTTCGCCACCTCGACTCCGGCGCGCACAGACGCGCGGCCGGGCCGGATGTGGCACATTCGATGAGGACACACAGATGACCGCAACGCTCGACCACCGATCCACCGCGATCTCCCCTGCATCCGCCCGCACGGTTTCTGCCGCGCCGGTCGGCACCAGATCCGGACCGGCCCGGACGTCGCCGTCTCGCCGAGAGCGGGTTCGGAAGGGGGGCCTCGACATTCACGTCGCCACTCCACAATTGCAGCTGTCGTCGAAACCCGCTGCCCTCGTCCTGCGCACGGCGCGGCTGGCCGGCCCCGTCTTCCGCGACGAGGCCGCCGAGCAGACCGGTCTGAGCGTGTCGACGGTGAACCGGCAGGTCGGTGCCCTGCTCAAGGCCGGGTTGCTGCGCGAACGGGCCGATCTCGCACCGGCCGGGGCCATCGGCCGTCCGCGTTTACCGTTCGAACTCAACGTCGCCGACTTCCTGACCCTCGGCATCCACATCGGCTACAAGGTCACCTCGATCACCACCCACGACCTCTATCACCGGGTCGTCGGGGCAATCCAAATCGAAACGCCGATCGCCGACACCCCTGATGACGTCCTCATTGCCATCGGCCAGAGCGCTCGCCGCTTCCTGACCCGCTGGACGGGTCGTCGCGTGCTGTGGGCGGGTGTCGCCCTCGGCGGCCGGGTCGCCCCCGGTGGACACGTCGACCATCCACGACTGGGCTGGAGCGCGGCCCCGGTGGGGCGGGTGATCGCCGAGACGGTCGGTCTGCCGGTGTCGGTGGCATCGCATGTGGAGGCGATGGCCTCGGCGGAGTTGGTGGTCAATCCGGAACAGAAGAAGTCGAGCTTCCTGTACTTCTACGCCCGCGAGATGGTGGGTACCGCCTTCTGCGTCGACGGAACGGTCCACACGCCGGCCGCGGGGCCGCCGGTGATCGGGCACTTCCCAACCGGGCCGACCACACTGCTCGACCCGGCTAAGACAGGGCAACTGGAGGCGGCCGCCAGCGACACCGGCGTGGTGACCGCGGCGCAGGCGCTGGGGTTGCGCGTCGCCGACATCGAGGGCGTGCACGCCAGCGCCCGCAACGGTGATGCGACCGCGCGGGCGTTGCTGGAGGAACGCGCCGAAGTGCTGGGCCGCACGGTCGCGTTGATCGCCGACATCTTCAACCCCGATCACATCGTGCTCGGCGGGCAGGCGTTCACCGACTTTCCCGCGACACTGCCGACGGTGGCCAAAGCGCTCAAAGCCACCTCGGTGGTCGCCAGCCGGGATGTGCGCGTGTCACATTCGGGGTCGACGGTGCAGCAGCAGGCCGCCGGTGCGGTGTCGCTGGATGCCATCTACGCGGACCCGCTGGAGGCTTTGGCCGTGACGGCGTAAGTCAGCCAGACGTTGCGGAAACCGTAACGTCTGACTCACTCAGCAGCTTGCTCAGTCGATCGTGCGCTTGTTGTAGGCGCGCAGGGCGAACGGCGCGAAGACCACCGTCAGCACCACCGACCAGATCAGTGTCGCCAGCTCCGGGTTCTGCAGCGGCCACGGCTCGCCGGGGCCGGCGGCCGGACCGTTGCCCCACAACACGCGAAGTGCCTGCACAAGCGACGAGATGGGGTTCCACTCGGCGATGGTCTGCAGCCACGTCGGCATCGGGTCGGTGGGCACGAACGCGTTGGACAGGAAGGTGATCGGGAACAAGGTGGTGAACATGAAACCGTTCACCGCCTCGACGGTCTTGAGCCACGACCCGACGAGGATGCCGAACCAGATCATCGCGAACCCGAACAGCAGCAGCAGGGCGAAGGCCAGCACCGCGTCGACGAAACCGTTGCGGATACGCCAGCCGATGGCCAGGCCGGTGATTGCCATCACCACGATGCCGATCGATGAGTGCAGCAGACTGGCGATGCTGCGCCCGATGATCACCGCGGAGCGGCGGATGGGTAGCGATCGGAACCGGTCGATGATGCCCTTCTCCAGGTCGGCGGTGATGCCGGTGGAGACGATGAAGGCGGTGAACACGATCGTCTGACCCATGATGCCGGGCAGCAGGAACTCTTTGTATGACGGTCCGCCGGTGTTGGTGATCGAGGCGCCGAACACGTAGGCGAACAGCAGCACGAACATGATTGGCTGGATGGTGACGTCGGAGAGCATCTCCGGCATCCGCCGGGTGTGGATCATGTTGCGCTTGACCATGATCCAGGACTGTTGCCAGATGGTGGTCTGATGGATCTCCGGGCGCTGGGAGATGGCGCTGCCGGTGAACGCGGTGGTGGTCATGCGTTCTGCTCCTCTTCGGTGGAGGTTTCGTCTTCGGCGCGGTGGCCGGTGAGCGACAGGAACACGTCGTCGAGGCTGGGCCGGGCGAGGCCGAGATCGTCGACGGCGATGCCGCTCTCGTCGAACCAGCCGACGACCCGGGTGAGGTCGGCCAGCCCGTCGGCGGAGGTGGTGAGTTTGCGGGCACCCTCGTCGATGAAGACCTCACCGCCGGTCTTGCGCAGCAGTGCCTCGGCTGCCGGGATGTCGGCGGCGTCGGACACGGTCAGCACGAGGCTGGCCGCGCCGGCCTGTTCCTTGAGTTGCAGCGAAGTGCCCTGCGCGATGATGGTGCCCTTGTCGATCACCACGATGTTGTCCGCGAGATGATCGGCCTCTTCCAGATACTGGGTGGTCAAGAGCAGGGTTGTGCCGCCTTTGACCAGGTCGCGCAGCACATCCCAGAGTTCGGTGCGGCTGCGCGGATCGAGGCCGGTGGTGGGTTCGTCGAGGAACAACACCGGTGGCGCGGCCAGGAGGCTCACCGCCAGGTCGAGCCGGCGACGCATGCCGCCGGAATACGACTTGACCTGTTTGTCGCCGGCCTCGGTCAGCGAGAACTGTTCGAGCAGTTGCTCGGAGCGTCGTGCGAGTTCTTTGCGTCCGATGCCATAGAGACCGCCGATCATGCGGATGTTCTCCCGGCCGGTGAGGATCTCATCGACCGTCGCGGCCTGACCGGTGAGACCCATGCTGCGGCGGACCATGTCGGGTTGTTCGATGACGTCGTACCCGGCGACCCGCGCGGTGCCGCTGGTGGGTGGGGACAGCGTCGTCATCATCCGCACCGTGGTGGTTTTTCCTGCGCCATTCGGCCCGAGCAGGCCGAGGACCGATCCCTGGGGGACGGTGAAACTGACGCCGTCGACCGCGGTGAAATCGCCGAAGCGCTTCACGAGATCAACGGCCTCGATGGCGACGTCGCGCGTCGACGGGGTGGCCGGCGTTACCGCCGGAGCAGTGGGTGAGCTCATGATTCTCCACGATATCGATGGGGTCTGACAGATGGCGAGCCAATTTTCGGTGTCGGGACGGCGCTGCCCCGTCAGGTACACAGACCCGCGCGCGTCCCGAAAATCATCGCCGCGGCGCTACGGCGAAGTCCGATATGTCAGATCACGGGAGAACTTCAACTTCACTCGAAGTCAACCCAAACCTGGCGTTCCGCGTATACGGGTATTCTGCACTGAAATACCCGATTCTGCGGATATTGTTGGGTCGTGGCCGCGATTCGTATCCGAGATGCAGCCGAGTTGCTGGGCGTCAGCGATGACACCGTGCGCCGGTGGGTGGGCACCGGCCAGCTGAGCGACGCGGGTGGCGAGCAGGGTGTGGCGACCGTCGACGGAGCGGAACTCGCCGCCCTCGCGCGTGACCGCGCGCGACGCCCACCCGACGACGGCAACCCGGTGCTCCGGTCGGCACGTAACCGTTTCACCGGACTGGTCACCGAAGTGATCGCCGACGGCGTGATGGCGCAGGTCAGCATGCAATGTGGGCCGTTCGAGGTCACCTCGCTGATGAGTTCAGAGGCGGCGCGGGAGCTGCAGCTCGAACCGGGTGTGGTGGCCACGGCCGTGGTCAAGGCGACCACCGTGATCGTGGAGCGACGACCGGATTGAGTGGATCGGTAGAGATGAGTTGAGGAGACTGCGTGAAGATTTCTGGGTTGTTCCGCCGAGCACTTGTGGTTGCCGGTGTGACGCTGGCCGTCGCGACGGGAAGCGTCGGTTGTTCGAATGACGACACCGGGTCGGACTCGGTACTCGACGTCTATGCCGCGGCGTCGTTGACGCAGACCTTCACCGAGATCGCCGACATGTACGAGAAGGCTCACGAGGGTGTGGACGTGCGGCTCAACTTCGCCGGTTCGTCGGCGTTGGTGAACCAGATCCAGCAGGGCGCCGACGCCGACGTGATCGCCACCGCGGATGAGGCGACCATGCAACGACTTGGCGATGCTGCAGTCGATCCGAAGATCTTCGCCACCAACACGCTGGTCATCGTGACCGCGTCAGGCAACCCGAAGAACATCGACGGGTTCGAGAGCCTCACCAATCCGGACATCTCGACGGTGGTGTGTGCGGTCGAGGTGCCGTGTGGCGCGGCGACCGCCCAGGTGGAACGCAACACGGGTATCGAGTTGTCGCCGGTCAGTGAAGAGACT
Organism: Gordonia sp. NPDC062954; assembly: GCF_044543825.1. Classification (NCBI taxonomy): domain Bacteria; kingdom Bacillati; phylum Actinomycetota; class Actinomycetes; order Mycobacteriales; family Gordoniaceae; genus Gordonia; species Gordonia sp. NPDC062954. The sequence goes on along the minus strand of NZ_JBITWL010000004.1, from coordinate 186,066 downwards.
TCGGTCAGTGCAGTGCTGGCCAAGGTGACCTCGGGGCAGGCCGATGCCGGACTCGTCTATGTCACCGACGCGAAAGGGGCGGGCAACACGGTGTCGGCGGTGGGTGACCCGGCGTTCGCCTCCGTGGTCAACTCGTACCTGATCGCGACACTGCAAGGCACCCCGCACGCGGCCGACGCGCAGATGTTCGTCGACATGGTTCTCGGCGAAACCGGCGCCGAGGTGTTGGGTGCGGCCGGGTTCACTCCCGCCCCGGCCTGATGCGTCGGATACCCGTCTGGCTGTATGCCCCCGCCGCTGTGGGGGTGGCATTCATCCTGATCGGTCCGGTCGCCTTGGTGGTCCGGATGCCGTGGCAGGATTTCGTCGCCTCCGTGACGTCGCAGGAATCGCTGGATGCGCTGCGCTTGGCGGTGGTCACCGCGCTGACGAGTACGTCTCTGTGTCTGTTGTTCGGGGTGCCGATGGCGGTGGTGTTCGCGCGATCCGACGGGATCGTGGTGCGGGTGATTCGGGCACTCGTGTTGTTGCCGTTGGTGTTACCGCCCGTCGTCGGGGGCCTGGCGCTGATCTATGCGCTCGGGCGCAACGGGGTGGTCGGGCAGTATCTCGACGACGCCGGCATCACCATCGCCTTCACGACGACGGCGGTGATCCTGGCGCAGACCTTTGTCGCGTTGCCGTTTCTGGTGATCAGTGTCGAAGGTGCCTTGCGCTCGACAGACGGCGAGTTCGAGCAGGTGGCCGCCACCCTCGGCGCGGGTCCAACCCGGACTTTGTGGAAAGTGACTTTGCCGCTGGTGATTCCGTCGCTGTTGGCCGGAACGGTGTTGGCGTTCGCGCGGGCGCTCGGCGAGTTCGGGGCCACCATCACCTTCGCCGGCAATCTGCCGGGGACCACTCAGACGGCGCCCCTGCGGATCTATCTCGATGCGATCAACGATCCCGCACAAGCATTGCCACTGGCATTGGTGCTGATGGTGGTCGCTCTTGTCGTGGTGGTGGCGGTGCACCTGCGGCCGAGTGGGACGGCGCCGTCATGAGCGGTCTGTCCGCACGGATTCGGGTCGAGAACCCCTCGGTGACTGTCGATCTCGACGTGGCGGCGGGCGCCACAGTGGCGGTGATGGGGCCCAACGGAGCCGGCAAGAGCACCGCGTTGTCGGTGCTGGCGGGGCTGCGGCGAACCGCCGATTCGACGGTTCTGGTGGGGGATCGGATTATGCAGGACGCGCGGCAGTTCGTTGCCCCGCATCGTCGGTCGGTGGCGTTGCTCGCACAACGGGCGCGGCTGTTCCCGCATCTGAGCGTGCGTCGCAACGTGGCATTCGGGCCCGCCGCAGCACGACTGGGACGCACCGAGGTCGCCGCCCGGACCGACCATTGGCTTCACGCGGTGGGCGTCGCCGACCTGGCCGACCGCATGCCCGGCCAGTTGTCCGGCGGTCAGGCGCAGCGGGTGGCGTTGGCCCGCGCGCTTGCCGTCCAACCCGACGTCCTGCTGCTGGACGAACCGTTCGCCGCGCTGGATGTCTCGGTGGCGCAGCAGATCCGATCGCTGCTACGGGATCTGCTCGCGGAACGTCGCGGCACCACCGTGCTGGTGACCCACGACCTGATCGACGCGGTCGCACTGGCCGGTGACGTCGTCGTCCTCGATGATGGTCGGGTGGTTGACGAGGGGCCGACCGCCGACGTTCTCACGCGGCCTGGGCATCCGTTCACCGCCTCGTTGTCGGGGCTGAATCTCTTCGTCGGACGGTTTCACGCAGATGCCGTCGACGACGGCGCCGGCCGACAGGTGGTCGGTGTCGCCGCCGACGATCTCGGTGACGGGCACGCGTGTGCTGCTGCGTTCTCGCCGCGGGCGGTGGCGGTCTATCTGCAAGCGCCGCACGGTAGTCCGCGCACCGAGCTGCGTGCGCAGGTCACCGATGTGTTGCCGAGGGGGGATCATGCGGTCGTGCGGGCTCGCTGTGGTGATCAAGTCGTGGACGCCGAGGTCACCTGGTCGGCGGTGACAGACCTCGCGATGGCGCCCGGGCTGGAGGTGACGATGGTGGTCAAGGCCAGTGAGGTGCGGATCTATCGGGTGCCGTCGTCGACCGGTCCGTCGTAGTACTTGTTGACCTCCAGGGTTCTCGCTTTGAGACGACGATATCCGCGGACGTTGAGTGACGGGATGGACCGGAGATAGAACCGTTCGTCTTCGGCCAGGCCGGTGGCGACCGCGTCGTCGACCAGAATCGTTCCGGGGCGGGCCGATCCGGCCAGTCGTGCGGCGATGTTCACCGGTTCACCGAAGACGTCGCCGAGCCGACTCAGCACCCGTCCGCGGGCGAGCCCGACGCGCAGTGGCGGGATCTCGTCGGACTCGGAGAGTCGATGGATGGCGATCGCGATCACGGCGGCCTCCGATGGGTGGTGCGCAGTGAACATGACCGCATCGCCGAGCGTCTTGATGACGTGGCCGCCGTTGGCGACGACGATCTCGAAGGCGTTCTCCTCGAACGATTCCAGCAGTTGCTCCAGTTCGTCGAGGGCGATCCGGCGAGACAAACTGGTGTAGCCGACGATGTCGGCGAACCCCACCACCAGATCGTGGCTCTCGTCGGACTCGAGCTCCACGCCATGGTCGAGGGCCAGGGCCAGGTGCCGGCGCCAGATCAGCTGTTGCACCTGCCCCAGCGCTGCCGACATCTGGTCGATCGTGAACGGGACGTCGGGATCGCGGTCGAACTCGCGGAGCTGATCGGCCTGCCAATCCGCCAAGCGGGCCATCGTCTGGCCGATGGCCCGCGCGGTGGCCACCTGCGCGGTCTGCGGCATGGTGTCCTCGGAGTCGGCGAACAATCGCAACGCGTCGAGATCGGCCTCGGTGAAGATCTTGTCCGGCGTCGAGGTGCGGGCGAAACCAAAGGCATTCCAGATCTTCTCGGCATACTCAGCGCTCAACCCCAGCTCGGCGACGAGTTCGTCGCGGGTGTAGCGCGGTTCGCCGGTGCCCGGTGTCGTCATGGGGTCAGCTTAGGTGAGGCCGGCTGGTGCGCGGTCCGGGAACATGGTTCCCGCGCGCCCGGTGATCATTCGCGCGTGAAATTTCACGCGCGAATGATCGATAGGTGCGCGAGTAGGTGTACGCCGCTCAGACCCCCAACACACCCTTCATCAGATACGCCATCTGAGCCCCGAACTCGGGTCGATGGACGCCGCGCCGCATGCGGATCGCGTCGTTCACGACCGAAAGGGACGCGTGCACGTCGATGGCCGCGCGTTCGCGCGTCAGCTCAGGTTGCGCCTGGGTGAGCAGGTCCACCCAGCGAGCCACATAGCGGCGCTGGATGTCGATCAGGTCATGCGCCGTCGGCTGGCCGGCCAGTGCATAGGAGTTGTTGAACGACACGGACAGATCCGGGGTGGAGGTGATCACGTTCACATACGAGTCGACCAGCAGCGCAAGCAGTTTGGCCGGGTCGGAGGTGGACGCGTAGGCGGCCATCACGCCGGCTTCGAGGCGGGTGGCGCTGCGCTGACCGATGCCGGCGAGGATCGCCATCTTGGAACTGAAGTGCTTGTACACGCTGGGCCCGGTGATACCCACGGCGGCGCCGATGTCGTCGACGCCGACGCCGCTGTACCCGCGCTCGGCGAACAGCGCCGCGGCGGCATCCAGGATCTCATCGCGTCGGGTGGGTATGCCGGCGCCCGGAGGTGGCAGCGGGGGCAGGGGTGGCGCCGTGGCCGGTCGCAGGACGATCACCCGCCGCACCAACAGATCGACCTCCTCGAGCGATCGCGTTGTCGAGAGTCGGGTGTTGTGCACTGACAGGCTGCCCGCCACACTCAGCACCGCCCACGCCAGGGTGACCGCCTCCCGTTCGGCGAGGTCGGTTCCCTCGGCCAGCGCCGCGCCCCAGCGGTGCAGGATCGCGCGGGTGCGCAGGACCACCTCGCGGTTCTGTTCGTCCGTGAGATGTTGGCTCGCCCAACGCCACAACGACGTCGACTGGGGTCGTCGGACCCCGAGCGTGCAGACCGCTGCGATCAGGTCGTCGACCCGGGCATCGGGGTCGGCCATCGCGCGACCGGTGCAGGCCTCGAGATCGTCGACGCCGGCGAGTACCGCGGCCGCCAACAGGGCCTGTTTGTCGTCGAAATGCCGGTACACCGACGGTGCTGTGACCCCTGCGGCCCGGGCGATGTCGGCCAGCGACACCTGGGTGTACCCGCGGTCGGCGAACAGCACGGCGGCCTGCTCGACGAGCTGGCTCTTGCGGTCGGCCGGGCGGGTGCGCCGGATGGGCTTATCGGTAGGCATGGTGAATCGACCATAGCGCATATTTTGCGATGCAAGTGAGTCCCTGACCACCCGCTATAGCCAAACAAGTTATTCCACGTTAGCCTGGGAAGGTAACCACACATGGTTCATGCGAAAGGAACACTCAATCGTGGCTGATCAAGCATTCATCTACGAGGCGATCCGTACGCCCCGTGGCAAGCAGCGCGGCGGTTCGCTGCACAGCGTCAAGCCGGTCGACCTGGTGTCCGGGTTGATCGACGAGGTTCTTTCCCGGCACGGTTCCCTCGACCCGGCCGAGATCAACGACGTCGTCCTCGGCGTGGTGTCGCCGGTGGGTGAGCAGGGTGCGGTCATCTCCCGCACCGCGGCCCTCAACAGCGGCCTGCCCGAGAGCGTCCCCGGCACCCAGATCAACCGCTTCTGCGCCTCCGGCCTGGAAGCCACGAACCTCGCCGCCGCCAAGGTCGCGTCGGGCTTCGACGATCTCGTTCTGGCCGGTGGTGTCGAGGCGATGTCGCGCGTGCCGATGGGTAGCGACGGCGGAGCGCTGTTCACCGACCCGACTACCGCGTACGACAACTACATCGTCCCGCAGGGCATCGGCGCCGACCTGATCGCCACCCTCGAGGGCTTCAGCCGCGAAGACGTCGACGCCTACGCCGCCGAGTCGCAGGCCCGTGCCGAGAAGGCTTGGACCAGCGGCTACTTCGCCAAGTCCGTGGTTCCGGTCCGCGACATCAACGGCGTCATCGTGCTCGACCACGACGAGCATCGCCGTCCGGGCTCGACTGTCGAGTCGCTGGGCAAGCTCAAGGCTGCCTTCCAGGCGCTGGCCGACATGGCCGGCTTCGACGATGTGGCGCTGCAGAAGTACCACAACGTCGAGAAGATCAACCACGTCCACACCGGCGGCAACAGTTCCGGCATCGTCGACGGCTCCGGCCTGGTGCTGCTCGGTAGCGAAGAGGCCGGCAAGCGCAACGGGCTCACCCCGCGCGGCCGCATCGTCACCTTCGCCGAGATCGGCTCCGAGCCGACCATCATGCTCACCGGCCCGACCCCGGCCACCGAGCTGGCGCTGAAGAAGGCCGGTCTGACCGTCGACGACATCGACGTCTTCGAGCTCAACGAGGCATTCGCGTCGGTCGTCATGAAGTGGATGAAGGATCTGAAGATCCCGCACGAGAAGGTCAACGTCAACGGTGGCGCCATCGCCATGGGTCACCCGCTCGGCGCGACCGGCGCGATGATCTTCGGCACCTGCCTCGACGAACTCGAGCGCACCGGTGGCCGCTACGGCCTGGTCACCCTGTGCATCGGCGGCGGCATGGGTGTCGCGACCATCATCGAGCGTCTCTGACCTTCCACTTCACAGAAAGAACTCTTCAAACACCATGAGTGACAACATGTTCAATTGGGAGAAGGACGCCGACGGGGTCGTTGTCCTGACCATGGACGACCCGAACCAGGGCGCCAACACCATGAACGACCTGTTCATGACCTCCTTGCCGACGATCGTCGAGCGCCTCGAAGCCGAGAAGGACGACATCACCGGTGTCGTGCTCACCTCCGCCAAGAAGACCTTCTTCGCCGGCGGCGACCTCAAGGACATGAGCAGCGACCGCGGCTCGCAGTCGAAGGAAGAGATCGCCACCGCGATCACCGAGCGCACCAACGCCATGAAGAAGGTCATGCGGCGCCTCGAGACCCTCGGCAAGCCGGTCGTCTCCGCGATCAACGGTGCCGCGCTCGGCGGTGGCCTGGAGATCGCGCTGCACACCCACTACCGCATCGCAGCCGATGTCAAGGGTGTCCAGATCGGTCTGCCCGAGGCAACTCTCGGCCTGTTGCCCGGTGGCGGTGGCGTGGTCCGTACCGTGCGTCTGCTCGGTATCCAGAATGCGCTGATGGGTGTGCTGCTGCAGGGGCAGCGGTTCAACCCGACCAAGGCCAAGGAGACCGGACTGGTCGACGAGGTCGTCGGCTCCATCGAGGAACTGATCCCGGCCGCCAAGGCATGGATCAAGGAGAATCCGGAAGCCGCGCAGCCGTGGGACAAGAAGGGCTACAAGATCCCGGGTGGTGCTCCCACCAACCCGGCGTTCGCACAGAACCTGCCGGCACTGCCGGCGTTGCTGCGAAAGCAGATCAAGGGCGCCAACATGCCGGCTCCGCGCGCCATCCTGGCCGCCGCCGTCGAAGGTGCCTACGTCGACGTCGACACCGCCGACATCATCGAGACCCGCTACTTCGTCTCGCTGGTGACCGGTCAGGTCGCGCAGAACATGATCAAAGCGTTCTTCTTCGACCTGCAGCACATCAACGGTGGCGGCTCGCGCCCCGAGGGGATCGAGAAGTACACCGCCAAGAAGGTCGGTGTGATCGGCGCAGGCATGATGGGTGCCGCGATCGCCTACGTATCGGCCAAGGCCGGCATGGAGGTCGTGCTCAAGGACATCGACCTCGACGCCGCCAAGAAGGGCAAGGGCTACTCCGAGAAGCTCGAGGAGAAGGCACTCGCCAAGGGCAAGACCACCCAGGAGAAGAGCGACGCGCTGCTCGGCCGGATCCACCCGACCGTCGACGCCGCCGATTTCAAGGGTGTCGACCTGGTCATCGAAGCCGCCTTCGAGTCGGTTGACGTGAAGCACAAGGTCTTCCAGGAGATCGAGGACATCGTCGAGCCGGACGCCATCCTGGGTTCCAACACCTCGACCCTGCCGATCACCAGCCTCGCGCAGGGGGTCAAGCGGCAAGAGGACTTCATCGGCATCCACTTCTTCTCGCCGGTCGACAAGATGCCGCTGGTGGAGATCATCCGCGGTGAGAAGACCTCGGATGAGGTGCTGGCCAAGGTCATCGACTACACGCTGCAGATTCGTAAGACCCCGATCGTGGTCAACGACAGCCGCGGCTTCTTCACCAGCCGCGTGATCGGCACCTTCGTCAACGAGGCCATCGCGGCCGTCGGTGAGGGCGTGGACCCGGTGTTCATCGAGCATGCGGGCAGCCAGGCCGGTTACCCGGCCCCGCCGCTGCAGCTGATGGACGAGCTGACCCTGACCCTGCCGCAGAAGATCCGCAAGGAGACCGAGGCGGCGCTCAAGGCCGAGGGCAAAGAGGTTCCCCAGCACGGCAGCAACGCCGTCGTCGACTGGATGGTCGAGAACGGCCGCACCGCCCGCAAGGACGGCAAGGGCTTCTACGACTACGACGAGAGCGGCAAGCGCACCGGTCTGTGGCCTGGCCTGCGCGAGCAGTTCAACTCGGGCTCCAAGCAGATCCCGTTCGAGGACATGCAGGAGCGCATGCTCTTCGCCGAGGCTCTCGAGACCGTCAAGTGCTTCGACGAGGGTGTCCTGACCTCGGTGCCGGACGCCAACATCGGCTCGATCTTCGGCATCGGCTTCCCGGCGTGGACCGGTGGTGTCATCCAGTACATCAACCAGTACGAGGGCGGGCTGCAGGGCTTCGTCGACCGTGCCAAGGATCTCGCGTCCAAGTACGGCAGCAACTTCGAGCCACCGCAGAGCCTGGTGGACAAGGCAGCTCGTGGTGAGAAGTTTTAGGGGCGAGAAGCTCTGAGCTGACCTCAGCTGACGAAAGGGGCCCCGAGCGGATTCGATCCGGTCGGGGCCCTTTCGATGTGCTGGCTGCCACGATGCATCTGGGTGCGGCGACAAATGCGTTGCGCGATCACGGCCACCGTGGCAGAGTTCTGCGTCGGCATCGGGAGAGCAGTCGAGAGCGGGGTACCGCGATCATGTTCTGCGCGTGTGATTCCCGACGTCTACTGCATGGCAAAGGTTTGACGTCCTCGAGGTTCGAGTCCTCACTCGGCGTCGCCCCCGGGAGCACGGACGTGATCGGTCCAGCGGCCACCGTCGCATGTCGACGACAGGGCCCCACCGATCGGTCCGCCCGCGGGCGGCGTCCCGCCAGGCAGGCCGATCAACAACACCGAATACCGAAGCGACATGTCTTGCAACGCAATGGAAAGGAGGCTCGCCATGTCCATTTTCAACCGTATGTCCGTCGATCCCGGCTGCGTCGTCCTCGAGTATCGGGGCGGCTCGCTGTCGCGAGTCCTCCAGACGGGCAGCTACTCGCCGCGATCAGACGCTCAGTACCGGGTCGTCGACCTGCGTGAGCGGCTCGTACCTGTTGCGCTGCAGGAGGTGTTGACGTCTGACGCCATGTCGGTGCGTGTATCGATGACGCTACGAATGGTCGTCACCGACGCGGTGGCGTTCACTGAGCGTGCCGTTGACCCGATTGCGTCGGTATACCTGGCCACCCAGATTGCGCTTCGTGCGGCGACGGCGTCGGTGAGTGCCGACGACCTGATCCGGCGCGGCGATGCGCTGGACACCGGGGCCATCCGATCGGCCGCGTCGGCGGCGGGAACCGAGGTCGGCCTCCAGGTGCGCGACGTGGTGGTGAAGGACATCGTGGTGCCGGCTGAGGTCCGTGCTGCGGCGCTCGAAGTGATCACCGCGAAGTCGCGCGGTCTGGCGAAGCTGGAGGCGGCGCGTGCGGAGACGGCGGCGCTGCGTTCGCTGGCGAACGCCGGTCGTCTGCTCGACGCGCACCCGGCGCTGGCTCAGTTGCGGCTGATCCAAGCGGTTCCGTATGGGTCGCGGGTCGTGCTGTCGGTTGACGGCGCGGACGTGCCGGCGGCCGCTGAGTAGGTGGGTGGGCGCGTATCGAGGTTGCTTGCGTGGTCTCGATACGCGCCTCGCCTAGCGGCTCGGCGCTACTCGACCGGCGGATTGCGTAGCGGCTCGGCGATACTCGACCGGCGAAAAGAGTTGCGGCTCGGCGCTACTCGACCAGCGGATTGCGTAGCGGCTCGGCGATACTCGACCGGCAGATTGGATGCGGCTCGCTGCTACTTGACCGGCGAGTTGAGCTAGCGCAGCAGGAATGCGCGCACCGCCGACTCGAAAGCCTCCTTGGCCTCGATCATCACCCAGTGCCCGCACTTGGGGAACACGTGCAACTCGGCGTCGGGGATCAGCCGCATCGGCACCATCGCCATGTCGGGTGGGCTGACCCGATCGTCGCGGCCCCACGTCAACAAGGTGGGGCAGGCGACCTTGTGCATCATCGACCAGTAGGGCGGGGTGTCGGAGGCGGCCATGAACTGCTGCTGCATCTCGAACGCCGCCGACCCGTACATCATCTGTGCGGTCTTCTGGGCGTCTGGATGGATCGCGGCCTGCCAGCGTTCTTCGATGAGTTCCTCGGTGACGAGCTCGCGGTCGTAGACCATCGCCGAGAGCCAGCGAACCAGCTTGTCGCGATCCGGGTCGTCGGTGAACTCCTGTAGGAGCTTGAGCCCTTCGCTGGGGCTCGGGCTGAACACGTTGGGTCCGACGCCGCCGATGGTGACCAGTTTCTCCACGCGGTCGGGTTTCTTGATGGCGAGGTTGACGCCGACGACACCTCCCATCGAGTTGCCGATCATCGGTGCGGACTCGACGTCGAGGGCGTCCATGAACCGGATCACCGACGACCCGGCGGTCAGCACCGGATGGCCCTCGACGGGGTCGCTGACGCCGAAGCCGGGGAACTCGATGACGTAGCAGTGATGGGTCTGTGCGAAGAAGCCGAGGTTGCCGCGGTAGTTGCGCCAGCCGGTCACGCCCGGCCCCGAGCCGTGCAGCAACACCAGCGGTGGGGCGGAAGGATCGCCGGCCTCGTGATAGCGGATCGTGCCCTGGTCGGTCGAGAGTTCGCGCTTGGTCGCGTCGTAGGTGACATCCACGAGATCAGGGTAGAACGTGTTCTAGTTTGTTGTCACGGGGGCTTCGTGACGCGACGGGCTCGCACGCCCGCTCGTCGCTCCTCGGCCGGCGGGTGGGGGTGGGGCTCGCACGCTCGCGCGCTGGTACTCCTTGAGCCGGGGGTGCGTGTCCGTCCGGATCACCGGTGGGCCGGGTCGGGTGGATTATCCAATCGACGGCGGCGAGTGGTGATGCTCGCGGACATTCGGGTCGGGGCTCACCGCCCCATCGCGGCCGCGTCCTCTTCCCCGAACTGTTCCTCGAGGGTCTCCGGCGAGTAGTCGAGGTCGATCTCGGCGACGGGCCGGCCGCGCGCGGATTCGATGGCGCTCAGGCGGCGCTGTCCGCGGTCGGCCGCGTAGACGAGAAACTCGTTGTTGTCGAGTCCGAAGGGCTGTTCGTCGAACTGTTCGTTGACCCAGTTGATCATGCCCAGGGCCAGCGGCATGAGTTCTTCCATGCGGCCGGTGACCACATCCCACAGCGAGTCGTCGGCGGCCACGTGGCGTCGGCAGGTGAACGTTCCCCACGCCATGTGTCTGCGTTCGTCGTTGCCGATGAACTTGATGAGCGTCTGCATGCCCGGAAAGATCTGATGCCGCGCACACACCGTCTGCCACGCGTAGTAGCCGGTGAGTGCCAGGCTGCCCTCGATGACGTGGTTGTAGGTGACGCTCGCGCGAACCTGGTTTCGTGGGGAGGGGTCGTTGTCCAAGGCGTGTAGTGAGGCCGGGAGTTCGTCGTAGAACAGTTGTCGGTAGTAGGGGTTGTCGGCGACAAAGGACTGCAGATCCCCGTTCAGGCCGACCGCGTCCATCCACCGCCGGAAGACCTGGGTGTGCTTGGCCTCCTCGAAACAGAACTGGGTCAGGTACATCTCATCGCCGAAGCGGCCTTCGTCGGCCATCGCCTTCATGAACGGCTGGATGTCCTGGGTGACGGCTTCCTCGCCGGCGATGAACTGGCTCACCAGATAGGTTGTGCTGCGTCGTTGCTCGTCGGTGATCTCGGTCCAGTCCTGGGCGTCGCGACCGAAGTCGATGGCGGCCGGATCCCAGAACCGGGCATTGCCTTTGACGAAGAGCCGCAACGGGAACGAGTCCCAGTTGAGGCCTCCGCTGCGCAGTGACGCGAAGTCGGTGCGTCCCTGCGTGGTGTGGTCGGCGAGAGTCATGGAGATCACCAGCTAACTATCGTTCGAATCCGATGAATCGACGCTAGTCGGCGTGGCGGACGGGCGTACTGGTTTCTGTGAACTCTCAGGTCGCTGTTTGGTTTCGGCGCATCGCCAGCGGCGGTCGCCACCGGTCGATCGCCACGCGGAGAATTGCCAAATCCTCAGCGGGACAACGCACTCGGCCACCACACCCGCTTGCCGATGTCCAGCGTCAGGGCCGGCACGAGCAGTGTGCGCACGATGAGCGTGTCCACGAGGACGCCGAAGGCGACGAGGAAGGCGATCTGGGCAAGGAAGAGCAACGGGATCACCGCCAGTGCCGCGAAGGTCGCGGCCAGTACGACGCCCGCCGATGTGATCACACCGCCGGTGGCCGTCAATCCGCGCAACATGCCGTCGCGGGTGCCGTGGGTCAGTGCTTCTTCGCGGACACGCGTCATCAGGAAGATGTTGTAGTCGATGCCGAGGGCGACCAAGAAGACGAACGCGAACAACGGGACCACCGGGTCGGCGCCGGCGAAGTCGAACAGGCCGTTGAACACCAGCGCCCCGACGCCGAGGGTCGCCGCGAACGAGATCACCGTCGTGGCCAGCAGCATGACCGGAGCGGCGATGCTGCGTAGCAGCAGCATGAGCACCACCAGGACCACCACCAGCACGATGGGGATGATCAGGTTGCGGTCGTGGATCGCGGTGGTCCGGGTGTCGAGGTCGATGGCGGTGGTGCCACCCACCAAGGCGTCGGCGTCAGGAATCGGATGCACGGCGTCGCGGATCGCCACCACGGTGTCCTGTGCGGCCAGCGAGTCGGCGGTGTCGGTGAGGGTCGCCTGCACCGCGACCTTTCCGTCGACGACGGTCGGGTTGCCGCCACCCTGCACGAGTTCGGCCGAGGCCACGCCGTCGACGCCGCGGACCGCGTCGAGCACCGCGGTGCCCTGCGGTGCATCGGCGATGATCCAGGTGGGCGAACCGCTGCCGGCGTCGAAATGCTGGGCCTGGATTTCGGCGCCCTCCACCGAATCCACCGATCCGAGGAAGTAATCGGTCTGGGCGACGCCGTCGGCCTTGAATGTCGGGGCGAATGCGGCACCGATGAGTAGCACCACCAGGGTGGCGATCCAGATGGCACGCGGGCGTGTGGCGACGCGGTCGGCGATCGCTGCCCAGAAACGGTGCGTGCTGCTCGGCTCGGAGGAGTCGGTGTGTTTCGGCGCCAACGGCCAGAACGCGGTGCGGCCGAGCAAAGCGAGCGCCGCCGGCAAGAACGTCATCGATGCGACGAATGATGCGGCGATCCCGATCGCGGCGACCGGCCCGAGGCTCTTATTGGAGTTCAGGTCGGAGAACAGCAGGCACAACACCCCGAGAATGACGGTGCCGGCCGACGCACTGACCGGCTCGATGGTGCCGCGCCAGGCGGCGCGGATCGAGGCGTACTTGTCGTCGTTGTGGGTCAGTTCCTCGCGGAACCGGGACACCAGCAGCAGCGCGTAGTCGGTGGCGGCGCCGAAGACCAGGATGAACAGGATGCCCTGGCTCTGGCCGTTGAGTTCCAGGATGTCGCCCGAGGCGAGCAGATACACCAGCCCCGATGCGAGGCCGAGCGCGAAGATCGCGGAGATGATCACCACAAACGGCAGGATCGGGCTGCGGTAGACGACGAACAGGATGAGCATCACCACGACGCCCGCGACCAGCAGCAACAGCCCGTCGATCCCGGCGAATGCCTCGCCGAGGTCGGCGATCTGGCCGGCCGGTCCGGTGACCAGGACCGTCAGTCCCTCTGGTGGTGACGCGAGGGCGTTGCGAAGATCCTCGACATGGTCGGCGGGTTCACCTTCGGCCGCGATAGGGATGAACATCTGCGCTGCCTGACCGTCCTGCGACGGGATCGGCGGCGAGAATTCCGGCCCGAAGCCTTCCGTGCCGGCCAGGGGCGCGGTGGCCGTGGTGAGGAACTCGGTGTCGGCAGGCGTCAGACCGGACGGCCGTTCGGCGATCACGATCGCCGGCACGGTGTCGGAGTCGGTGAAGCCGGCGAGCATGTCGTTGACCTCGGTGGACTCCGCCGACGCGGGGAGGAACGCGCTGTTGTCGTTGGTGGCGACCGAGGAGAGTTTGCCTGCGTAGGGGCCGGTGACGCCTCCGATGACAAGCCAACCGAGGAGAAGGAGCGCGGGGATCAGCCAGCGGAGCCGGGGCGTGGTCGCCATGGCTTCATGTCTACACGTTCGCGATCTCCGCGAGGACGACCAGTCGGACAGGCACCGAGCTAACGCTCGATACACACGCCCAAACTTGAACTGCCACAACGAGAGTAACGATTTCGTATGCGCGGTGATGCATATGAGGCAACGATGTGTACCAGATCGCACAACGCTGTCCAACGAAAGGGGTGCGCGCATGAAGACCAAGGGGGCAATTCTCCGGAATCCGGGTGAGAAGTGGCAGATCGAGGAGTTCGAGCTCGGTGATCCGGTAGCCGGTGAAGTGCAGGTCAAGCTGGTCAGCTCGGGTCTGTGTCACTCCGATCACCACCTGCGGACGGGCGACAGCCCGGCCCCGATGCCGGTGCTCGGTGGCCACGAAGGCGCGGGTGTGGTGACCAAGGTGGGGCCCGGTGTCACCAACCTCAAGGAGGGTGACCACGTGGTCACCGCCTTCATTCCGGCCTGCGGGGTGTGTGATCCGTGCTCACGGGGCGATCAGAACTTCTGCGACGAGGGTGCTCGCCTGTTGACGGGGTTGTCCATCGCCGATGACACCCATCGGGCGCACACCACCGACGGGCAGGGCCTCACTCAGATGTGCCTGTTGGGCACCTTCGCGCCCTACATCACCGTCAACCAGGCGTCCCTCGTCAAAATCGAAGAGGACATTCCCTTGCAGACCGCTGCACTGCTCGGTTGCGGGGTGGCGACCGGGTGGGGGTCGGCGGTGGAGATCGGCGGCACGCATGCCGGCGATATCGTCGTGGTGGTCGGCGTCGGCGGCGTCGGTATCAACTCCGTCCAGGGTGCGGCCGCTGCGGGCGCCCGGATCGTCGCGGCGGTGGACCCCGTGCCCTTCAAGCGCCAAATGGCCGAGAAGATGGGGGCCACCCACACCTTCGAGTCCATGGAAGAGGCGCTACCCGTCCTCGGCGAGATCAGCTGGGGCAAGATGGCCAACACCACCATCCTCACGGTCGGTGAGATCGACGGATCGATGATCCAGCCCGCACTGAGTCTGACCGGTAAGGGTGGTCAGGTCATCGTGACCGGCATGGGCAACTTCTCGTCCATGGACGCCCAGATGAACCTGTTCGAGCTCACGCTGCTGCAGAAGCGGGTGCAGGGTGCCATCTTCGGTGGCGCCAGCCCGCGTACCCAGGTGCCGACACTGCTCAACGAGTACCGCGCCGGCAAGCTGAATCTGAGCGATCTGGTGACCAACACCTACCGACTCGATCAGATCAACGAGGCCTACGACGACATGTTGGAGGGCAACAACATCCGCGGCATGATCGTCTACGGCGACGACGACTACTGAGTTCTTCGATTCCGTAGTACGAACACGCGAAGTTTCGCATGTTCGTACTACGGAATCGCTCAGCGATTCACACGAGCGTTGACCAGCACGTTGAGGAATCGGATGCCCAGGCCGAGGAGGGCGAGGGTGCTCACCATCTGGATCGACACGGCCACTCGCGCCCCCTGTGACACCGCGGAGATGTCGCCGAAGCCGGTGGTGGTGAACACCGTCAGGCAGAAGTAGAGCGCGTCGATCCGGGTGAGCTGGGTGCTCATGCTGCCGTGGGCGTATTCGGAGAACAGGAAATACACGGTGGCGAAGCCGACGATGTAAAACGCCGCGATGGCCACCAGCATCTCCACCGCGGTGGCGACCGGGTACGGCGATCGGATGAAGTGCCGGATCTCCCACGCACAGAAAGCCATCAGGAGAAGTGCGCCGACGATCAGGCCGAGATAGTTGACCGAGCTCTCCTTGTTGATCGGCAATGCGAAGTAGCCGATCAACAGAAGTACCGCGGCGGCGATCGGCCGGATGATCGCCGCCGCGACCTGACGTCGGCCGACGTTTCTGCGTGCGTCGGCGAGGTCCCCCAATTCCTGCGCCACCGGCTCTACCAGATCCGGACGCGCTCGGACTCGTCGAGATAAAGTGCGTCGCCGGGCGTTACATCGAAGGCGCTGTAGAACGCGTCGATGTTGCGGACCACTCCGTTGCAGCGGAACTCCGGCGGTGAGTGTGGGTCGATGGACAGTCGACGGATCGCCTCTGCGTCACGGGTTTTGGTGCGCCAGATCTGCGCCCAGCTGAAGAACACCCGCTGCTCGCCACTGAGTCCGTCGATGACCGGCGGTGTGGTCCCCTCGGTGGCGAGCCGATAGGCGACCAATGCGATCGACAGGCCGCCGAGGTCGCCGATGTTCTCACCAATGGTGAACTCGCCGTTCACCTTGTACTGCTCGTCTAGGCCGACCGGGGTGAACGCGCCGTACTGATCGATCAGTTTGCGTGTGCGGGCTGAGAACTCGGTGCGGTCCTCGTCGGTCCACCAGTCCAGCAGGTTGCCGTCGCCGTCGTACTTCGCGCCCTGATCGTCGAAGCCGTGACCGATCTCGTGGCCGATCACCGCACCGATACCGCCGTAGTTGGCTGCGTCGTCGGCATCCGGATCGAAGAACGGCGGCTGCAGAATGGCTGCCGGGAAGACGATCTCGTTCATCCCGGGGTTGTAGTAAGCGTTCACCGTCTGCGGGGTCATGAACCACTCGTCGTGATCCACCGGCTGCCCGATCTTGGCGAACTCCCGGTCCTGCTCGAAGGACGATGCGCGGGCGACGTTCCCGATCAGGTCACCGCGGTCGACCGTGAGCGCGTCGTAGTCGCGCCAGGTGTTGGGGAACCCGATCTTGGGAGTGAACTTTTCCAACTTGGCCAGCGCCTTTTCGCGGGTCACCGGCGTCATCCACTCGAGTTCGGTGATGTTGCGGCGGTAGGCGGCGACAAGATTGTCGATGAGTTCATCCATCCGGGCCTTCGCCTCGGGCCCGAAGTGCTTGTCGACATACAGTTTTCCGACGGCGAATCCCATCGCGTCCTCGACGAAGCCGACGCCGCGCTTCCAGCGATCTCGGATGGTCTCGGCGCCGGTCAGCGTGCGTCCGTAAAAGTCGAAGTTCTCGTCGACGACGTCACCGGACAGATACGGTGCCGCCGAGTGCAGCAGCCGCCAGGTGAGCCACGTCTTCCACTCGTCCAGGGGACGCGAACCGATCAGCTCGCCCGCACCGGAGACGAACGACGGCTGACCGACCACGACCTCGGCGAACGTCGAATCGCCGGTGGTGCCCAGGCCGCCGAGCCAGGTGGAAACGTCGAACGACCCGGCGGCGTCGGCGAATTCGGCGAAGGCCATCAGGTTGTAGGTCTTCTCCGCATCGCGGCGGCGCACCACGTCCCAGTGATGTTCGGCCAGCGCGGTCTCCAGGTCCAGCACCTGCCGCGCGGCGTCGTCGGCGCCGTCCACGCCGGCCAGCGTGAACATCCGACTTACATGGGCCAGGTAGCTCGCGCGGGTCTCGGCGTGCTTGTCCTCGCGGTAGTAGGACTCGTCGGGCAGGCCTAGCCCGGACTGTACGACGTGGACCAGGTAGCGGTCGGACTGTTTGGCGTCGGTGTCCACGTAGAGGCCGAACAGGCCGCCGACGCCGTGGCGTTGGAGGCGCCCGATGCGCAGGCTGAGGTCGTCGGTCGAGCCGATGGCCGCGATCTTGTCGAGTTCGCCGCGGATCGGCCCGATGCCCAGGGCGTCGATGTGGTCGGTGTCCATGAACGATGCGTAGAGGTCACCGATCTTCTGCGCGTCCGAACCACTCAGCGCGTCGGCATCGGCGCATTCGGTGATGATGTCGCGCACGTTCTCCTCGGCGCGATCGCGTAGCACGTGGAAGGCGCCGTCGAGTGAGCGATCCTCCGGGATCACGTGGCTTTCCAGCCACTTGCCGTTCACGTGGGCGAACAGGTCGTCCTGGACGCGGACGTCGTCGTCCACCCAGCTGAGATCAATACCGGAAACCTGCGAGGTGTCAGTCTGCGAAGCGGTCACCCGTCCATCCTGTCATCGCAACCTCGATTCGTCAGCCTGCTCACCTACGGTGGTGGTATGGGCAACAACACCGAGACCAGCACCTACGACGTCGTCGTGATCGGTGGCGGACCGGTCGGGGAGAACGCCGCCGACTATGCCATCCGCGGCAGTGACCGCACCGCGGTGATCATCGAGCACGAACTCGTCGGCGGTGAGTGCTCCTACTGGGCGTGTATGCCCAGCAAGGGGCTGCTCGGCCCCGGTGCGGCATTGGCGGCCGCGGCCGCGCTGCCGGGTGCACGGGAACGTCTGTCCGGAGTGGCGCCGGAACCGTCGGCGGTACTCGCCCGCCGCGACGCCATCACCGGCGGGCGAGACGACAGCTCCCAAGTGGAGTGGGCGCAGGGCGCGGGGATCGACGTGATCCGCGGGCACGGGCGAATCGTCGGCGAGCGGGTGGTGGCGGTGGGGGATCGCCGCATCCATGCCCGCGAAGCCGTCGTGATCGCGACCGGCAGCACTGCGTCGATCCCACCGATCGACGGGCTGCGCGAGTCGTTGCCGTGGACGTCGCGGGATGCAACCAACCTCGTCGACATCCCGGAACGCATCGTGGTGCTCGGGGGCGGAGTCGTGGCCTGCGAGGCGGCCACCTGGCTGCTGGACCTGGGCGTGCGTGAGCTGACGATGGTGGTGCGCGGCAACCGGCTGCTGCCGAAGAGCGAACCGTTCGTCGGCGAGATGGTCGCCGGCGCGCTCACCGATCGGGGTGTCGACATCCGGTTCGGGACCGAGATCGACCGTGTCGAACGGCGCGATGTTGCAGATACGGGATATGGCCGCCTGCACGGAGGTCCGGCGCGGGTGATGTTGCGGAGCTCCGGCGACATCCTCGACGTCGACGAGATCCTGGTCGCTGCCGGGCGTGCTCCGGCCACCGAGGGCCTCGGGCTCGACGCGATCGATCTGCCCGACAGCGGACCGATCGTGGTCGACGACCATCTGATCGTGTCCGGTCATCCGTGGCTCTATGCCGTCGGTGACGTCAACGGACGGGTGGCGCTGACACATATGGGCAAGTACCAGGCGCGCGTCGCCGGAGACGTGATCGCTGCGCGGGCCGAGGGACGCAACCTCGACAGCTCGCGGTATTCGGCGTTCGCCGATCATTCCGCGGTTCCGCAGGTGGTGTTCACCCGGCCGGAGGTTGCCGCGGTCGGTCTCACCGAGCAGCAGGCACGTGACAGCGGCATCGACGTCACCGTCGCCGACATGGACCTGGCCGTCGCCGGTACGTACTTGCTCGACCCGGATTACTCGGGACACGCCAAACTGGTGATCGACCGAACCCGCGACGTCGTCGTCGGCGCGACCTTCGTCGGAGCGGGCACCGCCGAACTCGTGCATTCGGCGACCGTTGCGGTGGTCGGGGAGGTCACCCTCGATCGGCTGTGGCATGCGGTGCCCTCGTATCCGACGGTCAGCGAGATCTGGTTGCGGCTGCTGGAGTCGCTGCGCTGACGATGCTGTCGGCGAGATTTTGGGTTCCGTCGGCGAGAAACTGGGTTCTGTCGCCGGGGTGGCGGGGGATGCGGTGCCGACTCAGCCCATGAGTTCGCGCAGATCGCGGTCCATCACCCAGATGAGGATCTCCGCGTCACCGGCCGCCGATACTCGCACACCGCCGAGATCGCCGCCGCGGACCGCGTCGCCTTCGGCAAGCAGGTGCTCGCCAACTGTGGGTGATCCCTGGGTGACGAAGACATGGGTGAACCGGCCGCTGGGCAGTTCCACCGAGCTCGTGGCGTCGAGGCGGGCGGCGAATAAGGTGGCCGAGCGATTGGCGATGCGGATCGCCGAATCACGATTCGGATCCCCGGATGCAACCGGGACGAGACCTCCGGCGGTCAGCTCGTTGGAGATGTCGGCGGCGGCATAGGAGGGGGTCAGTCCGAACTCGTCGGGCATCACCCACATCTGTACGAACCGGACGGGTACGGTGCCGGCTTCGGGATGATCCGGCCAGGTGTCGTTGCGCTCCGAGTGCAGCACCCCGGTTCCGGCGCTCATCCGTTGTGCCAGACCGGGATAGACGATGCCCGAGTGGCCCTCCGAATCCTGGTGAACCAGTGCGCCGGACGTGACCCACGTGACGATTTCAGACTCGCGGTGCGCGTGTTGGTCAAAGCCCTGTAACGGAGTGACCACATCATCGTTATTCACCAACAGAGAGCCGTGATTTGTGTTGGATGGATCGTAGTGATCGCCGAAGGAGAAGCTGTGTCGGGACGTGAGCCAGTCGGTGGTGGTGACCGCGCGGTCGGCGGCCGGAATCACGGAGTAGACCATGACCCATTATGTGCCGCGAACGAACGTGTGGTATCGGCCACATCAATTGGGCTGCCTCGGGATCCCCGAGACCCGATCGTGACCCCTCGGATCCCCGAATGGAAGCGGACGGCATCGAAATCCAGTGTGACAAGAGTGAAAATTGAGACTATGAAGATCTGGGTCAAGCGCGCGCCGAAGGTGGCTTGTGCGGCGGCGACCTGCAGCGTCGTGGTGGCGCTCAGCGCGTGTGGAGTGTCGGGTGGGGAGAGCGGCGACGCCGCAGGTGCGGTGGCGCAATTTGCCGCGGCTATGGAACGCCAGGACGCCGGCGGGGCGGCCGAGTTCACCACCGCCCCCGGCCAGGCCGGGGCGGCACTCACCGAGACCCTGCAGTCCATGGATGCCGAGCACATCGACATGGTGGTGCAGAACCCCGTCGAGTACAGCGACGGGACGGCGTCGTTCGGGCTCAAGACCACCTGGCGGTGGGACAAGGACCGCAGCTACGAGACCACCAGTTCGGGAACCGCCCGACACCTGTCGACCGGTTGGAAGATCACCTGGGAGCCGTCGGTGATCCACCCCGGGCTCCCCGTGGGCGGACAATTGCGCGAGATCCGCACCGACGCCACCCCGGCACCGCGGGTGCGCAGCCGGAGCGGTAAGACGTTCATGTACCTGCAGCCGGTCAACGACATCATCCTCGACCCGAACCAGACCGGGGATGTGCGCAGTTCGGTACGGGCACTGGCCCGCACGATCAAGCCGATCGCACCGCTGATCACCTCTCAGGTCATCTCCGAGAAGCTGGCCGAGACCCCCGGCAAACCCATCACCGCGGTGACGTTGCGTGAACCGGACATGCAGGTACTGCAGTCGGACCCGAATGCGGTGCCCGGTGTCGTGGTGCGCAAGGCGGGCATGCTGGTGATGGCCGACCGGCGACTGTCGTCGCCCCTGGAGGCGGGGCTCACCAACTACTGGCAGGCCATCCGTGACGCGACCGCCGGCTGGGAGGTGCAGATGGTGGGCCCGGGCATCAAGCCGCGCAAGTTGGCCGGCGAGCAGGGTCCGCCCGGGCCGGATGTGCAGACCACCGTCGACCAGAGCCTGCAGCTGACCCTCGGCGATGCGGCGGTCGAGGTGGGCCAGCCGGCCACCATCCTGGCGCTCGACGCGGCCACCGGCGCAGTCCTCGGCATGGCCCGCAACAGCTACGCCGTCGACCGGGGCATCAACGCTGACACCGTCTATCCCGTGGGCACCACCCTGAACCCGGTGCTCACCGAAGTGGATCGCACCGCCAATGCCAACCAGGAATCCAGCGACGCCATCATGGACCGGCTGGGACTGGGTGTGCAGTTCACCGTTCCCGGTGCCAGTACGCCGACCAACGACCAGCCCGGAGTGGCCACCGTCGACTTCCGGCCGGACGGGCCGAGCATGTCGATGATGAACATGGGTGCACTCGGGGTGGCGCTGGCGCGGAGTTCGAAGGGCACGATGACCTCGGTGGCTCCGTATGTGATCAAGGGAGTGCCGACGACGGTGGCCGGTGGTCAGCTCGGCGAGCTCGACGCGGCTACCACCGCGCCCATCCTGCGGGCGATGACGACGGTAGCCAAGACCGGCGATGCGAGTGATCTCACCGGAGCGCCCGGCCTGAAGGCGCTGGTGGGTACCAACGGGCCGCAGGGTCCCGGCTGGTTCCTCGGGTTGCAGGGCGGCAAGGTCATCGTCATCTACACCGAGGGCAACACATCGGGGACGGCGGCGCTGCAGGTGGCGCAGAAGTATTTCCGGATCAAGTAGCCCTTCGTGACGCCCTCCGCAAGCTCCGGGCTCCTCAGGGGTCGGTGGGTTTCGCGCGCGCATCGATCATTCGCGCGTGAGGCTGCGCGCGCGGAAGATCAATTGGCGCGCGACGAGGCCGAGCGACGACGCACCACCCCGTAGGCTGCGCGCCATCCCAGGAGGAACACGCCGAGGGTGATGGTGGCGACAACGACGAAACTCGGGGCGACGCCCTGGTGCAGCAGGTAGCGCAAGATCATCGCGACCGCGACGGCGCAGAACCAGATCATCACGCCGGCGGGCACGAGCCGCTCGGGGTGGAAGTCGTGGCCGAACCACTCGCTGGACCGCACGTGGGAGAACACATACGCGATCGACCATCCCGCGGCCGCGCCCACCGCGAACGGCCACAGCGTCTGCAGCACGCCGATGACGGTGAGTCCCTCGTCGTGGCTGGATCGGCCGATCATCACGAACACCGTGATCGCGACGAGATCGATGAGTGCGGTCACCGGCATCGGCAGCGCTCGGGCCCGAGCTGCCCGGGCGTCGGTACCTGCGACAACGGGAGAACTCGACATGGTCCCCTACGGTAGCGGGTCGTCGGGCCGTCGACCATCACCCGGACCGGCATCACGCTCGTCGACCCGTCCGGCCCCCGGCTCCGAGTCCAGGTCGCGATCGAGCTCCTCCTCCAGGGTCTCGCCGGTGCGGAAGGTGCCGCGGAACATGAACAGCACCACCACCCAGCCGATGGCCGCGATCAGGATGTAGCTGATGACGCGATAGACCAGCACGGCGGTGATGGCGTCGGCGGCCGGCATTCCCGCCGAGGTCAGGGCGGGAACCAGCACGGCGTCGACGACACCGATGCCACCGGGCAGCAGCGGAACCGCGGTGCCGACCGCCTTCCCGGCCGCGTAGGCCACCATCAGTCCGGCGATGCTGGGATGCGCGCCGACCGCCCAGCACGCGAACGCGAGGCACGCGACGTCGGCGACCCAGTTGAACATGCTCCAACCGAACGACACCCCGAGGTCACGTTTGGACAGCTGCACCGCACGCAGCTGTTCGAGTGTCTCCATGATGCGGTCGTGCCCGTTGCCCGCGGGTTTGCTGCGGACCTGGTTGATCCAGTCCATCACCCGCAGCAGGGTGCTCTGCAGCGATTCGGGATGGCTGGCCAGATACTGGAAGACCACCGCGACCGCGATGAAGCCGACCACCGAGAAGAACACCGAGAACGGGCTGGTCTTGGCGCCCGCCAGCAATGCGCCGCCGAACCCGAGCACCGCCAGGCCGACGCCGGCGAGCAGACCGGACATCACCACCTGCCACGATGCGACGACCGGTGTGGCGCCCCACTTGCGGGTCTCGCGGTAGACGAAGGCCGGCGACAACACCGGGCCACCCGGCATCGTCTGGCTCACCGCATTGGACGCGAGGATCACCGACAACGACTGCCATTGGCCGACCTTGACGCCGCCCGATCGCAACAGTGCACGTTGGACCTGCGCGTAGCTGTCCATGGACAGCAGGGCGGCGACGATGCTGGCGACGATCCAGACCCAGTCGAGGTCGCCGATGCGGCGCCAGGCCTCCTCGAGGCTGGGCGAGATCAACACGACCTCGACGGCCAGGATGACCACGACGATCGCCAGCAGCACCCACCGCAGCCACCAGAAGCGTGACCGCATGGACACGCTTCCCGTGGCGGGCCCCTCCGACGACATAGCCCACACCATATCCACAGCTACGCTGGTGTCTGTGAGCGATGCCGACACCGTAGATCGATCACCCCGTGCGCAGCGGCCCGCCGACATCGTCACGGTCGATCGTGAGAAGGTGCACCCGCTGGTCCGTGCCACCGCTGAATGGGCATGGCGGTTGCTGGTCATCGCCGGTGCCGCCTACGTCCTGGTGTTGACCTTCAACCAGTTCGAGGAAGTGCTGGTGCCGGTGGCGTTGGCCATTCTCGGTGCGGCGATGCTGGTGCCCGTCGTCGATGCGCTCGACCGGGCGGGCATGCCCAGGTCGCTGGCGGTGCTCTTCGCCATCGTCGTGGTGCTCGGCCTGTTGACGGCGGTCCTGACCTTCGTGGTGCAGGAGTTCATCCGAGGGTTCCCGCAGCTCACCTCCGAGATCACCACGACCATCGACCGCAGCCGTGACTGGCTCGTCGACGGCCCGTTCGGCGTGGACCGCGACCAGGTCCAGAACATCGGCAACGACCTCACCGGCTTCCTGCAGCACAACCAGGCCCAGGTCACCAGCGGCGCACTCGCGACGGCGACCACCGCGACCGAGATCGTCACCGGCGCGCTGCTCGCCTTCTTCCTGCTGATCTTCTTCCTCTACGGTGGCGGCCACATCTGGACGTTCGTCACCAAGGTGATCCCCGTCGATACGCGAGGTCGGGTGCGGGCGGCGGGCGTCGCAGGTTTCGCGACGTTGGTCGGCTACGTGCGGGCCACGGTCGCGGTCGCCTTCGTCGATGCGCTGGGTATCGGCGTGGGGTTGGCCATCCTGCACGTTCCGCTGGCGCTGCCACTGGCTTCGCTGATCTTTTTGGGAGCCTTCATCCCGATCGTCGGCGCGTTGGCGACCGGGACGTTGGCGGTACTGGTGGCGTTGGTGACGCAGGGCTGGATCGCCGCGATCATCGCGCTCGCGATCGTCGTCGGTGTCATGCAGCTGGAAAGTCATGTGCTACAGCCGTTCCTGCTGGGCCGGTCGGTGCGACTGCACCCGGTCGCGGTGGTGTTGGCGATCGCGGCGGGCATCGTCTCCGCCGGCATCATCGGCGGCCTGCTGGCCGTGCCGTTGATCGCGTTCGCCAACACCGCGGTCCGTCACCTGTCGGGCAGCGCGCCGTCGGCGCAACGCCGCGAGGAGCGGGCCGATGAGCCGATGTACTCCGCCTCACCCGACGAACCGAGGTGGGATCGCGTAGACCATCGTGACGCCGAGGACACCGTCCACACCCAGACCGTCGATGAGTTGCGCCCGACGACCACCCTGCCGGCCGAGCACGAGGACTCCGGCGGGTTGACCGACGACGAGTACGCCCGCTCCGACGCCGACGCCGATGACCCGCGACGCCGTGACGACGACACCTGAACCGCTCCACCGACCGAGCCGCGCCACTCAGTTGGCGATGGCCGTCGACACCGATCCGGTGGGGCCGCTGTGGCGGGCCGCGCAGTTGTTCCGGCTGCTCTCGTATATGTACGCCCTGGGTTTTCAGATCGCGATCAACGACGATCTGGCCCACCGCGCGACCGCGTGGGTGCTGTTCGCGGTCTTGACGGCGTGGACGGCAACCAGCGGCATCGCCTACTACGTCGGTTTCGGTCGCAACCGCTACTGGGTGAGTGCCGACGTGGCGGTGGCCTGCGCGATGATGCTGTCCACCTCATATGTGGCCACCGAATCCTGGGCCCTGAACAACCAGAGTTGGCCGACCACGCTGTGGGCCGTCAATGCCGTGATCTCGGTGGCGTTGCTGGCCGGGCCGGTCTGGGGCATCGTGTCGGGGCTGCTCGTCGGCGGCACCAGTGCATTCGTCAAGGGCGCTTTCGACCTCAACTTCGGTCGCAACGCCACGATCATCATCATCGTGGCCACCGGGATGGCCGTCGGACTGGCCGCGGTGATCGCGCGCCGCGCCCAGGCGGTGCTGGCGCAGGCGGCGGGGATCGCCGCGGCGACCGAGGAACGCGAGCGGCTCTCACGCGAGGTGCACGACGGGGTATTGCAGGTCCTCGCGCTCATCGCCCGACGGGGCCGTGAAATCGGCGGTGAGACCGCCGCGCTCGCCGAACTTGCCGGCGAACAGGAGTACGCGCTGCGACGGCTGGTCTCGGGGGCCGCCGAGGAGATCGAGATCGACGGAACCACCGTCGATCTCGCAGCCCGTTTGCGTGCCCTGGCCGCGGACGGTGTCTCGGTCAGTGCTCCGGGAACCGCGGTCGACGTGGAGGCATTCGTGGCCACCGAAATCCGCGCCGCCGTGATCAACGCCCTCGACAACGTCGTCCGGCACGCCGGGTCAGGGGCGCGTGCATTCGTGTTGCTCGAGGATCTCGGTGATCAGCTCGTGGTCAGTATCCGCGACGACGGGGTGGGTATTGAGCCGGGACGCCTCGGGGAAGCGCAACAACAGGGGCGGATGGGGATCTCCACGTCGATCGTCGGGCGCATCGAGTCGCTGGGTGGGACCGCACACCTCGAATGCGCACCCGAGGGCGGCACAGAATGGGAACTGACGATTCCGGTGGACGGGAGGGGTAATGGCGCAACAGATGCCGACCGGGTCGGGTGAGTCGGTGGACGGCGCCGCGACCGCACTGCGGGTGATGGTGGTCGACGATCACCCGATCTGGCGGGAGGGCGTGGCCCGTGACTTGGCCGAGGACGGCTTCGATGTGGTGGCGACCGCCGACGGTGTCGGCACTGCCGTGCGCCGGGCCGGCGCGGTCTCGCCCGACGTGGTGCTGATGGACATGCAGCTGCCCGACGGCACCGGTGCCGAGGCGACCGCAGGTGTGCTCGAGGTGTCGCCGGGCAGTAGGGTCCTGGTGCTCTCCGCGTCGGAGGAGCGTGACGACGTTCTGCAGGCGGTGAAGGCCGGTGCCAGTGGTTATCTGGTGAAAAGTGCGTCGCAGGCAGAGCTGCTGGAAGCGGTCCGGGCGACCGCCGATGGGCAAGCCGTGTTCACGCCGGGGCTGGCCGGATTGATCCTCGGTGAGTACCGGCGGATCTCGGCAACACCCGATCGGGACGACAGCCGTCCCACCCTCACCGACCGGGAGACCGAGGTCCTGCGACTGGTGGCGAAAGGGTTCAGTGCCAAACAGATCGGTACCAGACTGTCGCTGAGTCACCGAACCGTCGAAAACCATGTCCAGGCGACACTGCGAAAGCTCCAGCTCGGAAACCGAGTGGAGCTGACGCGGTATGCGATCGAACAGGGGTTGGATGAATGAGTGCGACGGGCGGGGCGTCCTTCGGTGACCCACACGATGTCGGAGGGGCCCGCACGCTCACTCCGTTCGCGGGCTCCTCAGGGGCCAGAGTCGTTGTTCCGGAAGGCTATTCGGCGGCAGCCAACGGCGCTTCGGTGACCGGGTTGGCGGTGACCTCGGCCTTCGGCTTGTCCTGCGGCACCAGCATCGTCGCGGCCGCCCCGGCCAAGGCGATTGCGGCGAAGATGTAGAACGCCGCACTCGACGAGATGCCTGCGCCGATCAGCAGTCCACCGATCACCGGACCGACGATGCCGCCGAGCCGGCCGAATCCGGCGCACCACGCGACACCGGCGGCACGGGCCGAGGTGGGGTAGAAGTTCGACACGTAGCCGTAGATCAGCACCTGGGTACCGATGGTGCCGGTACCGGCAACGGCGACCGCAGCCAGCAACACCGGCAGCGGGAACCCGAGGGTCAGGCAGATCAGGGCGAATGTGGCCAGGCAGAACGAGGTGGCGACGATGCGCTGCGGGCCGCGACCATCGGCGAGGCGGGCGGCGATGAGGCCGCCGACGATGGCGCCGCCATTGAGGACCAGCAGGAACGACAACGATCCCTTGGCGTTGAAACCGGCCGATTCTATGATCTGCGGCAGCCAGGTGTTGAGGCCGTAGGTCAGCAGCAGTCCGGCGAAGCTCATCGTGCCCAGCAGCAGGGTGGGCAGCGCGAACCGGCGTGAGGCCAGGGCGGCGAAGCCGACCTTGTCCGGCTGCGCGGTGGCCTGTCCGGCGGGCTGCGGGTAGAGGTCGACGGGGATACCGGTGCGGGTGCCGATGGCGCTCGCCTCGTCGAGCCGGCCGCGCGACACCAGCCACTGCGGCGACTCAGGCATCTTGAGCCACGCCAGCGGCAGCAGCGTCACCAGCGGCAACGCGCCGACCCAGAACAGTCCACGCCAGCCGATGTGATCGGCCAACAGCAGTGCCAGAACCGCTGCCAGCACGCCGCCGAACGGGACGCCGCTGTAGACGATGGCGTTGAACAGGTTGCGCTTGGATGTGGGCGCGAACTCCGCGACCAGGGCGCCGACGGTGATGACCAGGCCACCGATGCCGATTCCGGTCAGACACCGGAGAACACCGAAGGTGGCCACGTTGGGAGCCAGTGCGGTGGCTCCCATTCCGATGGAGAACCACACAATGTTCATCAGCATCATCCGGCGGCGGCCGACCCGATCGCCGAAGGTGCCCGCGATGAACGCGCCGATCATCATGCCGATCAGCGCGTAGGAGCCGAGCGCGCCGGCAGTGCCCGGGCTCAGTTCGCCCAGCTGCGATGGGTCGTCGAGCAGGGTGGGTAGGACGGTGCCGTACACGACGAGGTCATAGCCGTCGAAGACAATGGCGATCGCGGCGAGGGTCACCACCCAAAGCACGCTTTTTCGGTGCTCTGGGCTCGTCCAGGTGGTGGGTGCGTTCATGGGCTGCCTCCAAGGTGGGTGTGCTGGGAGACAATCCTGCGTTGATGTGCGGCCGATCACATCAGGTGTTTGGCCAGTCCTGACCAAGGTGACCTTTGATAGCTCAGATCACGTGATTGATAACCGAGCGCATCCGACGCCGCCGAGGTCAGCTTTCCGAGCGGCCGTTGCCTGAGCGGCTGCGGCGAAGCAGTTCCTGCACACTGATCTGCGCGCCGTCGCCGTCGTTGTCGGAGCGGGCGTGCCGGTCGGTGGCCCGTCGGCGCCCCTCGCCACCGTCGGTGGGTTCCGCCGTACCGGGTCGATCCCCATCCGGCTGCCGGCCGGTCAACGGCGGGGTCTCGTTGCTGAGACCACGATCCATCGGTGACCCCCCTGGTCGCTGCGGCCGCGAGGTGCGTCGTTCGCCTTCGGGGCTCAACGACGCCGCCAGCGGACGCTTACCCGTGTTGTCCAGCGCCGGGCGGCGACCGAGAGCCGAATCCGCCGGCGGGGCAGGGGTCGGGCGCTGCGGTCGCGGGGCCGTCGGTGGCGGTGGTGCCGAGGCGGCCGGCGGCGACACGGGGCGGGGCTGCTGTGACCGGGTCGGTGCCGCACCGGGGTGGGCCGTCGGGGCCTGGGTCGGAGCCGACTGGGGGTTACGAGATTGGGGGTTACGAGATTGGGGGTTAGGAGACTGGGCCGACGGAGACTGGGCCGACGGCTCATCGTCGCCGAGGCGGATGCCACCCGCTCCCAGTCGCCAGCTGCCGGTGTCCGGGCCGTCCGACCGCGAACGCCGTGCGCGACTGAATGTGGGTGCGGGACGTGCCGCAGGAGTCGGTCGGCTCGCTGAGCGGTCGCCCGTCGGCGGCGCGGACGGGCCCACGCGTGCGGGCGCCGGTTCGGCCGACGGCCCGGCGACCTGCCCCTCACGCGGTAGTCGGCCACCGGGCACGGCCTGTGGCGCCGCGACGTTCGCCGAACGTCTCGGCGACTGACGATCCGGTGTCGGCCGAGGGGCGGTGCGTGCGGCACCGCGGGCGGCCGCACCCGTCGCTGCGGCGGCCGGAACACCGACGTCGCCGCGCGTCGACCGCGGAGCGGCGCGCATCGTGGAGGTGGGTGCCTCGGCGACGATGGTGCCGGCCGAGCGCATCCGCGAGGCAGCGGCCTGATCGCGCAATTCGTCGGGCTCATCGTCGAGAACCGTCTCGCCGAGCCCGATCTTCTGTTGCATCACCCGCATCCAGCGCGGCGCCCACCAGCAGTCGTCGCCGAGCATCTTCATCACCGACGGCACCAGCAACATGCGGATGATGGTGGCATCGAGGATCAGCGCCGCGATCATGCCGTAGGCGATGTACTTCATCATCACGATCTCGGACAGGCCGAACGCGCCGGTGACCACCACCAGGATCGCCGCCGCCGCGGTGATGATGCGACCGGTGTGGGCAGTGCCCACCCGAACGGCTTCGGTGGTGGTCGCGCCCTTCTGCCTGGCCTCGACCATGCGAGACAACAGGAATATCTCGTAGTCGGTGGACAGACCGAAGATGATCGCGATGATCAGCACCAGCACCGCGGCGAACAGCGGCCCGGGCGTGAAGTTGGCCAGCGCCGCGCCGTGACCGTCGACGAAGATGAACGTCAGGATGCCCAGCGTGGCCCCCAGCCCCAGCGCCGTCATCAGCGCGGCCTTGATCGGCAGCACCAGCGAGCCGAACGCCAGGAACATCAGGAAGCCGGTCACCAGCACCAGCAGGACGGCCATGATCGGCAGCCGTGACATCAGCGCATCGATGGAGTCCTGCGTCAGTGTCGGGGTGCCGGCCACCCACATCGTGAGGCCCTGGGTGTCGATCGCGCGCAGGTCGTCGATGGCGGGCGCGGCGGTGTTGCGGTCCACCAGCCCCGCCGACATCTGGATGATCTGCGGTCCGTTGTCGCCGTACTGGCCGGTCAGCGCCCCGCCGTCGGACGACGGGCTGAACTGTTTGGTGAAGCCGGGGATCTGATTGGCCTCGTCGGCGATCTGCTGGATCTTCTGCCCGCTGGCCGCGTCGTTCGGGTCGTAGGCGACGACCAGCTTGATCTCTTCGGTGCGCTCGGTGGGGAAATACTCGTCGAAGTTCTCCTGCGCCACCCGGTTGGGGTTGTCGGGCGGCAGGTAGGCCTCGCTGATGCCGCCGAACTTGATTCCGCCGAACGGAATGGTGAGCACCAGCAACAGCAGGATCGTGGGGACCGCAGTCGCCACCGGATGCTGCATGACCCAACCGGCCAGTCGGCCCCAGAACCCGTTCTCGACCTCTTCCTTGGTCTTGGTGCGCCGCAGGAACGGCAGACCCAGCGCGTCGATCCGCGGCCCCAGGATGGCCAGGGTGGCCGGCAACACGGTGATCGACAAGATCGCCGCGAGCGTCACCGACGCGATCGCGCCGTAGGCGACCGACTTGAGGAAGCCCTGCGGCATGATCAGCAGACACGCCAGCGCCGCGACGATGATGGTCGCCGAGAACACCACGGTCTGTCCCGACGTCATCACGGTTCGGCGGACCGCGGCCTTCGTCGAATACCCTTCGGCGAGTTCCTCGCGGAATCTGCTGACGATGAACAGGCCGTAGTCGATCGCGATACCGAGGCCGATCAGCGTGACCACCGACTGCGCGAAGATGTTCAGTTCGGTGATCTGGGCGAGGATCTTCATGATGCCCAGCGATCCGGCGATCGTCAGACCGCCGATCAGCACCGGCAGACAGGCTGCGATCACCCCGCCGAAGATGAAGAACAACATGATCGCGACCAACGGCAGGGCGATCACCTCGGCACGGTGGATGTCCTTGTCCATGCCGTCGGCCATACTGCCTGCCACCGGTTGGAGGCCGGCGAGTTCGAACGTGGTGTCCTCGAGGTTGAATCTCGCGCCGATGTCGTCGAAGAACGGTTCGATGACGGTGTAGTTGTTGAGCACCGTGGTGTCGTCGTCACCCTTGACGCCGATACTGATGAACGCGTGGCGGCCGTCGTCGGTGAACGTGCGTTCCCGGATGGTGGCCTGCGCGGCCTGCGAGGTGGACGTCTGATCGCGCAGATAGAACGGGTCGATGATGCCCGGATCCTCGCGGTTGACGATGTCGCCGTGCTGCGCGATGAGGTCATCGACGAAGTTCTCCACCTTTGCGCCGAACTCAGGGTCGTCGACGGAGGTGCCCTCTGGTGGCGTGATCAGCAGGATGACGTCGGACCGGTGATCGCGGCCCAGCGCGGTGTCGGCGACCACCGATCCCTTCACCGACTCCGAGGTGGGATCGAACCAGCCGCTCTGGCTGAGGTACTTACCGAGGTCGAGACCGTAGAGGCCCAGACCGCCCATCAGGGCGATCAGAACCGCGATCACGGCGAAGCGCATTCGAAAGACGAATGTGCCGATGGCTCCGAACACGCCTCGTTCCTTTCTCGGTCGTACCTGGCGGATGAAGTGCTGCGCGCGGGAAGTTCTTCAGGCGGGATTGTGGCAAGCGGTCCTGAGTGATCCCTGAGTCGGTCGGGATCGATGGAACCGTGATCAGTGCAGCAGTGCCTGCAACGGTCGGAACGGTGTGAGCCACGCCCCGTCGTCGGGCAACGAGTCGAGACCGATCCGCGGCAACGGCTCACGGAACACCGCCGGGATGTCCTCCAGGTCGACGAACTCCAACTCCTCGGTGGTCAAGGCCCAGCTGGCATGCTCGCGGAAACCGATCACGGTGACCGGAACGCCGTCGGCGGCCACCTCGAGCAGCGGCTCCCGGAACGCCTGGCCGTCGGCCGAGGCGACGATGAGGCCAGCTAGTCCAACAGTGTGCCTGCGAAGTGCGATGTGGTCGAGCATGTCGCTGTCCACATCACTGTCATCGGCGAGTTTGGGCTTCGCGAACACCGCATAACCGACGTTGCGCAGCGCATCCACCCACGGCCGAACCACGTCGGCGCTGCCCGGGACGATGTTGGTGAAGACGGTGGCCTCCGGCTCCACCGACGTGCCCGTCGCCGCGGTGGCGGAGATGTCGGCGGTGCGCTGCAACAGCCAGCGGCCCAGCGCGTCGAAGCGCGGTCGGTGCGCCGCGGTCGGGCGGCCGCCGAGGATCGCGCCGAGCCCCATGTCCATGTTGGGTGCATCCCAGACCAACAGCACCCGCGGTGTTCCGCTCTGGCCGGAGATGGTGTCGGCGAACCGATTCGGCCCGGTGCCCGACGGTCCGGAACCTGGCGCTGACCCGGCACTTTGGGTGGGGGCCGGCTGGGTCGCAGTGACGTCGTCGCTCATGCTCCGCCGCTTTCGGTGGGTCGGGAAGTGGGGGGTTGGGGCCGAACATATACGAATTCGTTCACCTCGCGACCCTCTCGTTCGGCGCGCCCCTCGAATTTGGTGGTGGGACGGTCGAGCAGGATGGGCGAGCCGGCCGTCGCCTGGACGACGTGCGGTCGGTCACGCCGCTGGGTGGCGAGATGCTCGGCGATCCACTCCGCATACCCGGCGTGATCGGTCGCGATGTGCAGCACACCCCCGGGCACCAATCGGTCGGCCATCAGTTCCAGCGTGCCGCTCTGGATGAGCCTGCGCTTGTGGTGACGTGATTTCGGCCACGGGTCCGGGAAGAACACCCGGATCCCGGTCAGCGACTCCGATGTCAGCAGCTCGGTCAACACCACCACGGCGTCGCCGCGCACCATCCGCACATTCGTGAGTCCGCCGCGGTCCACCAGACCCAGTAGTTGTGCGAGGCCCGGCTTGTAGACCTCCACCGCGAGGACGTCGACGTGGGGTTCCTCGGTGGCCATCGCCGCCGTCGAGATCCCCGTGCCGCTCCCGATCTCCAGGACGACGGGTGCGTTGCGGCCGAAGAACTCCGGGAGGTCGATCGGTTCCTCGGGGACCCGGTCGGTACCGATCGCGAGGTCGCGGCCCAGCCGGGGCCACAACTGCTCCCAATTGCGCTGCTGACCCGTCGTCAGGGTGCCCCGACGGAATCGAAAACTGGTCACCCGCGGGTACAGACGTGACTGATCGACGCTCTCGCTCACCCGTCCATCGTTGCGCATGGGTGGTGTCGCGGAACAGCCGACACCGCTTCGGCCCCGGTCAGCGGGCAATCGACTCGCCGGACACCATGCCGCGCTGCGATGGTGCACGTTACATTTCCAGCATGGCGAACGACCCCAGCACTGTGTCCCCGGACACGCCCGCCCGGCTGGCCGAGTCCGGGCGCCTCGCCGACGTCGTCGCACCCGATTCACCCGCGCGCGCCGAACTCGCCGACGCCGCGCGCCGCTACGCGCGGCCCCTGCAGGTGCGGGTGACCGGTCGTGCGGGCAGCGGTCGGGCAACCTTCGCGAGAGCTCTGCACGAGCGGCTGTCGGTGGCCGCGACCAGCGATACCGGAGGTGATGACGCGGATCTGTGGATGCATGTGCTCACCGGCCCGCCGCGGGCGCACGATCGGGACATGCTGGCCCGTTCACCCACCGACCGGACCATCGTGGTGCTCAACAAATCCGACACCCACCGCGATCCGGTCGTGGCCGCCGAGGTCGCCGCGCGTTGCGCCGAGCAGATCGATCAGGCGGTGATCCCGGTGTCGGCGCTGCTGGCACGTGCGACGGTCACCGACGACGAACTCGGATTCCTCCGCGAACTGGCGCGCACCGGAGAAGAGATGCCGGCGATGGCCGGGGCGTTCCTCTCCGCCGGCCCCGACGACGAACGCGTCATGCGCGCCGCACTGATGCGGCGGCTGGACCGGACCGGAATCGAGATCGCGCTCGAGTTGCTCGCCGCACACCCCGACGTGACCGATACGACGATGCTCGACCGCGAACTGTGGCGACGCAGCGGAATCGACGAGGTGATCGCGCCCATCACCGAACGCGTCGGGCGGGTCCGGCAGTGGCGGCTGGTGGAGCTGCGCACCCGGCTCGAGACGATCGCCGCACGCGGGCACGACCGCGACGCCGTGGAGCCGCTGCTTGCGCAACTCGCCGAGACCGAGGCGACGAGATGGCCGGCGGCGTGATGGCCGGCGCCGGGGTGGCCGCCGATGTGTCGGCGGCCGTGGCCGGATTGACCGGCTACGAACCGGCCGCCATCGTCGGCGGGGGGACCGATGTCGCGGTCTTTGGGATCGGCGGGACCGGGGTGTCGACGCTGCTCGAGGCCTGCCGACACATCGACCCCACGCTGCGCGTGGAGTCCGGCCGATGGGGCGCCCGCGCCGACGATGCGGCGGTCGGCGCGGCACTGCTGGTGGTGGATCCGACGTCGTCGGTCGGTGCCGAGGAGCGCGGCGCCGTCGACGAGCTGCGGCGGCGCTTCGGAACCGTGGCGCTGGTGTGCACCAAGATCGACGCCTACTGGGAGTGGCCGCGCATCCTGCGCGCCCATCGCGCGACGCTCGATCCGCGCGAGGAACTCCCCGTCTTCGCGGTGTCGTCGACGCTCGCGCTGTCCGGGACCGACGCCGAGTCGGGCGTCGGCGCGCTGCTGCAGTGGGCTGCCGAGGAGATGGCCGCTGCACCCGCGCAGCGGCGCGAACGCGCCCGGACCGGTGCCGCGCTGGCAGCGCTCGGGCAACTCGAAGACGAGCTACTCGCCGCAGAGGCGTCCCGCGAGGACGATCCCGAGAACCTGGCCGCTCACCGTCGTCGCGTGCTCGAATCCCGCGACCGCGGCCGGGCCGACCGGCTGGCGGTGGTGCGGGCCGGACTGACCCGGGTGCGCAGCGAGACGATCGCCGACATCGCCGGTGGCACCCGCGCGCTCGCCGCCGACGCCACCGCTCGCACGGCGGGGCTGTCCGCGCGGGGTCGCGACGAGTTCGCCCGGTGGCTCACCGACCAGACCACGGCGATGCGAGCGCGGGTCGATACGGCCACCGACGAGCGCCTCGACGAGGTGTCGGCCGCAGCACTGCTCGGCATCGACGCGGCGGCGCCCCGACCGGCACCGGTCGCGGGAACCGACGACGTCGGGCCGCCCTTCGACAGGCCGGTGCCCACGGCACGGCGCAGCGGAGAGGATCTGCTGGTGGTGCTGATCGGTGCGTCCAGCGGGCTCGGGCTCGGGCGGCTCATCGTGGCGCCGATGGCCTCGGTGCACACGCTCCAGTGGGTGAGTATGCCGTTGACCCTGGTGCTCGGCGTCCTGGTGGCGGTACTGGTGATCCGCGTGCGGCGATCGGCCGCGGTACGGGCCGAAATGCGCACCTGGAGCGGCGAGGCGCTCAACGAGACCCGGGCGCGACTCGAACACCGGGTGGGGTCACGAGTGGCCGCGGCCGAAGCCCATCTGATCGGTCAGATCACCCGCTACCACGAACGTCGTACCCGCCAGGCGGCCGCCGATATCGCCGCGATCGACGAGCAGCTGCGCGCCCTGCGCACCGGCGCGGCCCGCCAACCCACACGCGACCGTCTCGCCCGCGTCCGGGCACTGCGCGCCGAACTCGCTCGCGTGTGACGGTTCCTCCGCCGGGTATCGCTTCGTCCCCCAACTGCAGTTGGCCGATCTGACGAAACCAGGTGGAAGAACCGATGCGACGGCCGCCGGGAGGGGGGCCGAAGTGCGATGGAACCGAATGGCGGGCCGGCGCGTCTTATCATCACGGTGGTGTGCGGATGCGGCATCGACGAGGGGAGTGCGGATGGACATGTCATTTCTGGGTGGTGATCCACTCGGCAATGAATCGTTCGACCACCAGGGGTCGGTGGATCCGGATGGGGGCGCCGCGGTGGGCCGCCACGACGCCGGCGCGGTGTTCGAGCACGCGGGTGCCACGTCGACACCGGATGATCACTTGTGGATGCACTCCGACGGCCGCATCTGGGATCTCGGCCCGGCCGATGTCGACACCGACGACGACGGCATCCGCGACTCATTGACCCGGACCGGCGACGGTGGACTCACCGTCTACACCGACTCCGACCACGACGGGCAGGTGGACAAGATCACCGAGGTCGATGCGGAAGGAACGTTCTCGTCGCGGGTGCTCGACCCGGGCAGCGGCACCTGGGTGGCCACCGACACCGGTAGGTTGGGCTGACCGACGAGACCGAGGCCGCTGAGCTACCCGGCATGGCCGATCGCGCGCCGACTCGGGGCCGACGCAACGTCGGCATACGCCATTGGCCGATGTCGTGATGTGGGATTTGCCGCATCTGGATCACCCCGGTACCTAGCGGGCGCTCGGTGAACGTATCCTGTGGTGACGACGACATCGCGACGGCTGTGCATCGCGCCGTCACCTCGGAGGAGAACCGATCATGACCTCAGCCACCATTCCAGGCCTGGACCCGAAGACCGCCCCGACGAAACACGCCGGATTGCTGGCGTGGGTTGCCGAGGTCGCGGAGCTGACGCAGCCGGAACGGGTGGTGTGGTCCGACGGTAGCGACGCCGAATGGGAGCGTCTGACCGGTCAGCTGGTCGAGGCGGGCACCCTGGTCAAGCTGAACGAGGACAAGAAGCCGAACTCGTTCTTGGCGCAATCCGACCCCGCCGATGTCGCGCGCGTGGAGTCCCGCACCTACATCTGCTCGAAGACCGCCGAAGACGCCGGTCCCACCAACAACTGGGTGGACCCGGCCGAGATGCGCGCCACGATGAACGGTCTGTACCGCGGGTGCATGCGCGGCCGCACGATGTTCGTCATCCCGTTCTGCATGGGCCCGCTCGGCTCCGACGACCCCAAGCTCGGCGTGGAGATCACCGACTCCGAGTACGTCGTGCTGTCGATGAAGATCATGACCCGCGTCGGTCCCCAGGTCCTCGAACTCCTCGGCGAGGACGGCTTCTTCGTCAAGGCGCTGCACTCCGTCGGTGCGCCGCTCGAACCCGGCCAGGCCGACG
Source organism: Gordonia sp. NPDC062954 (assembly GCF_044543825.1). Lineage (NCBI taxonomy): Bacteria > Bacillati > Actinomycetota > Actinomycetes > Mycobacteriales > Gordoniaceae > Gordonia > Gordonia sp. NPDC062954. The sequence continues at coordinate 149,259 of NZ_JBITWL010000004.1, read as the reverse complement.
TCCCGTGGCCCTGCAACTCCGAGAAGTACATCTCGCACTTCCCGGAGGACCGCGAGATCTGGTCCTTCGGCTCCGGCTATGGCGGCAACGCGCTGCTGGGCAAGAAGTGCTACGCGCTGCGCATCGCGTCGGTCCTCGCCCACGACGAGGGCTGGCTGGCCGAGCACATGCTGATCCTCAAGCTGACCAGCCCCGAGAAGAAGGTCTACTACGTCGCCGCCGCGTTCCCGAGCGCCTGCGGCAAGACCAACCTCGCGATGATCCAGCCGACCATCGAAGGCTGGGAAGCCGAGACCGTCGGCGACGACATCGCGTGGATGCGCTTCGGCGACGACGGTCGCCTCTACGCGATCAACCCCGAGTTCGGCTTCTTCGGTGTGGCGCCGGGCACCAGCGACGACTCGAACCCGAACGCGATGAAGACCATCGAGGCCGGTAACACCCTCTACACCAACGTCGCACTGACCGATGACGGTGACATCTGGTGGGAGGGCATCGGCGGCGAGAAGCCGGCGCACCTGACCGACTGGCTCGGCAACGACTGGACGCCGGAGTCCGATCACAAGGCCGCCCACCCCAACTCGCGCTACTGCACCCCGCTTGACCAGTGCCCGTCGCTGGCCAAGGAGTGGGACGATCCGCAGGGCGTGCCGATCTCGGCGATCCTGTTCGGTGGCCGCCGCAAGACCACCGTGCCGCTGGTGACCGAGGCCCGCGACTGGCAGCACGGCGTGTTCATGGGCGCCACCGTCGGCTCCGAGCAGACCGCAGCCGCCGAGGGCAAGGTCGGCACCGTGCGCCGCGACCCGATGGCGATGCTGCCGTTCCTCGGCTACAACGTGGGCGACTACTTCGCCCACTGGCTCGACCTCGGCAAGAATGCCGACGCGCAGAAGTTGCCGAAGGTCTTCTACGTCAATTGGTTCCGTCGCGGCGACGACGGCCGCTTCCTGTGGCCGGGCTTCGGTGAGAACAGCCGCGTGCTGGAGTGGATCGTCGGTCGGATCGAGGGCAAGAACGAGGGCATCTCGACTCCTGTCGGCATCGTCGCGAAGCCCGAGGAAATCGACGTCGACGGCCTCGATGGTGTGCCGGCCGAGGACATCGCGGCCGCGCTCGCGGTGAACGCCGACGAATGGCGCCAGGAGATCCCGCTGATCGAGGAGTTGTTCGATTTCGTCGGCGACAAGCTCCCCAGCTCACTGCGCGACGAGCTCGATCACCTGAAGCAGCGTCTCTCGTGAGTTGAGTCTGAGGGTGCGCCGACAGCGGTCGGCTACCCCCTCGCGCCGAGAGAACCCCAAAAAGCGCCGAGAGAACCCAGAATTTCGTCGAGAGAATCTGGCTGCGTGATTGGCTGGGTTCTCTCGGCGCTTTTTGCGGTTCTCTCGGCCTCCGTGGGGTGAGTTGGGGAAGTCGGGTTGCCGGGTGCGGGGCCGGGTTGGCGGGGGCCGGGGGCTTGGTGGGCCGGTCGGCGACCGAACCATGGGGTAGGGTGCCCTACCATGAGACTTCGCTTGTGGGGGGCGGCGCTCGTGTCCGCTTGTGCTGTAGGGCTTTCGACGATGACCGCAGGTGCGGCGGTGGCGGCACCGTCGAGCAGCGAACCGATTGCGCTGTATAGGGATTCCACGATCATCGGTGCGGTCCCCACCTTCGGCGCGATCTCCGGCCTGGACCGCACCGGAAACGGCACGTACGTGCTGATCTCCACCGACGTCGGCCGGCAGGGCCCGGCCCGGACCTACAACGCCACCATCCCGTTCACGTCGAACCTCGGCTTCACGGGCGGGGGCCGCGTGACCGGTGGCGGTACGGTTTTCGCTCCCTACAACCTGCCGATCCTTCCCGGCGGCGCACAGTTCGAGGGCATCCGCCGGTTGGGGGACGGCTATGTGGTGGCCAGCGGCGGGGCGAATCAGTTCGTCCGTGTCACCGGTCCGATCGGCAATCACGTGCGGGATCTGCCGCTTCCGTCGGCCTACCGGGTCTCCGGCAAGTCCGGCCTGAACGGTCAGCGCGGGTTCACCGGAGTGGCCGTGTCGCCCGGTGATCGGGTCAGCGCGATCACCGCGGGCGGTCTGAAGCAGGACGCGCGCACGTCGGCGCGTCTGATCACCTGGGCCGGCCGCGGCACGTCGGAGTACGTCTACCGCACCGACGGCGACAAGGTGGCCGCCGATGTGCTCGCGGTGAACAACACCGACTACCTGGTGCTCGAACGCGGCAACGGGCGCGCCGCGCGCATCTACTGGACCACCACGCGTGGGGCCACCCCGGTCACCGGGAAGAAGGAGCTGTCCGGCCGCGAGAAGTCGATGCCGAAGAAGCGGATCTTCTCGACCGCACCGTTGACGCGTCTGGCTGCCGGGAACATGTCGGGATTGGCGTGGGGTAACTGGCTTCCGGCGACTCCGTCGAAGGGCTACCGGTCGCGCATCCTCTACATCGTGACCAACGACATGTTCGCCGGTCCGACCCGCGTGCACGGTCTCGAAGTCCATCTGCCCACGCGCTGACTGGGTGCCGCTCCGCTGTCCGAATGACCCGAGGACGTACCCCGAGTCCGTCTCAGGGATATTCCTGATGGCCAACGGTCGGGAGTTTTGGCACCGTTGATGCCATGACATCGGCTCATACGGACGGTTCACTCATCGACACCCGCGCGGTCGCCGCCGGCGCGGCGGATCTGACCAAGGTCTACGGCACGGGTGACACCGTCGTCGAGGCCCTGCGCGGCGTCACCATCGAATTCGGCGAAGGCGAGTTCACCGCGATCATGGGGCCGTCGGGTTCCGGCAAGTCCACCCTGATGCATTGCCTCGCCGGGCTCGACGTCGCCAGCGGTGGACGCGTGCACATCGGTGAGGCAGATCTCACCGGCCTCTCCGACAAGGCGATGACCGAGTTGCGGCGCGACCGCATCGGATTCGTGTTCCAGTCGTTCAATCTCGTTCCGACGTTGACTGCTCGGGAGAACATCACCCTGCCGGTCGACATCGCCGGCCGCGATATCGACACCGAGTGGTTCGACACGGTGATCGGGCGTCTCGGGATCGCCGATCGTCTCGATCATCTGCCCAGCGAGTTGTCCGGCGGGCAGCAGCAGCGGGTGGCGTGTGCCCGCGCCCTGGTCGGTAAGCCGGAGATCATCTTCGGCGACGAGCCGACCGGCAATCTCGACTCGCGGTCATCGGGCGAGGTGCTGTCGATCCTGCGTGCGGCGACAGACGAGTTCGGGCAGACGGTGGTGATCGTCACCCACGATCCGCGTGCGGCCTCCTATGCCGATCGGGTGGTGTTCCTCGCCGACGGGCAGATCGTCCGCGAACTCGCGCGCCCCTCGGCCGATGACGTGTTCGAGGTGATGAAGAATCTTGACGGCGCCGGGAGCGAAGCGAGCGGGCCGAGTGGTGACGGCGCCGGGAGCGAAGCGAGCGGGCCGAATGTGAGCGGCGCCGGGAGCGAAGCGAGCGGGCCGAAGCACGCAGCCGACGAGAACACCTCCGAGGTGCGCTGACCACATGGCCTCCTCGACGGTGATGCGCCGGGTGTCGTTGCGCAACCTGCGCGCTCACAAACTCAGACTCTTCCTGACCGTGTTCTCGATCGTCCTCGGCACCTCGTTCGTGGCCGGGTCGATCGTGTTCACGTCGACCATCTCCAAAGCGTTCAACGACATCTTCGACTCGGCGGCGCCAGGCGTGGCGGTGGAGATCACCCCGGACAGCAATCAGTCGCCGGGTGTGCCGCTGACGGTCGTCGACGACCTGACCGCGCAGAAGCAGGAACTGGGTATCGACAAGATCGTCGCCAACTACACCGGCTCGGTGACGATCGCCGGGTCCGACGGCAAGGCGTTGCAGACCGGTGGCGCTCCCAGTGTCGGTACCGCCTACCTTCCGCCTGATCAGTCGTTGTCCCCGGACAGCAGCAAGATCCTGCCCGGTGGTCGTGGTCCGACGAATGCCGGTGAGGTGGCCTTGAATTCGTCGGCCGCAGACGAAGCCGGCCTGCAGGTCGGGTCCACCACACAACTCGTGGTGGGGCAGGGTTCGGCGCAGCCGCGTGAGGTGACGGTGGTCGGGCTGCTCGATCTGCCCGGCTCCACCGGCGGCTACGTCAACGTGCAGTTCGACGAGGCGACCGCGCGCAGCTTGTTCTCCGACGGGCAGCATGTCGCGCAGGTGGACATGTCCGCGGTCGACGGTGTCACGCCGGAAGAGTTGCAGAAGCGGGTGCAGGCGGCTCTGCCGCCCGACACCTACGAGGTGCGCACCGGCGATCAGGTGCGTCAAGACCAGAAGGACCAGGTCAACGAGTTCCTGACGATCTTCACCGCAATCCTGTTGGCGTTCGCCGCGATCGGCCTGATCGTGGGCACCTTCATCATCTACAACACCTTCTCGATGATCGTCGCGCAGCGCAATCGCGAACTGGCGCTGCTGCGGGCGGTCGGTGCGAGCCGACGTCAGGTGTCGAGGTCGGTGCTGTTCGAGGCGTTTGTGGTCGGTGTGATCGGCGGGCTGGTGGGCCTGGCCGTCGGTATCGGTTTGGCGGCGTTGCTCAAGGCGCTCACCACCTCGGCCTCGGGGCTACCCGACGCGCCGCTGCAGATCGGCGTGTGGGCGGTACTGGCGGCGTTGTTCGTCGGGATCGTGGTGACGATGATCAGCGCCTGGGTGCCGGCTGTGCGGGCGTCACGGGTGCCGCCGGTGGAGGCGATGCGCGCCGGGATGGCGGAGGGGTCTGCTCCGCTGGTGCGACGCACCGTCGTCGGTGCGGTCGTGGGTGTCATCTCGCTGGTGGCCATCGTCGCCGGTGCGATGGGCGTCGGCGTCGGACCGGCGATCGCGGTCGGTGCCGGTGCGGCAGGTGCGATCGCGGCGGTGGTCTTGGCCGGTCCGGCGTTGTCGCGGCCGGTGGTGGGTGCTCTCGGTTCGGTGCTCGGCGCCCCGTTCGGCCGGATCGGCCGTCTGGCCCGCACCAATGCGGTGCGCAATCCGCGACGGACCGCGGCGACGGCGTTCGCGTTGACTCTGGGTCTGATGTTGGTGGCGGTCATCGGCACCCTGGGAACCTCGTTCAAGGGCACGGTCAACGAGGCCGTGGACAGCGGGATGACTGCGGAGTTCATCGTCGCCGGCAGCAATCAGATGCCGATTCCCGGGGCGGTCGCCGACCAGGTGGAGCAGGTCGACGGTGTGGCGGCGTCGGTCAGTTTCGGCATCATCCAGGCGACTGCCGACGGCCAGCAGGTGGCCGGCTATGGCGCGGTGGGCGGGCAGCCCGCCGATGTCGCGGTGCTCGACATGCGCGACGGGGCGTCGGACCAGTTGCCTGCCGACGGCATGTTCGTCAGCGAACGCACCAGCATCGACAAGGGTTGGCAGCGCGGCGATGTGGTCACCTTCACCGGACCCACCGGCCAGGAGGTACCGGTCACGGTGTCCGGGGTGTACGCCGACAACGAGGCGTTGCAGCCCTGGTTGGTCGGACCCGACGTCTACGACCAGTTGGTGCCGGCGTCGGCGCAGGTGAGCGCGATGATATTCGTGGCACCGGAACCGGGTGTCTCCGCGGAGACGTTGCGCACGAATCTGGAGGATGCCACAGCGTCCTACCTGACCGTCCAGGTGCAGGACCGGACGCAGTTCAAGAGTTCGGTGTCGAGTCAGATCGATCAGATGCTGGCCACCCTGTACGCGATGCTCGGCCTGGCCCTGCTGATCGCGGTGCTCGGGATCATCAACACGCTGGCGTTGTCGGTAGTGGAACGCAAGCGGGAGATCGGAATGTTGCGCGCCGTCGGCATGCTACGGGCGCAGGTCCGTCGCAGCATCTACCTCGAGTCGGTGCTGATCGCCATTTTCGGTGCCATCCTCGGGGTGCTGCTCGGCACCGTCATCGGCGTGGCGCTGGTGCGCACGTTGGCGAAATGGGGCCTCGGTACGCCTGTGGTGCCGTGGACTCTGATCGTCATCACGCTGGTCGCGTCGGCGGTGGTGGGCGTGCTTGCAGCGTTGTGGCCGGCGGTCCGGGCGGCGCGCACGCGGCCGCTGGAGGCGATCGTCGAGGCGTGAGGGCCTCGGGTCGCACACCCGCGTCGTCGGCGGGCAGTGACACAATCGGTCCATGACCCGACCACCCGACGAACCCTGGGACCCGAATCGCGAGAGCCCGGAGACGCGACGTTTCGAGCCTTCCGACGAGACGGCCGCCTACGGGCCGACCGATGAGATCCCGGGTCAGCGTGCACAGGGCGCGGGCCCCGGCGAGCCGCCGACCACGGCGGCGCAGCCGGGGCCCTACGACGCGCCGCAGGCGTACACCGCGGCCAACTACGGCGCGGGTTATGGGGGGCCCGGCTACGGCGGTCCGGTACCACCGGGGCCCCCGCCACCGAAGAACACCGGACGCACCGTCGGTCTGGCGCTGGCCGCGCTCGGCGCCCTGGTGGTGCTGGCGCTGGTCGGTGTGCTGATCGCGCGCGGCGGCACCGACGACGGCACGGACGCAACGGCGGGCGCCGACTCGTCGTCGGCGACGACGTCGACCACCGAGCGCGAGGACACCACCACGTCGACCACCACCACGACCGAGGACACAACGACCACGACGACACCCACCGTGGCCCCGGGCGAGGTGGTCTATCAGCTCACCGGCAATGGTGACGTGGTGGGCATCCGCTACCTCGAGCAGGGCAGTTCGACGGTGGTCGCCGCGGCCGGTACCCCGTGGTCGCAGGCGGCGACGGTCGGCGGGACGTCGGCGGAGATCACCGCCATCGTGATCCGCGGCCCGGTGACCTGCAACATCCTGCGTGGTGAGGATCTGCTGGCGTCGTCGACCAGTCGAGGCGGGCCGCTGCGCTGCGCGGCGACCGTGAATTGACGCCGCCCCGCGGCGCTCAGCGTTTCCGTAGCACCAGCACCAGGTTGGTGCCGAGGATCTCGCGCAGGCAGGGCACGCGCATCACCCACCACAGCCACGACGGCAGATAGCGTGGGAACGCGCCGACGACGTCGGCACCGGCCACGGTGCCGGCCCATCGCAGCCCCTGCGCTGCGGTCACCGGGAACAGTGAGGTGCCGTAAAGGTTCTTGGGCGGATGACCGTGCCGACGGGTGTACCACCGCGCGGCGCGATGCCCGCCGACGTAGTGCGTCAGGCCCATCTCGTGTCCGCCGAACGGCCCCCACCACAGCGTGTAGCTGATGATCACGGTGCCGCCCGGTCGGGTCACCCGCAGCATCTCGTCGGCCATCCGCCACGGTTCGCGGGTGTGCTCGACCACGTTGGAGGAGAACGTCACATCCATCGAGCGGTCGGCGAACGGCAGCTGCTGTCCGGAGCCGCGAACGGAGGTGCGGTGCTCGAGGCCGCCGGCGTGCATCTCGCTCGGATCGGGTTCGACGGAGATGTAATGCGCGCCGCGGCGGTCGAAGGCGTCGGCGAAGTAGCCGGGACCACCGCCGACGTCGAGGATCACCGCATCCCGCAGGGGGCGGTCGTGCCAATCGCCGACCATCTGGGCCGTGTCGGCGGCGATGGCGCCGTAGAAACGTGCCGGATCGGTCTGCTCGAACCGGAAGTCATCGAGCAGGCGTGCGGCACGCGACAGGGTGGCGTACTGGGCGAACTCCGGCCGGATACCCCGCCCCGGCAGCCGCCGCCTCACGTGTCCACCCGCGCTTGGCCGGTGCCCGGCGAACCGCCGGAGCGGGCGCGCAGCCCGATCATGAAGGTGTGCAACGCGAACCGGAACTCCGAGCGCACATCCTTCGGCAGAGCGGGTACGACCGTGCTCAACGACGGGTACTGCCCGGCGTCGAGGCCGCGGTAGTACTCGAACACCGCGGCGCGGTCGTCCTCGGTGTCCTGTGCGGACTGCAACGCGTATCCGACGATCAACCGCGCCAGCGCGTGATCGGCGGCGCCCGCATCCGAGGCCGACAGGCCCGCTGCCATAAGCAGCGTCAGCGACCGTTCGTAGCGGGTCAACCCCATCGGCCCGAAGTGCACCTGACCGGCGAAGAGACTCGCCGAGTGAGGATGGCGGTGCAGGACGTCGAAGGTGACCACGGCGGAGCGTTCGACGACCTGATCCCACCGGTCGCCGAGGTCCGAGCGCGCCAGCGCGGCGACGATCTCCGACATGATGTGTTCGGCCAGGCGGGTGCACAGTTCATCCTTGCCGCCCGGGAACTGACGGTAGAGCGTGGAGGTCGAGGAGCCCAGCCGCCGGGCCAGTGCGCGCATGCCGAGCGACCCCTGCCCGCCGTCGGCCAGTAGTGACAGCGCCTCTGCGAAGATCTCCTCGGCGGGCAGCGGCGGTCGGCCGCGGGGATGCTCCGGCATCGAGGTTCCTCGTCTCGGCTGATGGACGGTCGGGCGACGTGGTGTCCGAGGCAACTCGGCTCGCCCGTCACGCTCACCTCGCCGGTACGGATCGTCTCAACTATCGTTGTAGACGTCCGACGGGTTAGCGGCTACAGTGTAGCCGCAACAGACACGCTGTCTGTCGTCGGACCGGGACCCCCGGGTCGGACGCGGTATGGAGGGGATACCACGTACGGCTCGGGGGTTCTGCTGTTGCGATCGCCTACTCTGGTCGCAATGTCCGAACCGATTCATGTGCTGCTGCTCTGCTGGCGCGACACCACGCACCCGCAGGGTGGAGGCAGTGAACGCTATCTCGAACGCGTCGGCGCGGAACTGGTCGAGCGCGGTATGCGAGTGACGCTGCTGACCGCCGCCTACGATGGCGCGCCGGCGATCGAGCACCGGGCCGGGGTGCGCATCCTGCGGGCCGGTGGTCGACTCTCGGTGTACCCGCGCGCTCTGCTGACGATCGTGGCCGCGCGGTGGGGCCGCGGCAGGCTGCCCGGTGCGCCCGACATCGTCATCGACACCCAGAACGGCATCCCGTTCTTCGCCGGTACGGTGTCGCCGGTGCCCACGGTGGTGCTGGTTCATCACTGCCATCGCGAGCAGTGGCCGGTCGCCGGACGGTTGCTCGGGAGGTTCGGCTGGTGGCTGGAATCGCGGGTGTCGCCGCGGGTGCACCGACGCAGTAGGTATGTGACGGTGTCGGGTCCGTCGGCAGACGAACTCGTCGCCCTCGGCGTGGACCGTGAACGGATCACCGTGATCCGCAACGGGATCGACGCGATCGTGCCCCAGCCGGCGAACCTCGCCGAGTCCGACGACCCGACCGGCGGCCCGCGGTTGTGTGTGCTCTCCCGACTGGTCCCACACAAGCAGGTGGAGGACGCCCTGGCCGTGGTCGCCGAATTGCGCCACACCCGAGCCGACGTGCACCTCGACGTGATAGGCGGTGGCTGGTGGTCGGATGAACTGCGCGACACCGCCGCCCGGCTCGGTGTGCAACGATTCGTCACTTTCCACGGCCATGTCGACGAGCCCCGCAAACATCAGCTGCTTGCCCGCGCCGACGTCCATCTGATGCCATCGCGCAAGGAGGGCTGGGGTCTGGCGGTGGTGGAGGCGGCCCAACATCGGGTGCCCACCATCGGCTACCGCAGTTCGGTCGGACTGGTCGAGTCGGTCGAGCACGGCGAGACCGGCCTGCTCGTCGACGGCGTCGACGAACTGGTCAGCGCGACAAGGAAACTGATCGACAACCCGGAGGAGGCCGCGCGCCTCGGTGGCAACGCGCAACGCAAGGCGGCCGGCTACTCGTGGTCGGCGACCGCCGACGGATTCATCGACGTGTTCGACGGGCTGCTGCAATCAGCGCCGCGACCAGTGCGATCACCGCGGTAACCGCCCAGACGAGATGGGCGACAATGGCTGTCGTCCGCGCGGCGGTGGACGCCCCGAGATCGGCGATCGGCCCGGGGATGCGATAGAGCGTCAGGTCGGCGCCGCGGAACACGACCGCCGCCTCGGCGGCGAGGGCCGATGGCGGATCGTTGTTCTCCACCACCACCCAGCCGACACCCAGCTCCGTCAGGCGCCCGACTGAGCCACCGGCCGACAATGCCGCGTCGACGTCGGCACCGCGCCCGGACGGCGGATCGACGACCGCCGAATCCACCACCAATCGGCCGGATTCGGCGACCGGCGCGCGCACCATTCGGGGCAGCGGGTCCAGTGACGGTCCATCGGTGAACGAGTACTGCCGCACCGACCCGGTCGGCCACACCGCCACCGCGCCGTGATCGGCGGTGATCTGTGCCGAGACGGCCGCCCAGTCCGACGGGTAGGTGACCGGGGAGATCGTCCCGCCGACACCCCACGCGAGGTCTGGTAGCGGTGCGACGATCAGAAGTGTTGTGGCGGCGAGCGCGAAACCGGCGGGCACCCAGCGGCGTGCGGCGGCCACCGCGGCGGCGGTCGCGACGGCGACGAACGGTACGAGCAGCGCGAGGTACTTCTGGGTGTCGCGGAACAATCCGAGTCCCGGCACGTCCACGGTGGCGGCCGACAGCGTCTCGGCGACCGGCCCGATGGCTGCCACACTCACGGCGATGGCGGTGGCCGCGGCCACCACACCCAGGGTCGCGATCACGCCGGTGTCGGGTCCCCGGTGACGCCACAACCAGACGGTGCCGGTGGCGATGACGAGCAGCAGCGCCGCCGTCGCCACGGCCGCCCACCAGATGGTGCGGCTGGTGGGAACAGCCTCGGCATTCCAGATGCCGCCCAGCCCGAGCACCGTGCCGATGGTGCCGAGTCCCGGTTCGGCACGCACGCCGAAGACGGTGAAACCGTTGTCGCCGGCGGCGATGGACGCATGGCCGACAAGTGTTGCGGTCAACCACGGCAGGGCGGCGACGACCCACCCGATCCACCAGAGGCCGAGCGTCCGCCCCCGGGCGGCCCCGGATCCCTCGTATCGGATTCTGCGCGCACCGATCCCGGTCAGCGCGAGGAGGAGAACGCCGGACAACATCGACCCAGTCGGGGTGAAGGCGGCGGCGCAGAGCGCGGCCACCAGGTGAGTCCACGGCACCCAGCGCGGGGTTGCCTCCGACTGGCCGTCGACGGTGTCACGCAGAATGTCGCACGCCGCGGTGGCGACCCACCCGAGTGCTGCATACGAGACCAGCAGACTCCAGTGTCCCTGCAGGAGGCGTTCGGCCACATAGGGATTCCAGATCGCGACCATCGCCGCGGCAGCCGCGCCGGTGCGCCCGGCGGCGCCCACCAGACGCAGCGCCAGACGGCCGTAGCCGACGCCGGCGCACACGAGGGCGGCGAAGGTGATCGCGACGACCACCGCACCGCCGTCGACCACCGACGACGCCATCGCGACGACCCAGTCCTGCGGGACCGCGCGCGGCGGCAGATCCCCGACGCCCAGGGTGGTGTCGGTGACGAAGGAGCGTGGGGTGGACACCGCATCCCGGTAGAGCAGGTGTCCGGACCGCAGCAGCGGCGCCATGATCAGCGCGGCCAGTGCGCCGCTGACGGCGCACAGGAGGACGACCGGGTGGCGGCGCCGGGTCATGGCCGGCTCAGTAGTGATAGGTGTCCGACGGGGCGGGCGAGTGCACCGAGTCGTCGTCGTAGTCGGAGTTCTCGATGCCGTACGCGCGGGCCAGATCCAGGATCTTGGTGGCGCGGGCGATCCGCGGCAGGTCGGAGCCGTTGCGGATCTCGCCGCCGTCGCGTTCGAACTCGGCGAAGAACTCCTGCGCCCAGCTGATCTCGTCCTGCGACGGCGACAGGCCCTCGTTGACCGGGTGGCACTGGTCGGGTGTCAGGCAGATCTTGCCGGTCATCCCGAATTCCGCGCTCACCGCGGTGGCCTCGGACAGTTTCAGCGCACTCGACCCGACGGTGGGGCCGTCGATGGCGCTGGGCAGGTGAGCCGCCTTGGCGGCGATGGTGAATCGCGACCGGGCGTAAGCCAAGGTGGCCGGGTCGTCGCCGAAGCCGGTGTCACGCCGGAAGTCGCCGATGCCGAACGCCAGCCGGAACGTGCCCTTGGCCGAGGCGATCTCGCTGATCCGTTCGAGCCCCCGTGCGGTTTCCACCAGCGCCACGATCGGCACATCCGGCAGCCGCTTGGCCGTTTCGCTGACGTGGTCGACCGACTCGACCATCGCGAGCATCACCCCGCCCACCGATGTGCTCGCCAGTGCCGCGAGATCGTCGGCCCACCACGGGGTGCCGAACCCGTTGACCCGTACCCAGTCGGAGTGTCCGGCGTCGAGCCACTGCACCACGTGGTCGCGGGCGCTCACCTTGTCTTTGGGCGCCACGGCATCCTCGATGTCGAGCACCACGACGTCGGCGCGTGACCGGTGCGCCGCCTCGAATCGTCCGGCGTGGGCTCCGTTGACCAGCAGCCAACTGCGCGCGAGTACCGGATCGATACGGAAACCGACGGGATCTGTACTGGCGGCGTCGTCGGAAAAGTTCTGGTCGTACATCGAGGCGGTGCGCTCCTGCGGCGGCGGATGGGACCTCACCATCGTTGCCTATCGCGCGTGCGGCGTGCAAAACACCGTGCCGTCCCCGGCTTGCCGGACGCGACGTGCACACTTGAGGCCATGGCCGGGCACGACGACCGCATCGCTGGACACGATCGGCGTGCTCTCGGGTCGGCTGACGTCACGACGGCCAGGGCCGAGCGCTCGGGTGTGGCCGGGGCGCTGGGCTGGGTGGCGGGTGGATCGATGGTCGCCAACGTCTGTGCCTATCTCATCCACCTCACCGCGAGCCGGTGGTGGCTCGACACCGCCGAATACGGCGAACTCGCCGTCGGCCTCACCGCGATGCTCGTGCTGACCGTCGCGGCGCTGGCCTTGCAGGCGGTGGTCGCGCGCGCCGTGGTCCACCACGCCGATCCGCGCCGGATTCGTCGCGTGACGGTACAGACGACGATTGCCGTCTGCGTACTGGTGGTGGTCGCCATCGTCCCGACTGCGTGGGTCACCTCGATGAGCATCGACACCACCTCGGCGGCCCTCGTCGCGGCGCCGATGCTCACCGTTATCGGCGCCGGTCAGGGAATACTGCAGGGGCACAAGCAGTTCCGCCTGCTCGGCTGGGTACTCGCGGCGGTCGGCGTGTTGCGCACGGCGCCGCTGATCGCTGCACTGGCCGTCGGTGCCGGTCCCGCCGGAGCGCTGGCGGCCAGCGCGTCGGGCATCGCGGTCGCCGCGGTGGTGGTGCTGTACGCGACCCGGGTGGCTCCGATCGGCTCGCCGACACCGGGCAGGACTGCACTCGGCTCGGGCGGTATCGGACTGCTCGGCGTGGTGCAGGCTTCCGGCGTGCAGTTGGTGCTGGTGGTGGCGGCGTCGGTCGACCTGCTGCTGTCGCGCACGGTGCTCTCGCCCGACGACGCGGGGATCTACGCGTTGGGGGCGATCGCGACCAAGGTGGCGTTCTGGCTGCCGCAGGCGGTGGGGGTGGTGTTCTATCCCCGCCTGGCGGACCCGGCGACGTCGCGGCGCTCCCTGGTGCATGCGGTCGGGGTGGTGGCGCTGATCGGGGTGATCCTCACCGTGGGTGCCGGGTTGGCCGGACCGTTGGTACCGGTGCTGGTGCGCCCCGACTACCAGCCGCTGGTGCCCATCCTGTGGCTGTTCGCCTACACCGGCGCGATGCTGGCCGTCCTGCAGGTGGCGTTGCTGTCGGCGATCGCCCGCTCGGCGACCGGGGTGTCCGCGGTCACGTGGGTGGTGGTCGCCGCCGAGATCGCGGTGATCGTGGGCGCGGTGGACACGATCGTGGCGCTCGCGGCCACGGCGGCGACCGCGGCGACGATCGCCGCGGTCACGACGACGGTGTGGGGTCTGCGTGCGCAGCGGGTCGACGAGGTCGTCGGGGCGGCCAGCCGCGAGTGATGAGCATCAGGCCGGCCGCGATGGCCGCCAGCCCGGCGAGGGCGGCCAGGATCGGCACGACGCGACCCCAGATGGTGATCGGGGTGTTCAACGAGGTCGCGCGGTCACTCATCCGTGCCTGGGTCGGGTCGTCGTAGCCGAAGCTCGCCGACAACGCGGTCAGCCGCTGATCCGGGAGCGAGGTGTCGATGAAGCGGTAGCTCTGTTCGATGGTGATCTGCTCGTCGAGGATGGTGCCGGTGGCGGTGTCGACGGCCAGTTCGGTGCGGGCGCTGTGGTGCAGGGTGGCCGTCAGTTCGCGGGCCGGGTCGACACCGGGCACCCCGAACCACGAGGCGGGCCGGGTGATGATCGTCGGCGGGGCGCTCTGCGCATCGCCGCTGATCTGATGTAGGTCGGTGTCGGGGACGTCGGCGACGAGGCGGGTGGCGTCGCGGCCGTGCACGGTCGTCGTGCCCGCCGGGCGCAGCGGCACCGTGCGCCGGGTGATGACGTCGAACCAGGTGTGTTCGGTGTCGGAGACCCCGAACGGCAGCAGATAGGTGTAGCCGGTGCGGTCGGGGACGCGAATCGGGGCGGCATTGCTGTCGTACTGGATCTCGGAACTGCCGGGCTGTCCGCTCGTGGGACCCAGGTCGGGCAGCGCCGACGTGCGGTCGAGGGTGATGCGGTCGCGGACGGCGCCCACGGTCGGATCGGTGCACGGGGCCTGCCCGGCCGGCGGCTCGGTGTCGCTGCCGGGGCGCGGGGCCTGCGGATCCACCTCGCGGTCGTCGACCCTCAGCGAGTCGGCCTGGATGGATGTGCCCGCCTGCAGGGTGACGCGGTCGGCGTCGGACGGCTGGACCGCGACGAACCGCTGCTGCCGGACGAGGTCGGCGCCGACGACCCGCGCCGACGCGGTGGCCAGCGAACACCGGTCGAACACCTGCGCCGACTCCGCGTCACCGGTGCCGGTGCTCAGGGCCGTGGTGGTGACGTCGGTGGACAGCGGAATGGTGCGCAGACCGTCGACGAACACCGTGGGCAGTGCGATCGCGGCCGCGAGCAGGAAGCCACCCACGAACAGCAGGACCGGTCCGATGAGATCGGTGGTCTGCAGACGGCTGGGCTGCACACCGTGGGGGCCGGGCGACGACATAGGGGCGAGCGTACTGACCGGCTGTGCCGGCGCCGTAGGCGTGACCCGCTGTGTGACGTCCGGCTACCCTGAGTGACCAGCATGAGCAGTATCGATCCCCCGACCAGTGTCGTTTCCGCGTCCGACGCGCCGACGGCTGCCCGCGAGGTGCGTCGGTTCTTCGGCCAGCTCGAGGGAATGCGGGCGATTGCGGCGATCGGCGTGCTGACCACCCATGTCGCCTTCCAGACGCGGGCGGTGGAGCTCCCGGTACTGGGTCCGCTGCTGGGTCGCCTCGATCTGGCGGTGGCGTTGTTCTTCGGACTGTCCGGTTTTCTGCTGTGGCGGCCGTGGGTGGCCGCCGCACATCGCGCCGTGCCGCGCCCGCGGGTGCGCCGCTATCTGCTCCATCGGCTGGTGCGGATCTGGCCGGCGTATGTGGTGGTGGTGTTCGTGGTGCTCACCCTGCTGCCCGACGCCAAGGGCGCCGACCTCACGGTGTGGTTGGCCAACCTCACCCTGACGCAGGTGTTCGTGCCGCTGTCGTTGACGGCGGGGCTCACCCAGATGTGGAGTCTGTCGGTGGAGGTCGCCTTTTACGCCTTGCTGCCGGTGATCGGGCTCGCGATGGTGCGGCTGCGCGTCGCCGACGGTGCCGGGAGCGGGCGGATCGGGTGGCGGATACCGGTGTTGTTCGGTCTCGGGGCGCTCAGCCTCGGGTGGGCTTGGCTCGCGATGGTATTACCGGTGGCCGCCGGGGTGGAACCGAAGAACTGGGTGTTCGGGCATCTGCCGTGGTTCTTGGCCGGTCTGGTGCTCGCGGAGATGGTCGGCGCCATCGAGTTCGACGCCCGTCGGCCGGTGCCTCGCTGGTTGCGGGTGGTCGTCGGAATCGGTGCCCGGCGGTGGGTGATGGCCGCGCTGCTGCTCGTCGCCTACGTGCTGGCCTGCACGCCGATCGCCGGCCCCACCGGCCTGGGTGATCTCGCGCCCTGGCAGTTCGCCGTGAAGATGGTCCTCGGTGCGATCTGCGGGTTCGCGGTGCTCGCGCCACTGGTGTTGTCGGCGGGGCCGTTCCGGTTGTTGTGCTCGCGGGTGATGCTGGCGTTGGGCCGCTGGTCCTACGGCATCTTCATCTGGCATCTCGCGGTGCTGGCCGCAGTGTTTCCGCTGTTCGGGATTGTGCCGTTCAACGGCGATTTCGTGCTCGTGTGGGCCATCACCCTGGCCCTGACGATCGGGGTGTCGGCGGCCAGTTACGCCTTCATCGAGGAACCGGCTCGTCGGCGGCTGCGCACCTGGGAGAGCGTACGGGCGAATCGTCGCCGGGCCCAGCCGGATTCGTCGCCGAACACAGCCGAGAAGACCGTCGACGAGACGGCGATCAACGCGGGCAACTGAACCCACCAGTCGAAGCCGGTGTAGCCGGTCGAGGCGTGCCAGGGCCCGCTCGCGAGGCCGAGGGTGGCGGCGACCATCGCGGCGAACACGAGGGTCACCGTGACCGGTGGGCGCAGGCTCAGGGTGATCACGCCGGTCAGCACCGCGACCATCAGACCCGCCCAGCCGGCGAGCAACCACGCCGCGCCCAGCCAGGACACCGCGGCCGCGCCGGTGAGCCAGGACTCCGAGAGGCTGGGGCCGGTGAACGGTTGCGGGTGGGGGTGGTCCGAGGTGCGCCGTGGCCACCAGGCGAGCAGCAACAGCAGCGCGGTCAGGGCCAGCCCGAGGCCGAGCGACCAGCGGTAGAGCGAGTCGAACCGGTATGTGAGGTCGATGGAACCGGCCGCACCCGCGGGCACCACCCAACCCTGCTGCCAGCCGTTCACCACCACCGGGGCCAGCTCGCGGCCGTCGAGTGAGGCCTGCCACCCGGGGTTAATGCTCTCCGGCACCACCAGGATGCGGTCGCGGTCGACGGCGTCGACCGCGACACCGCGGTGGGTGTCCGACCAGTCGGTGACGTCGGCGGGTACGGGCGCGCGCGATGTGCCGACGTCGGACCGGTCGGTCACCGGCAAGGAGACCTGGTCGACGCTGAATGCCGGGCCGGGGTTGACCGACAGTTCCTGTTCGCCCGCGGGCAGCGAGACCGGTTGGGAGGTACAGGGTGTGGCGACGACGGGACGGCCCGCACGCAGATCGCCGGCGGTGATGCGCACCGACAGGCCGATCACCTGACCGGACACGGTCAACCCGATGCCGGCGTCACAGCCGATGTCGATCACCCGGTCGTCGTCGGGGGTCGGCTGCGGGCCGGGCAGGATCTGCACTTCGCTGATCCCGACCGGGGCGGCGCGGGCGAATCCGAGGCTGTTGACGTCGATGAGGTCGGTGGTCTCGGTGACGGTCAACCGAATCCGGTCGGTCACCGCCGGCGCCAGGTCGACGATGCCGTCGCGGCCGACGGTGCGTGCCTGGGTGCCTGTGCCGAGGTCGACGGTGACGCGGTGCGGCGCAGCCGGATATCGTTCGGGCAGAATCAGTCTGAGGCGCTCGACACGCTGGGCCTGCGGTAGCCGGATCACGAGCTCGGGGTCGTCGGCCTCCTCGTCGTCGGAACGCGTGGCGGGTTCGGGTGCGGTCCAGGTGGTTTCGGGGTTACCGTCCACCGCGGCACTCGCGTTGCCGCGCGGATCGTCGACGGCGGTGGGGCCGTCTGCGGTGACCTGGCCGGGGGTGTGGATCAACGCGCGCAACGCATCGCTGGATTTCGGCCGCAGCACGACCGTCGGGTCCACGGTGACCGGGGCGGGCACCGACAGGGCACGCGTGACGATCCCAGGTGTCTCCGGCGCCAGGCCGAGGCCGGGTGCGCAGCGCACGGCCGTGTCGTCGGCGACGCAGGTCGAGCGGCCGCCGAGTTCCTGGGTGAGCAGCCAACCCGAGACGGTGGTGTCGGAGGGCAGGTCGGGCAGTGTGACGCGGTGCCGAATGGTGAGCGGGGTGCGGGAGGCCAGGTCGGCGACTGACACCTCGCCGAGAGCGAACTGGTTGCCTGCGCTGCCGTCGGCGGTACTGATCGCCCGGATCTGTACCCAGCGGGTCGGGCCACTGGGAGCGGTCACCGTGACCGGGGTGCCCGGTTCCACGTTCTGGGTGACAGCGCTGCCCGACTCGGTGCTGACCAGGATGGCCGACACGTCGGAGCCCAGCGCCGGCGCGGTGGTGAGGGTGACCGCGAGATCCGAACGTGGCTCGGTGAAGTCGAGTCGCAACCACTTGCCGACCGCGGAGTCGAGGCCGTCGGAGACCCAGGCGGTGTCGGGGTCGCCGTCGAAGGCCGCCGCCGACGAGTTGGCCGGCGATGTCTGGCCCAGTTGGGTTGCGTCGGAGGCAGACCCGGATGTGGTGACGCGAACTTGGCCGGGTTGGTTGTTCAGCAGCCATTCGCCATGCACCAGGGGTTGTCCGTCGACGGGGTAGTCGGCGACGGCGTTCTGGGTGCGCCGCGGGTCGTCGGGGGCGCGGATGGCGGAACTGTGGTCGTCGACGCGACCGAAGTCGGTTTCGCGGTCGGTGGGCGTGTCGGTGATGAGGACGCCGGGGCCGTCGCCGAGTCCGGCGTGGCGGGCGTCGGCGGCGAGCAGGGCCGGTCCCATCGGTGGGTTCCCGGTGCGTGCCCGTTGTTCCTGGACCGCAGCGAGCGCCTCCGGTCCACCTGCCACCCGTGGGGTGGCGTCGGCGTTGACGAGGACCGGTCCGGTGCCGGGGAATCCGGTGTCGGCGTTGACGGCATAGATCTGGATGGCCGGCATCGGTGGGCGTAAACCATTGTCCCGCACCACACCCGGTACGGCTGCCGGCCCCACGTCGGGGCCGAAGGTGGCCACCCGGTCGAGTCCCGGTGACGTGTCGAGGGCCTGCTGGGCGACCAGCGGGCGGGCCGAGCGCGACGTGTCGGGGTCGAGGTCGGCGCGCAGCACCACGAAGCCGATGCCCTGCTGGGCGAGGGTGGCGGCGAGGCCGGGGGAGCCGCGGCCGTCGGCGATCGCGCGTTGTACCGAGTCGAGGGCGCGGATGGCGCCCGGCGGGGTCAACGGGATGGCATCACGCACCGCCCACGGGGTGTCGGCGAGCGGCTGCAGCGGTTCGTCGCGGGTCAGTCCCCACAGTTGGTCGGCGAATGGTGCCCCCGGCACCACGAGTGTGCGGGTGGGGGCGGTGGTGTCGGGGTCGGTGCTGTGGGCCGATAACCAGTTCGCGGTGGCAC
This sequence comes from Gordonia sp. NPDC062954, assembly GCF_044543825.1. NCBI lineage: Bacteria > Bacillati > Actinomycetota > Actinomycetes > Mycobacteriales > Gordoniaceae > Gordonia > Gordonia sp. NPDC062954. Next base: position 130,097 of record NZ_JBITWL010000004.1, on the reverse strand, counting down.
GCCAGTAGTCGGGGATCTCCTTGTAGGTGCCCGCGGGCGCGAGTTGGCCAGTCCACATCAGCGAACCGGCGCCGATGGCGGCGACCACCACGACGATCGCCGCGGCCACCGGCCGGGACCGCTGGGGGTGGGCGAAGGAAGCCGCGGTGTCGCGAACCGACGTGGTGCCGGGCAGCGGCACGCGGGCCAGCAGATGCGCGATGCCGAGGACCAGCGGGATGCGGATGAACGGTTCGAACTTGTGGATGTTGCGGAGGAAGGCGCCGCTGCCGTCGAGGAACACCCGCACGGGTTCGGCGATGGGGGAGCCGAGTTCGCCGGCGTAACCGACACACATCAGCAGCAGACCGACGGCCAGCACCGCCACCAATCGTCCGCGGAAGGGCATCCGCCGCATGCACAGCCCGGCGAGTCCGGCGGCGGCGAGGACCCCGGTTGCCAGGACCGCGGCGGGCTGGGTCACCAGCACGGCGCCGGCGACACGTTCCGGCGACACGAACGGGGTCCATGAGCTGGTGCCGCGCAACACCTCGGTCAGCGACGTCCATTCGGTGGTGACCCGCGATGATTCGATGAAGTCGAGGAACGGCGGGCTGACTCGCGACAGGATGAGCAGCGGGATCACCCACCAGGCGCAGGCCATGGTCAGGCCGAGGGCCCACCACGCGCCGAAGCGCCACCAGCGGCGCGCGGGGACCGTGGACAGTGCCGGCGCATGCAGCAGCCACCACAGCGCCGCGACACCGAGTGCGGCGAGGGTGGCCACAGCGTTGACCGCGCCCATCAGAGCGACGGCGGCCGCCGACTGGAGACCGGCCCGCCAGAGCGGGCGGTCGGGGGCGGGGGCGAGTATCCGGATGATCGGAATCAGCACCCACGGGGCCAGCACCATCGGCAGCGTCTCCGATGAGATCGAGCCGATGGTGGTCAGGATGCGTGGGCTCAGCACGAACACGATGCCGGCGATGACCCGGGAGCCGGGGGAACCGATGCGCATCGCCTCGGCGAGTCGGACGATGCCGACGAACCCGATGACGAGCAGCATGGCCCACCACAGCCGTTGCATCACCCAGGGTGGGAGGTGCAGGACGTCGCCGAGCGCGAAGAACGCGCCGTGCGGGAAGAAGTAGCCGTAGGCCTGATTCTGCACCTGGCCGAGCGGCGCGTTCGCAGACCACAGGTGGGCGGCGCGGGCGAGGAACCCGATTGGGTTGGCGGTGAGGTCGAGTTTGGTGTCGGCCGAGATCCGCCCTGGCGATTGCAGGAACGAGATGATCAACGAGCACAACGCCGCCACCGCGATGCCGCGGCGGGAGAGCGTGGCGTCCTGGGGCGTCGAGGAGCGATGTACCGCTGGCGTGATAGGCGTCAGGGAGGGCCGCCCGAAGGTCAGTTGTCGGACCCGGAATCGCCGCGTGAGCCGTAGTCGACCGAGCCCTGCACGAACCCGTTGTTGGGGTTGATGCTGTTCACGTCCGTCGACGGGCTGGTCTCGGTGGACAGGAATCCGCCGAGGAACACCGCGCCGAGACCCACCACGATGCCGGCGACCCCGGCCACGGCGCCGGCGACGAGACGGTTGTTGGTCATGGCGACGAAACTACCATCGACCGGTGATGACGACGGTCACCGTGGTCGCGTGGTTCCGGTGGGCCGGTCAGCGGATCACGATCGATCCGTTGCATGCGATGGCGGGGATCGCCCAGAGTGCGTTGCTGTTGGTCGCGTTCAAGGTGATGTTCACGCGGCCCGTGCCGATCGCGGAGGTGTTGACGACGAAGTTGTGCACACCCTGATACGGCGGGCTGATGTGCGTCGTCGACCGCAGCACGCCGCGCTTGTTGGTGCGGGTGTTGTGCCAGTCGAGGCGGGCGTCGGAGCGGTAGCCGACGCCGATCCAGTAGCTGGTGAAGTCGACGGCGATGTAGGTCTTCCCGGCGTACTGCGCCACGATCGCGCGACTCGGCATGAACGGGACGTCGACGACGTTGGGGCTCAGCCCCAGGCATTGGGTCATCCGGTACTCGGTGGCGGCGGCGGCTTCTCCCGCGGCGGCAGTGGTCAGGCCGACGACCCCGGCGCCGGTGATGGCGACGGCAGCAGCGGCGGCGGCGACACGATGGCGGAGCGACTGGCGCACAGACATGGTTCCTCTTATAGACGACGACATGGCGTTCACGGATGCGGTGTCCGCTATGGGCGTTACCGCCGGCCGGGCGTGCTTTGTTAGCCACGTCACGTTTTTGTGACCGCCTTGTGATCCCGCGAGGGCTGCGGAGTCACTACGCAGTGACCGGCGGTTGCTTCTCACATTGCGCCGGAACGATGAACACCGGCCGGTGGCAGTGTTTGAGGACCCGCTCGGCGACGCTCGACCGCAGCAGCGCCTTCAAGCCCGACGACCCGCGGGTGCCGGTGACGAGCAGATCCACGGCGAGCGCGTCGGCGGCGGCGACCAACGCTCCCCACACGGTGGATTCGACCTCGACCAGTGAACCTCTCGCGGCGAGTCCGGCCTCGAGGGCCAGTTGGACGCCGCGGCGGTTGATGGTCTCGGCTTCCTCTTCGAGAGCCTGGTCGACTCCTTCCTCGAGGCGGGTGTCGATGAACGGCTGCATGCCGCCTGAGAGCGTCGACAGGCGGGCTGGGGACAGTTCACCGGGCTGCCACGCGGTGACGACGTACGCGGTCTGTGCGCGGAGGAATCGGCCGGCGTAGCGGATGGCGCGGTCGGCATTGTCGGACCCGTCGTAGGCGATCATCAGGGTCTGGCGGGCACCCCGGTCCATACCACCGTTGGTCGGGGCGGACTGGGCGGTGGTGGGTGCGCTCGGGTCGGACCCCACGTCCATTGCCCCAGGTTACATGCCAGACTCGTCGCATGGGCTCATCTACACGAGGTTCCGTTGTGCGTGGCGTGGTGTCGATGATCGCGGTCGCGGTCGTGGCGGTGATGAGCGCCGGGTGTGCGAGCAGCGAACCCGCGGGCGTCACGAGCAGCGCGACGTCGGCATACAGCGCTACGTCGGTGGTGTCGAGTTCGTCGGCCGTGGCCTCGCCGACGCCGGTGGCGTGCGGTGCGGCCGAACTGGATCGGATGACGTTGCGGCAGAAGCTCGCCCAGCTCATCGTCGTCGGCGTGACCGGTACCGCGGACGCACAGGCGATCGTGGACTCCGAGCAGATCGGCGGGATCTTTGTCGGTAGCTGGACCGACAAGTCGATCCTGACCAGCGGTGCCGCGGCGCGGATGTCGCGGGGAGGGCGAATCCCGTTGATGATCACTGTCGATCAGGAGGGCGGTCGCGTGTCGCGGTTGTCGGAGTTGGGTATCGACAGCCCGTCAGCGCGGGAACTCGCGCAGACCCGAACGCCGGAACAGGTGCGGGAGTTGGCCGCCTCGACCGGACGGCAGTTGAGTGAACTGGGTGTCACCGTCGATTTCGCGCCGGTGGCCGACGTGAGCGATGAGGCCGATGGCGAGGTGATCGGGGATCGCTCGTTCAGCAACGATCCGGCGGTGGTGGCCGAGTACGCGCAGGCCTATGCCGAAGGTTTGGCGTCGGCCGGGATCACCCCGGTGTTCAAGCACTTTCCCGGGCATGGGCACGGTTCGGGTGATTCTCATCTAGGCGTGGTGGTGACGCCGCCGCTGTCGACGCTGGAGACCAGTGATCTGGTGCCGTATCGCACGTTGCTGCAAAATCCGGGGCCGGCTGCGGTGATGATGGGGCATCTGATCGTGCCGGGGCTGACCGGGCCGGAGACGCCGTCCAGCATCAGTCCGCGCGCGTATGGCATGTTGCGGACCGGAAAGCCTTATGGCGGACCGGCATACAACGGTGTGGTGTTCACCGACGACCTGTCCGGGATGGCGGCGATCAGTGCGCGGTACCCGATCGAGCAGGCTGCTCCGATGGCGATCCGCGCCGGCGCCGATATCGCATTGTGGCTCACGACTGACCGCGTGCCAGCGGTGCTCGATGCACTCGAGCAGCAGGTGGCGTCGCAGCGACTGAGCGAGCAGCGGGTGGATCGTTCGGTGGTGCGCGTGCTGCGATCGAAGGGCGTGCTGACGTGCTGAACGAGCCGCCCGACGAGGGTGCGGCCCGACACGATCAGCCGCCTCGTCCTCGCGTTCAGATCACTCCGATGCGCACCGAACGTCCGGTGCGCGGTCGCGGGGTCGTCGTTGCGGTTGGCCTGTGGGCGGCGGCGATCGTGGTGATCGCGGTGACCGCGGTGTTGGTGGCGTTGCACCTGAACGAGATTCGCGTGGTGTTGTCGCTCGACCTCGCGCGCGACGAACCGGGCGCGACCGCCGACGAGGTGGTGCGGGCGGTGAACATCGCGCTCGGTGTGGGAGCGGTGCTGATAGGCGTCTTGGTGGTGACGGCGATCTACGGATGCACTCGCCTGTGGCAGGGCGCGGGTTCGGGGCGCGGGTGGCTCGTGGTCGCGGTGATTGCGGCAGTGGCGGTGACGGTGGGTGCAGCGATCGTCATCGGGCCGTCGTCATCTGCGGTTGCCGAGGCGGGGCTACCTGCGCTGTTCCAGTGGCCCCTGCCCGCCGTTGGGTCTGCGATCGGCGCTGTGGCGACGGTGATCGCCTACGTCAGCGCGGGTAGGTGACGATGATCTGGCCGGTGCGGGCGTTGCGCCAGGTGATGGTGCGGTCGGTGTGCATGGTCGGTATCCACGGCCCGTCGTGTTTGCGGTCGTGGTCGGGGCGGCATAGGGGTGCGAGGTTGAAGGCCACGGTCCAGCCGCCGGCCAGCGGTTCGGCATGGCAGAACTTGTGTAGGTGGTCGAGTTCGCATTCCTCGGATGGTCGGCCGCAGTACGGGTAGCGGCAGCGTCGGTCGAGTTGGATGATCTCGGCGCGTAGGGCGGCTGACGGTTTGTAGGTCAGTGCTCCGGGTGGTGGGGTGGCGAACCCGCCGTGGCCGGTGGGGTCGATGGGTGGGGCTGGTGTGCGGTTGCCGAAGATGATCAACCCGCTGGCGGTGCGGGTTTCGCTGGGGCGGGCGGTGATGGTGGTGGCGTGTGGTGCGATCCGAGCGGCATGGGCCGGATCGATGGCGCCGTAGCCCATCAGGCGGGTCGGGTCGAGACCGGTCGGGTCGCGTAGCAGGGTCAGGCCGGGGACGATGAGGTCGGAGTCGGAGTCGGTGTCGGTGTCGGTGTCGGTGTCGGTGTCGGTGTCGGTGGGGTCGTCGTCACGGCCGTCGGTTACCTCGGCGTCTGCGGTGGTCTCGGCTTCTTCGGTATCGGTGGTGAGTTCGGCCTCTGCGGCCGTGGTGTCTTCGATGTCCGCGTCGGAGTCGTCGGTTGCTTCCGCATCGGCCACGTCGGTGTCGTGCTCGGCACGGGGTGCGGTGATGAAGTCGCGTCGCGGTTGCGGGGGCGCGACATGCTCAGCCTCGTCATCGGCGTCGATTCCGGTGTCGGATTGCCCACTCTCACCGTTGCTGTCGCCGTCGCCATCGATGTCGCTGTGATTGTCGATGTCGGCGAGGGTGATCGGCTGTTCTTCAGCCGCATCAGGCCCACCCATCGCGGGTTCGTCGACAGCCGAGTCGCTGACATTGCTGTCACCGGCACTCGGGGTGGGTGCTGTCGCGGGTGCTGGGTTGTTGGTGCGGGTCTGGCGGGTGGGGCAGGTGTCGTCGCCGCAGTGGCAGCGCAGCTTTGCGCCGGGAGCTTTGATGATCTCGGCGAACGCGGCCACGCGTTGGGCTTTGATGCTGCGCCCATCGCGGCGACACACCCGTCGTCCGATGAGGGCGCTGATGCGGTCGCGCAGGTGTACGCCGTGTTCGGCGGGGATGCAGGCATCGACGGTCATGTGCCCGAACGCTTCGTTACCGATCGTCACATCCCCGAACAGGTCGGTGATGTCGTCTCGGGTCTCGGCGGCTCGATCGGGGTCGAGGCTGATGATGATGGCGTCGAGATCATCTCGCAGGGCGGTGTCGGTGGTGGGTCGGCTGGCCAGATCGAGCACCACATCATCGAAATCCCACGGCTCATCCTCGTCGGCATCGTCGGCGGCGGGATCGTCGGTGGCGGCAGGGTCGGTCTCGGACGCAGCATCATCGGAGCCGCCATCATCAGTGCCGTCGCCGTCGGAGTCGTCACCGTCGGTGCCGGGATCGAGGTCAGATTCGGGGTCGTCGAGGTCGAGGGTGAGTTTCTCGTCGACATCCTTGCTGTCGGGTTCGTCGGTGGTTTCGGCGTTGTCGGCGAGTTCGCCGAGTCGTGCTCGCAGGTCGCCGGTGGGGCCGGTGGCGGCGCCGCGGATGGCCACACCCAGCCGGTGGGGTCTCAAATCTCCGGCGCGGAAGGCGTCACGGATCTTGGGGTGTTCGTCGAGTAGTTCGTCGAGACTGACCCATTCGCCGGCTTGACGTCGGGAAATACCCAACTGCAGTGAGATTTCGCCTTTCGCGGCTTTGTCGGCGGCGTTGCGGACTCGGTTCGGAACGAAATCGTTGTATCCGGCGAGGCGCTCGTTGTAGGTGGATTGCCCGATCTGGCGGGCGATCTGCATCGCGATGGCTTGGGCTTGGTTACTCAGCCGCAACAGGTCGCGTCCGTGTTGCGCCAATTCGTCGATGCTGCTGCCGGCTAGGAGGGCGTCGTCGGCGGCACGGTCGGTGAAGGTGAACACAAGACACTCCTTTCCGGCGACGAGCAGCGGTATCAGGATCGGGATGGTTTGGTGGGGAATCGAACTGCTATCAGACTATCGGGTGGGTCTGACAACTTTGGCGTGTTGCGGGTGGGGTGTGGATGGACTTGTTCGGTGAAGTTGGATTCAGGTTATCGGTGGGGTGTGACAGCTTTTCGTGGGTGAGTGTGGTTGCGTGGGTGGACCCTTCGTGACGCGGACTCGCAAGCTCGGACGCTCCTCAGGGATCGTGAAGTGAGTTATGGACTTCCTCCTTGCGGTGGGAAACGTTGGCGGGTAGTCGGACTGCTATCAGAATATCGGTCAGGTCTGACAACTTCGGGGTGCTGCGGGTGGGGTGTGGACGGACCTGTTCGGTGAGGTGTTGGGTTCAGGATAGCGGTGGGGTGTGACAACTTTTGGTAAGTGAATACGGTTGCGTGGGTGGGCCCCTTCGTGACGCTTCCCTCGCAAGCTCGGTCGCTGCTCAGGATCAGGGGACGCGACCTCGCAAGCTCGGTCGCCCCTCGCGACCAAGGGCTTCGTTCGTTCCTCAGAGGTGATCGGCGTACGCGTCGATCTGCGCAACAACACCTTCGGCGCTTCGTACAGCGGTGGCGCATGCGTCAGACGCCTCGGCGGGCAGCAGTGGGTGGCGGCCCTGGGTGCGCCACGACTGCGCGGCGTCCACGGCCGCGGCGCGGATCTCCGGCGGGGAGGCGTCGGGATGGAGGCGGAGTCGGGAGGCGGGGTCGACGCCGTGGCCGCCGATCAGGTGGCTCAGCTCGTCGGTCTGATCTTCGGTCAGCGGCAGCCCGCCGGCGCGAATCGTGTTGAGCAGCCGGAGTTCGCGGAAACCGTGGACGTCGGCGAGAGCCTGCCTGACCGATGCGCGCACGTCGGTGGCTGCGGGACTTCCGTTGTGCGACAGCACATGGTCGAGGGTCACCAGCACCGAATGTGCCTTGAGCTGGTCCGCTCGTTGACCGAACTGGATGTCGATGACGTCACTGAGCTCGGCGAGGCCACTCCGGGTGATCATCTCCGAGGCGAGTTGCGTCGAGGTGGTGACGCCGAAGCGGATCAGCGTCACCCCCAGCCGTATCCCGAACACCCCGAATCGCTCGGCGAGCGCTCGGCGCGACGCAGCGTCGATGTGGGGGAGTAGGTCTGGTCGTTGGAAGCGGTCTATGCTGAGCAGCGCGGACTCGAGGTCGGCCGGCGCGACCGCAGCCAGCTCCATCAGCGTGCGGAACTCCGCCTCGCGCATCGTGCGTGCACCCAAGGCCACCAAACCCGCGACCGGAACCACGGCCTGGCACAAGCCGGTCCGCGACAGTTCGGTCGCGAATCGACCAGCGATCTGCTCGGCAGAGATCATCGCATCCATCCGGCCGGCGCCGAGCTCATCGGCGCGGGACACGACACCGATCACGCCGAGGGGCCCAGACCCGCCGCCGATCGATGCGGCGATGCGGCGCAACATGTCGGTGTCGGTGGCCGACAGTGAACGCATCAGATAGACGACCGCATCGACGCCGGACTGTCCGTCGTCGGGCGTGAGCAGCGACAACGTCGAGGCCGACAACTCGGTAGACAACGACGCCGTGCCCGGGGTGTCGACGATGGTGCGGGTGTGCAGTGCGCGCGAAGGCCATTCGACGTCGAGGTGGTCGACGTCGTCGGCGGTCAACGTACCGAAGTCGAAACCGAGCCGCCCGGCAGTGCGAGTGACCGGGATCGACATCGATCGACCGTCGACAGCCCGCGCGGACACCGACGCCACCTGGCCGCGCCGGTACCACGTGACCACACGCGTGCACTCGGTGGCATCTGTCGGCGCGATATCCTGCCCGACAAGCGCATTGAGCAACGTCGACTTTCCGGCTTTCAGGGAGCCGGCCAACGCGATGCGGACCGGCTCGGACAGTCGTTGCGCGCATCTGTCGACCGCTGCGGTCGCCGCTGCGTCGCCCGTCACCGCCGCGCGTGCCGCCGAGATGAACTCGGCGGCCTGATCGACACCGGTCATCACGCCGTCACCGCGAGGGATTCCAGACGGTCTGCGGCGCGGCGCAGCGCCGCGACGTCCGACAGTGACGATTCCACCGCGGCAGCCCGTTGCGTGCGTTGCGTATCGGCGAGTGAGGCGGCGGACTGCGCTGCGCTCAGCGACTCGGCGATCGAACGTGAGGTCTGTTCGGCGACGGTGGTGAAATGATCGCGCAACACTCGCTGGATCACCCGCAGACGATCGCGTGATTCCTTGCCGACCTGGAAGCTGACGTCGTCGGTGAACGCCCGCACCGCGTTCTTGGCCTTGGCGCGCCGTTCGACGATGCGTGCCTGCTTGTCGTCGCGATAGGCTTTGCTGCCCAGCAATACTCCGGCGCCGACGGACACCGGGTTGATCAACGCCATGCCCATCATCGTGGAGATGAGACCGAACATCAGGACGCCGCCGTACGACCCGCGCATCCCCACCAGCAGCTTCTGGCTCAGTCCGGTTTTCTGTGCATCCAGCGCGGCCAGTTCGGCCACCGAGTCGAATACCCCGTCCAGATCGGCAATGTCGATGGCGGGCAGCGATTCGTCGCCGGATTCGGCGAAGTGTGCGGCCACCCGCTGCGCGAGCCACACCGATCGCTCGTGCGCCCAGACGAAATTGTCGCCCACCACCGCCGCGGTCTGATCGGCCAGCCACTCGGCGAACCGATCCCAGTCGGTGCCCGGATCGCCGTCGTCGATGGCCCGCTCGGCTTCCCGGGTCACCGCGCGTAAACGATCACGCAGGTCGTGGTCGATGTCCGCGGCGAGATCACCGATCCCGTCGGCGAGCGTCTGCTGCCACTGCGCGGTGCGGCGACGCATGGTCTCCGCGTGGTCTTTGGCCTCCTGTAAACCCGATACGGCGCGGCGCGCGGTATCCGGATCACGTAGCCCCGCCAGTTCGCTGCCGTAGGTCAACGCCAGATGCTCGGACACCACCCGCAGATCGTTGGCGACGGTCGCCCGGGTGGCCTGCTGGGCGTTGGCGACCACGCTGCCACGCAGGTAGCGGTACAGGTCGACGAACCCGGCTTCGGTATTGAGTTGCTCGTCCTGCAGGCGCAACGCGTGAATCCGCAGCGCTGACGACACCGGCAGCACCGGGATGTCGATGCCCGCGGTGCGCAGGTGCGCGCGGTCGGCATCGGCGATCGCCCGCCACTGCGGGTAGAGGTCGGTCTTGGTGAGCAGACACGCCACGGTCGGACACAACTCGGTGACCTGCTGTAGGGAGCGCATCTCCGGGGCGGTGAACTCCTGGCTGGCGTCGGAGACGAAGAGCACCGCATCCGCGGTCGCCACCATTCCCAATGTGGTTGCCGCGTAGGGGTGCCCGTGCCCGCCGACGCCCGGCGTGTCCACCACGACGAGTCCGTCGGCGAGCAACGGTCCCGGTGCGTCGACCTCCAGCCGCGCCACCTCCCGACCCTCGGCGAGATCGGTGGCCGGGGTGATGGAGGTGATCTGATCCAGCGGGACCGGTACCCGGTCCTCGGCCGCGCCGCCGACCACGAGGTGCGCAACCGGTTGCGCGGCATGGCCGATCACGGTCGGCACCGCCGTCGTCTCGTCGTCGCCGACCGAGCAGACCTCGAGATTCAACAGCGCATTGACGAACTGGCTCTTACCCTGCTTGAGCTGGCCGACGACGACGATCCGCAGGCGAGGATCGGTCAGTCGTGTCCGCGCCCCGGACAGCCGGGTGACCAGGTCACCGCGCCCGGCCTCCTCCGCGAGGCCGACCATGCGGTCGAGCAACTCGGGGAGGGCGGACGTGGTGCCCGCGGGAGCGTCTCCCGGAGCGGGTGTGCTGTCGGTCATGGTGCTCTCACGGTAACGGGGTCGGACGGAACGCGGCGACGGTGCGTGTCGCGGGATGGCGTGGGATCAGTTGCCGAGCAACCCGTCGTGGTCGGACGTATCCGTGTCGGTCACGCCCGCATCTGTGTCTCCGCCGAGTCCACCGGACAGCCCGCTGGTCAGTCCGCCGGTGAGTCCGCCGGACAGATCCGAGGTCAACCCGGATGCGGTGTCGACGGTTCCGGACAGCGCGCCATCCGCGGCGCTCGTAGCCGAACCGGTCAGCGAACTGTCGGCGTCGGCACCGCCCGATGCCTCCGCTCCACCGGCCGCCGAGGCCGACGCGTCGGCCGAGCCGTCCGCACCACCGCTCAGCGAGGCCGCGGGGCCTCCGAGCGCCGCATCCAGGCCGCCACCGACGGTGCTGTCGAGTCCGCCGGTCACCTGGCCCGCCGCATCCAGCCCGCCGCCGACCGTGCTGTCGAGTCCACCCGTGACCTGACCCGCGGCATCGGTGACACCGCCGACGTCGAGTCCGCCGTCTGCGGAACCGCCCGGCAGATCCAGGCCACTCTGCAAACCGAGACCGTCGGTCAGGCCGGTGCCCCCGGTCAGGGCGCCACCGAGTTCGCCGCCGCCGGATGCCGAGCCGTCACCGGACAGACCCAGATCGACGCCGGCGCCCTGCACGGTCTGGTCCACCGCGCCGGCAGCCGAACCGGCCAGACCGGCACCACCGGCCAGCCCCGAGTCGCTGTCCAGACCCAGCCCGCTGTCCAGACCCAGCCCACTGGTGAGCCCGAGTCCGCTGTCCAGACCGCCGGTGAGGGCCCCTGTGACGCCGGAGTCGCCGGTCAGCGACAGGTCGTCGCCGAGCAGTCCGGTCGATGCCAGCGAACCGCCGACCGAGAGCGGTCCGGTCGCCGACAACCCGGTGTCGGTGAGTGCGAGCGTCGGGTTCGCGATCGCATCGATCTCACCGGTCACCAATCCGCCCAGACCGCCGACGGAGTGCAGGCTCGAGTCGAGGGTGGCGGTGATGCCGTCGGCGGCCGAGGCGTCGAGGTCCAGTGCGGTACCCAGTGTCGAGGTGACCGCGGTGGTGAGGTCGGTGCCGGCGTTGAGTTGCCCGGTCAACTCCGAACCCAGATCCCCCGAGTACGCCGCACCGAGCACCGCCCCCAACGAACCGCCGAGCCCTGCGGCCACCTCACCGCCGGCGCCGAGCGCCGACGACAGTGCCCCTCCGAGCTCGGCCGTGGTGCCGGTGAAGACCTCCCCGCCCAACGCGCCGGACAGCGAGCCGCCGAGCGCGGCGTCCAGTGAGTTGCCGAGGTTGGTGACGAGTGCGCCGTCGACACCGAGCGCGGTGCCCAGGTCGGCGGCGAGGAGCTGTCCGATGCTGACGCCGGATGCGGCCGACAGCAGACCGTCGACGCCGACGGCGCCGTCCAGCATGCCGCCCAGGGAGGTGCCCAAGGCGGCGGCGATGTCGCCACCGGCACCGCCGACCGCGGCGAGCCCCGCCGACAGATCGCCGGTCAGGCCACCGTCGAGCAGTCCCGTCAGGTCCGCGCCGAGCACGCCGCCGGCGCCCAGCGCGCCCGCCAGCGCGCCGCCGAGGTCGGCGCCCACCTCGCCGCCGGCGCCCAGCGCCCCGGACAGCACGGTCGACAGCGAGGTGTCCAGCCCGGCACCCGCGTTGAGGAGTCCGTCGAGGGCGGCGCCTGCGGAGAGTCCGTCGAGTTCCAGGCCACCGTCGAGCGCGATGCCCAACGCCCCGCCGAGCGCTGCCCCGAGGTCGGCGGCGACGTCGCCACCCGCGGCCAGCGTCGACGACAAGGCGGCCCCGACGGCCCCTTCGAGGTCACCACCTGCGGAGATCACCGACTCCAGGCCTGCGCCGAGCGCGGCGTCGAGGGCAGCCGACAACCCGGCTTCGGCTCCGCCGCCGACACCGAGCGCGGCGGCGACGGCACCACCCATCACCGCACCGAGTCCGGCGCCGCCGGTCAACGCGATCCCGCCGACGGCCGCCGCGCTCGCCGACAGCACCGCGGTGACCGCGGTACCCAGTTCGGCGGCGACCGCGCCGCCGGCACCGAGTCCGGCGGCCAACCCACCGCTGAGGGTGGCGCCCAGCTCACCGGACAGTTCGCTGATGGCCTGCGCGTCGAGCAGTCCGCTCAGCGCGGCTTCCACACCACCGGCCGCGGCCAGGGTCCCGGCGAATGCGGCCGAGAGTTCGGAGGCCAGCGCGGCGTCGAGGCCCAACGCTCCGGACAACACCGCGGAGACTGCGCCACCGGCGCCGAGCCCCGCCGACAATGCGGTTGCCAGTTCGGCACCGAGTCCGGCGCCCGCGCCGATCCCGGCGCCCACCAGGCCGCCGAGGGTCGCGCCGAATGCGCCGGCGGCCGCACCGCCGAGTTCCAGACCGGCACTCAACGCCCCGGACAGTCCGCCACTCACGGCACCGGCCAGACCGCCGCCCGCTTCGAGCGCGGCATCCAGTGCGGTGGCGAACTGGCCGACGAGTGCGCCCTCGGCCCCCAGCGCTGCAGACAGCGCCGCCGCAGCCTGCCCGCCGATACCCGCCGCCGCCGACATCCCGCCGGCGAGCATGGTGTCCAGCGCCGCACCGATGGTGCCGCCGAACTGGGCGGCCACCGTACCGCCCGCCGCCAGCCCGGCCGACAGGGTGGCGCCCAGCATCACCGCGAGTTGTCCGGCGAGGTCGAGATCGCCGAACGCGATGCCGCCCAGATCCAGATCGCTCACCTGGAATCCGGACAGGTCGATCGCGCCGAGCCCGATGCCACCGAGCGCCGACCCGAAGTCGATGTCACCGACGGTGAAGGATCCGAGGTCGAAACCTCCCAACCCGAAACCGAGACCGCCGAGATCGACACCGCCCATCGAGCCGCCGCCGAGTCCGATGTCGCCGGTCCCGACACCGCCCAGGCCGACCCCGCCCCCACCGGCAGCGCCACCGCCGATGCCCACCCCTCCGAGGGCACCGCCGGCAGCTCCGCCACCGAATCCGGCCCCGCCGCCCAGCGCTGCGCCGGCGCCGGTGATCGCCCCGATGCCGGCACCCGCCGACACCAGACCGGCGTCGGCGATGAGCGGCGCGGCGGCCGAGATGTCAGCCGGAGTCACCCCGTGCAGGCCGGCCGCGTCGAGCGAGGCCTGCGGGTTGCGGCAGTACGCGGCAATCGATTCGTCGTCGCGCAGCAGGCCGAGAATGAAGTCGAGTACGGCGTTGGTGGCCATCAGGATCGTCCCCTCGTCGGACGAGACCAAGGTGATCTCGTGTCGTGAATCCGACGGTAGGGACACCGTCACCGGCGCCGCATCGGGGAAAATCCCGGGTTCTTCGGCGGGCCCCGGGGCACCCTCGGGGTTTTGTCCCCATTCTCTGCGTAGAGCTAACGAAAGGCCCTCTGAGCGCGACACACTCAGCAAGCGCACCGTTGGAGACCAGGGCCATCACCGGCAACGGGTGATGTCGGAACTGTCGACTCCGATCCGGGTGCGAGGACAGGAGTGTGGGTGATGACCCTCGGAATCGGTGTCAAGATCGGCGCCGACACGTGCGTGGCGACGGTGGCGACCGACGCCGCGTGGGAAGCGACGATCACGCGTGAGACGACCGGACTCGTCGGCCGCGACGATTTCCTCGATCGGGTCGGTGACCCCGTCGCGCTCGTGGACGCCGACGGCGACCCGATCGCTGCCGCGGACCTGTTCGCCGAGGCGGTTGTCGCCATGGTGCAGGCGGTGGCCGACGAGGTCGCCGACGTGTCGTCAGCGCGGCTGGCGATCGCCTACCCCGACAGCTGGAGCGCCGACGCGCTCGATGCGGCGCGACGCAGCGTCGACGACCGCCTCGAGCCGACCGGCCTGGAGGTGGGCTGGCAGTCCACGTCCGCCGCCGCGGTCGCCGCCGCCGAACATGCGCACGGCTCGTTCGCCGACGATTCGCTGGTGGTCTGCCACGATCTGGGCGCCTCGGCGCTGACGGTGTCGGTGGTACGGGCCGGCGACAATCCCGAGGTGATCGGGCAGCCGCTGACGTCGTCGGCGGTCAGCGGTCGCGAGTTCGATCGCCTGCTGCTCGCCGAGGTCCTCGACGTGACCGGTGCCGCGTCGGCGCTCGGCGCGGCGGCCACCACCATGGCCGATCCGACGGTGCTCGACGACCTGGAACGTCTGCGCGCGGACTGCCGCGCCGCGAAAGAGACGCTGTCGGTGGACACCGACACCGTCGTCGACGTCGCGGTCGCCTCGGTGCACACCGAGGCGCGGCTGGTGCGTGAGGACGTCGAGAATCTGTTGCGCGCCCCGATCCTGGAATCGGCCGCGCTGATCCGTGAGGCACTCATCGCCGCCGACGTCGAGCCCACCCAGGTGAGCGCGATCGTCGCCACCGGCGGTGGTGCGGCGATCCCACTCGTGGCCGAGCTGCTCTCGACCGCCGCGCGGACCCCCGTGGTGGTGGACCCAGACCCGATCACCGCCCCGGCAGCCGGGGCCATCCTGTTGGAATCCCGCGTGTCGGCGGAGTCCACCGCCGTCCTGCCGGTCGACGCCGCCGCGACCGCGGTGCAACCGGCCGAGCCGCCGGTGCGCGGCATCATCCCGGCGCCGGCACTGCCGGTCGGCGAACCCGAACCCCGGCTCAGTCGCCGTCGACGGGGCACGTTGGTGGCCGTCGGCACAGCGGCGCTGGCGGTCATCACCGCGACCGGGCTGTCGGTGGGTACCGGCCTCGTCGGGCATTCGGAACCGGCCACACCCGCGCCGGCCGGGGCCGCGGTCACCGAGGGACCCTCGAGTCGGACATCACCGGCCGGCGGCACGGCCGGGCTGCAGGTCGAACAACTCGAGAGTCGCAACGGTGCGTCGGGTGCCACCACGACGGCGCCGGGCACCACCGCGGCCGATCAGCCGGGCACGCCCACCGCGCCGGGCACTCAGGCGCCGGGCACGCAGGCCCCTCGAACCCAGGCTCCGGGCACTCAAGTGCCCGGTACCCAGGCCCCGGGCACTCAGACCCCTGGCACCCAGGCTCCGGGGACCGGTTCTCCGGGTAGTCAGAATCCCAGCCCCAACCCGCCCGCGCCGAGCCCGCCACCAGAGTTCCCGGCGGACTCGGGGACCGGCGGCGGTTCCGGCGGTGGCGGTAATGGCGGTGGCTCCGGCGGTGGCGGGTTGACCCAGCTGCCCGGCGAGATCGTCGGCGGCGCCGGCGACACCGTGTGCGGTGTCACCGACCTGCTGTGCCTCGGCCGGTAGCGCCGATGTCGGTGGAGACGGCAGATGCGGCACACCGGCGGTCGGCGACCGCGGCCCGCGATTGGATCGACGACGTCGTCGAACGGCTCGGTAGCGGTGCCGGAGACTGTGCGCTCATCGTCGGTCCGCCCGGCACCGGCCGATCAGGACTGCTGGCGACGGTCGAGCACCGCCTGCGGGACGCGGGCGCGCACGTCGTGGTGGGACCGGCTGGAGCGTCGACGAGCGCCGGCACCCGCCCGGTGGTGATCGCCGACGACCTGCACACCTGGCCGAGCGACGTGGTGGCCGACCTCGCCGCACGCCTCGAGCGCGGACAGATCGCTCTGGTCGGCGCCACCCAGAAACGTCGCCGCGGCCGAGAGCTCCCCGCCCTCATCGCACGGGCCCGACGCAGCGGGATGGAACTCGAACGACCCGCGATGTCCACCGGCGACGTGATCGACCGGGCCGTCGAACTCGGCGTGTCCCTCACCCCGACCGAGGCCTCCCACATCCGTCGACGGTGCTGCGGCGCGAGCGCCCTGATCGACGTCGCGCTCGAGGCCGTGCGTGGCGAGGACATCGAGGACCCCGATGCGCTCACCGAACTCGACCCGGTCGCCGTCGCGACCCGCATCGCACGCGACTGGCATCACCAGCTGCTCGGTGACCTCGACGACGACGCGCTCGACGTGCTGGCGGTGGCCGCTGTGGGCGCCGCACTCGATCCACACTCGGTGTCGACGATCCTGGAGCTCGAACCGCGCGATGCCGGGGATGCCGTCGACCGTGCCCGCGGCACCGGCCTGCTGGGGGCCTGTGACCGGCCACTGCCCGAACTGATCGACACGCTGCGGGCCGTCGTCGGCGAGGTGCGTCTCGGTGTGCTGCGCCGACGGGTCGCGCAGACCGTCCTAGACACCGGCAACCTGACCGCCGACGATGCGGTCCGCGCCGTGGAGGCCGGCCTCACCGGCACGGTCATCGTCGACACTCTGCGTGCGGCCGCTGACGAGGCGCCACCCGAGCGTGCCGCGGCGCTGTTGGCGACCGCCGAACGGGGTGGGGGAGCGCCGACGATGCTGCGTCCGCATCGCGCGCGACTGATCCTCGACACCGGCGACGTGGTCGGGGCGGCCGCGTTGCTCGACGAGGTGCTGCAGTCCGGCTGCGAGCCGGGGCCGGAGGTTGCCGACACCGTCGCCGTGGCCGCCGAGGTCGCCACCGCGGCCGGGCGTCCGGGCCATGCCGCCGAGCTGTTCGGTTGGTTGGGTACCGAGCACCTCGGAGTGCATCGCGCCGCTGCGGTGACCGCGCTGCTCGGCGTCGGGGACCGGGGCGGGGCCGACACCGTGCGCGCCGCCGGCACCGGACCACCGTCGACGCTGCGGCATGCCGAGGACACCGTCATCGGCTATCTGCTCGACGCAGGCGACGGGGGCACTTCCTGCGATGCGGTGATCGCGGCCTGGTCGGCGGTCGGGGATGCCGAGTCGCTGCGGCCGTGCGTGTGGCCGGTGTTCGCGCTGGCCTTCTGCCGCGGCGAACTCGACGGTGCGCGAGCACTGGTCGAGGGTGTCGAGGCCGTGTCGCCCGGCGACCGCGACGTGCTGCGGTCTTGGCTGTCGGTGCTGGCCGACGGCACCGATGGGTCGGCCGCGCACCTCGACGACCTGACACCGGCGACCCGGCTGCGGGCGGTCGTCGCGGGACTCGGCGCCGCGCGTCGGGCCGATGATCGCGATGCGCTCGCCTCGCGGTGGCAGCGGGTGGCGCCGTCGGTGTCGACGATGCAGGTGAGTCTGCACGACCTGATCGTCGTCGACGAATGCCGGCGCAGTGCCGCCCGCCTCGACGACGCCGACCGATTGCACCGCCAGTGCGCTGCGATCGACGATCTGCTGGGCGCGCTCGGCTCCGGCACGGCGTGGCATCGTGCCTGGCAGTGGAGCGAGACATCCATGCCCGAGGTGCCGGCCGCGGTGTCGGCGCCGGCCCCCGTCGTCGACAGTCCGCTCACCGAGCGAGAAGCCGAAGTTGCGCGTGAGCTGCTGGCGGGATACACCTACCGGGAGATCGGTGAGCGTCTGTTCATCTCGGCGAAGACCGTCGAGCATCATGTCGCCAACATCCGGAGGCGGCTCGACGCAGGTTCCCGCTCGGAACTCCTGGCCGCAATTCGCGAGGTCGGCTACCGCTGAACTTACCCCCGGGTAAGATGGTCCGAACGCGTCGACGCGCGATCTGGGCTAGTGGTGAGGAGTGGTGATGGCCGGCGGTACCAAGCGGTTGCCCCGTGCGGTGCGGGAACAGCAGATGCTCGATGCCGCGGTCAAGGTGTTCTCCGAGAACGGCTACCGCGAGGCGTCGATGGATTCCATCGCCGCCGAGGCGGAGATCAGTAAGCCGATGCTGTACCTGTACTACGGTTCCAAGGACGAGCTGTTCAGCGCCTGCATCGAACGCGAATCCACTCGCTTCATCGAGGCCATGAGCGTCGGCTTCGACCCGTCGCTGCGCCAGCGCGAACAGGCCTACACCGTCGTCAAGGAATTCCTGCGCTTCGTCGACGAGCACCGGCAGTCGTGGAAGGTGCTCTACCGCGTCGCCGTCGGCACTCAGACGTTCTCGCATTTCGTCTCCGACAGCCGCAAACGCGTCACCGAGATGGTCACCGAACTCATTCGCACCGGCACCACCGTCGAGGGTGCCCGCGACATCGACTTCGAACTCACCGCCGTCGCCCTGGTTGGTGCCGGTGAAGCTGTCGCCGACCGCATCACCGAAGGCGACGTGGACCTCGAAACCGCCACCGACCTACTCGTCGGCATCACCTGGCGCGGTCTGAAGGGGGTCGGCACTGCCGACGCTGCCGCCGACTGACGGCTTGTTGGAGTTCTCCGCGGCGTACGCCGAGAGAACCCTGTTTTGCGCCGAGAGAACCCAGAGTTGTGCCGAGAGAATCCAGCCGGGTTGGTTCTCTCAACGCAAAACAGGGTTCTCTCGGCCGCCGTGGTGAGGCTTGGTGAGGTACCTCCCTCCGCTGGCTGAGGAGCGGCAACGGAGGAGACGCGTCACGAAGCCCGCCGAACCGGCACCCCCAACTGTCTATATGCCTTGACCGGCATATGCCAACTATGGCATGTTGGCTACATGGTCGACCGAGACGTTTTCACGGTGATCGGGGAGCCGACTCGTCGGCGCATCCTCGATCTGTTGCGTAGTCGGGAGTGTCTGGTCGGTGAACTCGTCGACGCGTTGGGTATTTCGCAACCCAATGTGTCCAAACATCTTCGGGTGCTGGACGAGGCGGCGTTGGTGCGCGTCCGCGTCGACGGGCCACGGCGCTACTACACACTCGACGACCACGGGTTGCGCGACCTCGACGCGTGGCTTGCTCCGTTTCGCGAGATCTGGGCAGACAGACTCGATGCCCTGGAACGGCATCTGGATGAGACCGACAAGGAGGACTGAGGCATGAACCAGAAGGCGACCGACCGATTCGGCACAGTCGTACGCGACGGCGACAAACTGTCCTTGAGATACGAACGGCACCTGGCACATTCGCCGGAGAAGGTCTGGAGTGCGCTGACCGAGTCGGACAGCTTGCGGCACTGGTTTCCCGCCGACATCGTCGGGGTGCGCGCCGCTGGTGCGTTGGTGCAGCTACCGTTCTGGCCCGACGAGGCGGCGGAGAGTCAGGCGGCGTTGGAGGACGCCGGCGTCGACACGACGCGCTTCGATTTCGACGAGGTGCTGCCCGGCGAGATCCGTGAGTTCGATCCGCCGAAGGTATTCGAGTTGGTCTGGGGTAATCCGCAGGGCAAGGCCGACGTGTTGCGATTCGAACTCGAGCCGACCGCGGACGGCACGCGGCTGGTGTTCACCACCTGGCCGGGGGAGCCGGGACCGATGGGCCACGCCGGGACCGCGGCCGGATGGCACGCCTGCCTGGATGCCCTGCAGAGTCTCGTGGAGACAGGCGCTGTGCACGAGGACCGCCAGGACGTCATCGGTCTCCGAGGCCACTACGCATCCCTGCTCGCGGAATCGTCATAGTTCCTCCCCCGGGTATCGCCAAACCCCCTCTAAACTTTCGGAGGATGTGACGAAACCCGGGGGACGAACCGTGCGGGTCAGGCGCCGCGGGTCGTCGCGGTCAGGTGCGGGGCACCTTTGCGGCGGTCGAGCACGGAGATGTCGAACGCGCCGTTTCCGTCGATGCGTCGCGTGTACAGGTTCACCTTGGCGGGCAACAGGATCGGCTTGCCGAAGCGCACCGTGTAGGTGACGTCGTCGGGCAGCTGCGCCTCGACGTTGGCCACCGCGGCTGCGGCACTCCACATGCCATGCGCGATGGCCTTCGGAAAGCCGAACGCCTTCGCGGTCAGGTTGCCCATGTGGATGGGGTTGCGGTCGCCGGAGGCCTCGGCGTACCGGCGGATACGTCCGAGGTCCACCGACAGGATCGAATCCGGCGGCGGCGGAGCGTACTGCTTGGGCTCCGGGCCGCGCGGCTCGTCGGACAGGCTGGTCCTCTGCTGTTTGAGGAACGTCGCGGTCTGCGTCGTCACCAGTTCGGCGCCCACCCGGATCTCCGAGATCATGTCGATCAACAGTCCCTTGCGGTGCTCGCGCAGGTTCTCCGCATGGGTGTCGATGGTCAGCGGTTCGTCGACGCCGATCGGGCGAACCCGATGGATCGAGTTCTCCAGATGCACCGAACCGACTGCGCCGAACGGGAAGTCGCCGTCGGTCATGACCTTCATGGCAAGGGGGAACTGCAGCACGAACGGGTAGGTGATAGGCAGTGTCGAACCGAATCGCTGGCCGGTGACCCGGGTGTAGGCGTGCAGCTGCTCCGGGTTCACCCGCACGTTCTCCAACCGATAGTGGCGGTCGGGGATGACGGCGTCGGCCCGCACCTTGGCGGGCTTGCCGATGACCGGGAGCATCGCACCGACGGCTTTCGAGTAGACCTCGGCGGTGCCCGGCGCGCTGGACAGTGTGATCGTCTTGGCCATCAGGCCCCCAGGAATCCCTGGCCGCACACGCGGACCACGTTGCCGGTGATGGCGCTCGACGCCGGGTTGGCGAAGTACGCCACGGTTTCGGCGACGTCGACGGTCTGCCCACCCTGCTGGAGCGAGCTCATCAGGCGGCCGGCCTCGCGGGTCGCGACGGGAATCGCGGCGGTCATCTTGGTCTCGATGAAGCCCGGGGCGACCGCATTGATGGTGACGCCCTTCTCGGCGAGGATCGGCGCGTAGGTGTCGACCAGGCCGATCACGCCGGCCTTCGAGGCGCCGTAGTTGGTCTGGCCGCGGTTGCCGGCGATGCCGGCGATCGACGACACGTCGATCACGGCGCCGCCCTCCTTCAGGGCGCCCTTCTCGATCAGTCCGTTCACGAGCTGCTGCGGCGCGATGAGGTTGACCGCGATCACCGAGTCCCAGCGCGCGGCATCCATGTTGGCGAGCAGCTTGTCGCGGGTGATGCCGGCGTTGTTGACGATGATGTCGATACCGCCGTGACGTTCGAGCGCGTGCTCGGCGAGCTTCGCGCCGGCGTCGTCGGCGCTTACATCCAGCGGGAACGAGGTGCCCTTGACCTTGTTGGCGGTCTCGGCGAGCGCCTCACCGGCGGCCGGGATGTCGGCGCAGATGACGTGGGCGCCGTCCCGGGAGAGGACCTCGGCGATGGTGGCGCCGATGCCGCGGGCGGCGCCGGTCACCACGGCCACCTTGCCCTCGAGTGGACGATCCCAGTCTTTCGGTGCGGTCGCATCGGCGTCGCCGACCCTGATGACCTGTGCGTCGACGAACGCCGACTTCGCCGACAGCACGAACCGCACCGTCGACTCCAGGCCGGTGAGACCGGTCTTGGAGTCGGGGGAGACGTAGACGAGCTGGACCGTCGCGCCCTTCTGTAGCTCCTTACCGACCGAGCGTGTGAAGCCCTCGAGCGCGCGCTGGGCGACGTGCTCGTTGGGGTC
Source organism: Gordonia sp. NPDC062954 (assembly GCF_044543825.1). NCBI lineage: Bacteria > Bacillati > Actinomycetota > Actinomycetes > Mycobacteriales > Gordoniaceae > Gordonia > Gordonia sp. NPDC062954. Next base: position 108,297 of record NZ_JBITWL010000004.1, on the reverse strand, counting down.
GGACACGAGCTCCGGGGTGGTGCCCAGCACCAGCAGTCGCGCGCTGGGCGCCAGCGAACGCATCTGCGGTCCGAAGAACTCGAACAGCTGACGCAACTCCGACGGCGAGGTGATGCCGGTGGCGTCGAACACCAGCGCGCCGTACTTGTCGGCGCTGCGGCCGGACGTGGCGTTCTGGATGAGGGTGTAGTCGGGTGCCGACAACATCTCGCGCAGCGGCTCGACGAGCCGGCCCGATCCACCCAGCAGCACCGGGCCGGGCAGCGGCGGCTCCGATGGCTTGTAGCGGCGCAGCGTCGGCGGGACGGGCAGGCCGGCCTGCTTCGCGAGGAACGAGCCGGGTGCGGAATGGACGAAATTCGAGTACAGGCCAGTGGCTGCCACGGGAGATCTCCTCTGTGCTTCGACGGCAGATCGGGTTGGGTGAAGTCCGTGTGCGACGACGCTCACGCAAAGCGACGTTCGACAACTAACTTACTCATGGGTAAGAATACTGTACAGACATCGAACTACACCCCCTGGGAGATCGAAGTGGCTCAGACACCCAAGACCCGCACTCAGCGCCCGGTCGCGATCCTCGGCGGCAACCGGATTCCGTTCGCCCGCCAGGACAAAACCTACGCCGAGGTCAGCAATCAGGAGATGTTCACCGCAGCTCTCGATGGCCTGGTGAGCCGCTACAGCCTCCAGGGGGAGCGTCTCGGCATGGTCGCCGGCGGCGCCGTCCTCAAGCATTCACGTGATTTCAATCTCATGCGCGAATGCGTCCTCGGGTCGGCGCTGTCGCCCTACACGCCCGCCTTCGACATCCAGCAGGCCTGCGGCACCGGCCTGCAGGCCATCGTCGCGGTGGCCGACGGCATCGCGGCCGGCCGCTACGACGTCGCCGTGGGCGGCGGCGTGGACACCACCTCCGACGCGCCGATCGGTGTCTCGGAGTCGATGCGGCGGCAGATGCTCCAGGTCAACCGGTCACGCAGTACCAAAGATCAGCTGCTCAACGCGTTGAAGCTGCTGCCGAAACTGGGCATCGAGATCCCGCGCAACGGTGAACCGCGCACCGGCATGTCGATGGGGGAGCACGCCGCCATCACCGCCAAGGAGTTCGGCATCAAGCGTGCCGACCAGGACGCGCTCGCTGCGGCCAGCCACCAGAACATGGCGGCCGCCTACGATGCCGGCTTCTTCGACGACCTGATCACCCCGTTCCTGGGACTGACCCGCGACCAGAACCTGCGGGGCGATTCCACCGCGGAGAAGCTCGCCAAGCTCAAGCCGGTCTTTGGTGTCTCGTTGGGTGACGCGACGATGACCGCGGGCAACTCCACCCCGCTGACCGACGGTGCGTCGACGGTGCTGCTGGGCACCGACGAATGGGCCGAGGCCAAGGGGCTGCCGGTGCAGGCCTACCTCGTCGACAGCGAGACCGCGGCCGTCGACTACGTCAACGGCCCGGACGGTCTGCTGATGGCCCCCACCTACGCGGTGCCCCGGCTGCTCGAGCGCAACGGGCTGACCCTGCAGGATTTCGACTTCTACGAGATCCACGAGGCCTTCGCCAGCGTCGTGCTGGCCACCCTCGCGGCGTGGGAGTCCGAGGAGTACTGCAAGGAGCGTCTGGGCCTCGACAACGCGCTCGGAGCGATCGACCGCGCCAAGCTGAACGTGCACGGCTCCTCGCTGGCCGCCGGTCACCCGTTCGCCGCAACCGGAGGACGGATCATCGCGCAGGCGGCCAAGACGATCCGCGAGAACGGCGGCGGCCGTGCGCTCGTCTCGATTTGTGCGGCCGGCGGCCAGGGCGTAACGGCCATAGTCGAGGGCTGACCAGCGCAGATGTGACCGGATTGAGGCCTGCGCAACGATCCGGTCACACTCGCCGAAAAAAAGTTCTCGGAAAGCTGTAACGCCGCGCGAAGTAGCGTAGATATACGAGTAGCTCCGGCTGAGCTGCCAGACCCCCGACCCGGCAGCTCGGTCGGGGCGCCTACTTTGTGGGGCGCCCGACAGTCGAACACTCGACGCGGCGTATCCATCAACGTTTCCTTATGGTTGTCTCCGTGAACACACATCCGGCCGTGCTTGCGGTGGTGCGTGTCGCGGTCGGCATCGCCGCCACACTCGGCATCGTCCTCGCGACCGACCTCGTCCTCACCGATGACACCACCGCGCGCGGTGCCGTGGTCGCCGGCATTCCGGCGGGCAATCTCGCCGATGCGCAGGCCCAGGCAGTTGTCGACCGACTGTCCGAACGAGCGAATCACCGGGTGCGCCTGCGCACCGATTCCGGATCGGCCACCGTCGCGCCCGACGATCTCGGCCTCTACTTCGACGCCGCGGCCACCAAAGCCCGATTGATGGAGCAGCCCCGCAGTCCGCTGCCCAGGCTGATGGCGATTCTCGGGCGCACCCACACCGTGGAACCGGTCGTGACCATCGACCGCGCGGTCTTCGACGCCACGCTCGACGACCTGCGCCCCGAACTGGAGAAGGCCGCCGTCGAAGGCGGGGTGCACTACGAGGTGACCGACGACGTGCCCACCCCGGTCGCAGACATGCCCGCCGCCGGCAAGCGCGTGGCCCGCGATGCGGCGGCGACGACGCTGGTCACCGAATGGCTTGACGACAAACCCATCGACCTGCCCACAGAGGACTTCGATCCGTCCGTGTCGGCCGAGGTGGTCCGTCAGACGGTCGCCGGTGCTGCCACCCGCGCGGTGGCTGCGCCGGTCACCCTCGATGGTGCCGACGACGTGTCAGTACGGGTCACGCCGGCCCAGCTCGGCTCGGTGCTGACATTCGTCGCGGACGGGCGTGGCGGACTGCAACCCGAGATCGACCCCAAACGTAGCGCCGAGATGTTGCGGCCCGAGCTCGCCGAGACCGAACGAAAAGCCGTGGACGCCACGTTCTCACTGAGCAGCGGCAGTCCCACCGTGGTGCCGTCGCGCGACGGTTCGCGCGTCGACTGGGACAAGACCGTGGCCTCCACCGCGGCGACCGCGACCGGCGCAGACGTGTCGGACTCGCGGGTGGTCGAGGTCGCCTATGCGCCGGTGAAGCCAAAGTTGACCACCCGGCAGGCACGCGGACTCGGCGTGCGTGAAGTGGTCAGCGAGTTCACCACCTCGGGGTTCTCCAGCGCATCCGGCGAGAACATCCGCCTCGTCGCCGCCGAGGTCGACGGCGCACTGGTCATGCCCGGCGAGAAGTTCTCGCTGAACGGCTACACCGGGCCGCGCGGCACCGCGCAGGGCTATGTCACGTCGACGATCATCGACGACGGGCACGCCGACAAAGCGGTCGGCGGCGGTATCTCCCAGTTCGCGACCACGCTCTACAACGCGGCCTATTTCGCCGGTCTCGAGGATGTCGCACACACCGAGCACAGCTACTACATCTCCCGGTATCCCGAAGCTCGCGAGGCCACCGTCTTCGAAGGTGCGATCGACCTGGTGTTCCGCAACAACACCAAGCACGGCATCTACATCGAGACCGGTTGGTCACCGTCCGACGTCACCGTCCGAATGTGGAGCACCACCACCGTCGATGTCGAATCGATCACGGGCGAGCGGTACGCCTACACCGACCCTCCGTCGTTGAAGCTGCCCAAAGGCGACAACTGCATAGCCTCCACCGGCAGCCGCGGGTTCACCACGTCGAACACCCGCATCATCAGCGACGCCGCGTCCGGCGCCGAGATCAGTCGCAACACCCGCACGGTGAAATACGATCCGGCGCCGAACGTCGCCTGCGTCTGAGATCAACCCCCGCCCCCTCTGGTGTCCCGCGCCGGAAATTCGTTGATGATTTCGACGCCCAGGCGGCGCCTCGCTTCGTTGGCGTCGTCGGAGGTACATCCAGTACCTGCTTCCTCCGCCGCCTCGCGATGCATCCACCTGGACCGCCGAACTCATGAAACGAACTTCCGGCGCGGGACACTAGACCGAGCGATGTAACGCTCGATAGGCTCCGCAACGTGGATATCAATGGAGCAAGTGCAATCGTCACGGGCGGCGCGTCGGGTATCGGCGAGGCCGCGGTTCGCCAGCTGGCGGCCAAGGGAGCCAAGGTCGTCGTCGCCGACCTGCAGGCCGACAAGGGTGAGGCCCTCGCCAAGGAGGTCGGCGGTGCGTTCGTGCGCGTCGACGTCACCGACACCGCGCAGATCGAGGCGGCTGTGAACAAGGCCACCGAGCTCGGCCCGCTGCGTGCGCTGGTGAACTCGGCCGGTATCGGTTGGGCGCAGCGCACCATCGGCCGCGACGGCGAGTTCTCGTCGGCGCACGACCTGGATGCGTACAAGAAGGTCATCGCCATCAACCTGATCGGCACCTTCGACGCCTGCCGTCTGGCCGCCACCGCGATGAGCAAAAACGACCCGCTGGAGTCCGGCGAGCGCGGTGCCATCGTCAACATGGCGTCGGTCGCCGCGTTCGACGGTCAGATCGGTCAGGCGTCGTACTCGTCGTCCAAGGGTGGCGTGGTCGGCATGACCCTGCCGGTTGCGCGTGACCTCGCGGCCGTCGGTGTGCGCGTCAACACCATCGCGCCCGGCCTGATCGACACCCCGATCTACGGTGAGGGCGAAGCCGCCGAGGCCTTCAAGGCGAAGCTGGGCGAGTCCGTGCTGTTCCCGCACCGCCTGGGCAAGCCCGACGAACTCGCCTCGATGGTGATCGAGCTGGTCACCAACTCCTACATGAATGCCGAGGTGATCCGCGTCGACGGCGGCATCCGGATGCCTCCGAAGTAGGGCTGCGACACACACTCACGCGCACCCGTTCGGTCCGCGCGCACGTCGAGACGCGCGCGGTTGCCGGGCGGGTGCGCGCTGTTGTGAAGCCGCTGCTCGCTGCCATTTCAGTGGTAGCGTCATGGTATGAGAACGACCATCGATCGTGCCGGCCGGGTGGTGGTGCCCAAGGAACTGCGCGACCGGGTCGGTTTGATCCCTGGGGAGATCGAGATCACCGTTGCGGGTAGCGGGTTGGTCCTGGAACCGGTGGCCACCGATGAGCTCGTCGATGACGAAGGAATGCTGATGCTGCCGGAGGGCGGCGCGCACCTATCGGTCGACGACATTCGAGAACTGCGCCTTGGCGACCAACGCTGAGGTCCTCCTGCTGGACACGAGTGCCGCGATCGCGCTGGTGCGTCCGGAGCAGGTAGGGCACTCCGACGTCCGTGCGGAGGTGAAGGGAAGAACGCTGGGGCTCAGCGGTCACGCGGCGTTCGAGATGTACTCGGTGCTCACCCGCCTGCCGCCGCCGCAGCGATTGACCGCTCGTGCCGCTGCCCGGTTGATCACGACGAACTTCCCGCACCGGTGTCACCTGAGCCCGCAGCACACGGCCGAACTCGTCGAGCGGTTCGCGACGGTCGGTATCTCGGGTGGCGCGGTGTACGACGGACTCGTCGGAGCAGCAGCCGCACACGCGAACCTCACCCTGCTGAGCCTGGACCGTCGTGCCGAACCGATCTACCGCGCGCTGGGAGTCCGGCTGAAGCTGCTGTGAGAGGTCGCCTTTCAGATCATCCGCGCACCCGTCGCGTGACCGCGCACGTCGCGACATGCGCGTCAGCGTGATGGGTGCGCGTCGTCGAAGCGGCGGCCCGCCTCGGTCCCGGTCGCCGACTGGCGCGTCGGCCACCAGAACGCGCTGCGCTCGATCACCGACAATGCCGGCACCAGCATCGGGGCCATCACACACGACGCCAGCACCACCCCGATGGCGACGCCGGCACCCAACTCCGCGAGATTCTTCAACCCGGTCAGCGTGAGCGAGGCGAAGGTCAACGCGAGGATCACGCCGGCCGCCGCTGCGGTCTGGCCGTTCTTCGTGATCGCGAGTTGCGCTGCGTCGCGAGGTGTTTCACCACCCACGAAGGCTTCCCGAACGCGTTCGGCCATCAGGATGTTGTAGTCGGTGCCGATGGCCACCACGAACAGGTAGAGCACGATCGGTGTCGAGAAGTCGATGCCGACATAGTCGAGCAGATACTGGAACACGATCACCAGGGTGCCGAGGGTCGCGGCGAAGGTGACGAAGACGCTGACGATCAGATTCACCGGGGCGAGGACGGCCAGTAACAGCGCGCCCAAGATGATCCACACGATCACCACGGCGACCGGGAACACGTGGCGGGTGTCGGAATGCAACTGGGAACGTACGTCGGCCAGTGTGGCGGTTTGTCCGCCCACGGCGACCACTGCGCCGGGGACCGAGGAATGCGCGACCGGGCGTAGTGAATCGTCGATCGTGTCGAGGGCTTGGGTGGAGAACGGTGAGGTGTCCAGTACGACGTTGACGACCGCAGCCGTGCCGTCCTGGCTGACCCGTGGTGGCGTCACTGCGGCGACACCGGCCACGCCCTCCAGATTCGTTGTCAGTGCAGCCAATTCGTTTTGCGGGATGGGGCCGTTGGCCTTCACGTAGACCTGGGTGGGACTCAGGTCGCCCGGCGGCATCGACGCGGCGAGGGTGTCGAATGCTTGTTGTGACGGTGTGTCCGAGGGCATCTCGCCGAGAGTGTCGTAGGTCGCCTTGTAGCCCGAGCTGAACACCGCGAGCACGATGAGGGTGACCCCGATGGCCGCGGCCGTGATCACCGGGCGATACGCGACTCTGCGCCCGAGGGCGGCGAAAGCTGATCGCTGTGGCTCGTGTCCCGGGCCGACCGGCCAGAACATGACCTTCGAGAGGATCGAGATCACTGCCGGGATCAGAGTGAGGGTGGTGATCAGCATGATGGCGACCGCGATGATCAACCCCGGGGCCAAGGAGTTCAGCGAGCCGAGTCGCGCGAAGAACAGCGCGGCGAACGCGCCGATGACCGTCAGCGCCGAGGACGCGATCACGCGGCCGACGGCCCCCGTCGCGGCCACGAGGCCGTCGAGCCGATCGGCGCCGTCGCGCACCTGTTCGCGATACCGGAACAGCAGGAAGACGGTGTAGTCGGTGCCGACGCCGAAGAGCACCACGACCAGGATGGCGTCGAGAGTGGTGCTCACCTCGAAGTCGAAGATCTGGGTGGCCCACGCGGTGGCGCCGCGAACAGCAAGGAAGACGACGCCGATGACGAACACCGGCAGGACGGCGATCAGTGGGCTGCGGAACAGGATGCCCAGGGTGGCCAGGATGACGATGACGGTGGCGATCGAGATGATGCGTTCGGCGTCGTCGTAGGCGGTGTTGCTGTCCACCAGGATCGCCGCGTTGCCGGTGAGGCCGGAGGTGAGATCGGTGTTCTGCAACGCCGACGACGCTGCTTCGCGCACCGCCGGCACGGCGTCGTTCACCTGCGGTTCGCCCGGCTGTCCGGTGAACGCCACCTGAATGGCGACCACCTTGTCGTCGGGCGAGACCGATTGCGGCCCAGCCGATACGGCGCCGACTCCGGCGATGTTGTCGTTCTGCAGGGTGGTGGCCAGGCCCAACGCCGTCTGCTGATCGGTGGGCGTCAGCGCGCCGCCGTCGCGACGCGAGACCACGAGTGTCCCGGTGGCACCGGCGGTGGCCGGGAACTCGCTGTCGCCGATGTTCTGGGCGGTCACCGACTCGAAAGAAGACGGCAGGAAGTCCTGTTGGTTGCCGGTGGTGTGGTCGGACAGGTTGGGGGAGAACAGGATGATCGCCAGCGCAGCGACGATCCACACGCCGACCACCCGCCAGGGATGGCCGACGACCACACGGGCGAGCGCAGCGAACATCGCTGATCCTCTCGTGGCGGTGTGCCACGAAGCAGATTACTCCGACGACGGTGCCCGTACGCCGAAAACAGTTCGTCCCCCGGGAAAGTTACCCGGGGGACAAACTGTGTCAGGTGATCAGCGAGTGGTTCAGAAGACCGCCTCGTCGACCTCCATGATCTCGGCGTCGATGTTCTCGATGTTGACACGGGCGGTGGTCAGTTCGGGCAGCATGTTCTTCGCGAAGAAGCTCGCCACGGCGACCTTGCCCTCGTAGAACGGCTTGTCCTCGGCGGAGGCGCCGGAATCCAGTGCGGCCAGCGCGACCTCGGCTTGACGCAGCAGCAGCCACCCGATGAGCAGGTCGCCGACCGACAGCAGGAACCGCACCGAACCGAGTCCGACCTTGTACAGCTCCTTCGAGTCCTCCTGTGCGTTCATGAGGTACCCGGTGAGGGTGGCGGTCATGGTCTGCACATCGTCCATCGCGGTCTTGAGCAGCGCGCGCTCGGACTTCAGCCGACCGTTGCCGCCCTCGGCGTCGAGGAACTTGGCGATCTCGCCGGCGACGTGGGAGAAGGCCTGGCCCTTGTCGCGGATGATCTTGCGGAAGAAGAAGTCCTGCGCCTGGATGGCCGTGGTGCCCTCGTAGAGCGAGTCGATCTTCGAGTCACGGATGTACTGCTCGATCGGGTAGTCCTGCAGGAAGCCGGAACCACCGAGGGTCTGCAGCGACTCGTGGCCGAGGATGCCGTAGGCGCGCTCGGAGCCGACGCCCTTGACGATCGGCAGCAGCAGGTCGTTGACCTTGTGGGCCAACTCGGGGCTCGCGCCGGAAACGATCTGTGCCGCAGCGGCATCCTGGTGCGACGCGGTGTAGAGGTATACCGCGCGCAGGCCCTCGGCGTATGCCTTCTGGGTCATCAGCGAACGACGCACGTCCGGGTGATGGGTGATGGTGACACGCGGGGCGGTCTTGTCGGTCATCTGGGTCAGATCCGCGCCCTGCACCCGCTCCTTCGCGTAGTCGAGGGCGTTGAGGTAGCCGGTCGACAGTGTCGAGATGGCCTTGGTGCCCACCATCATTCGGGCGTGCTCGATGACGTCGAACATCTGCGCGATACCGTCGTGCACCTCGCCGACGAGCCAGCCGACGGCCGGGGTGCCATGCTGGCCGAAGCTCAGCTCACAGGTGGCCGAGGCCTTGATGCCCATCTTGTGCTCGACGTTCGTGACGAAGACGCCGTTGCGCTCACCGAGCTCACCGGTCTCGTGGTCGAAGTGGAACTTCGGCACGAAGAACAGCGACAGGCCCTTGGTGCCGGGCTTGGCGCCTTCTGGGCGGGCGAGAACCAGGTGGAAGATGTTCTCGGTCATGTCCTGGTCGGCGGAGGTGATGAAGCGCTTCACGCCGTCGATGTGCCAGGTGCCGTCTTCCTGCTTGACGGCCTTGGTGCGGGCGGCGCCCACGTCGGAACCGGCGTCGGGCTCGGTGAGCACCATGGTGGCGCCCCAGCCGCGCTCGGAGCAGATGGCGGCCCACTTCTTCTGCTCTTCGGTGCCGTTGTTGAAGAAGATGTTGGCGAAGCCCGAGCCGGCGGCGTACATGAAGACCGGCGGGTTGGCGCCCAGGATCATCTCGCCGATGGCCCAGTACAGCGAACGCGGTGCGGGCAGGCCTCCGAGTTCTTCCTCGATACCGATCTTGTCCCAGCCGCCCTCGATGAGTGCGTTGTAGGACTTGGTGAAGCTCTCGGGGATGGTGACGCTGTGGGTCTCCGGGTCGAACACCGGCGGGTTGCGGTCGGCGTCGGTGAACGATTCGGCGATCGGTCCCTCGGCCAGCGCCTTGACCTCACGGAGCATGTCCACGGCGGTCTCGTGATCGAGATCGCCGAAGTCGCCTTCTTCGAGCACCTTGTCGAGGTCGAACAACTCGAAGAGGTTGAAGTGCAGGTCGCGGATGTTGCTCTTGTAATGGCCCATGGAGGTTCCTTATCTGACTGGCGGTGTGGGCTACGCGTGTGGTGAAGCACGATCGGCAGAAGCTAAGTTACTCGCCGGTAACTACAGAATAGCGTCATCCGCGGCACGGAGCAATTGATCGGTCTGTGATCTGCGCTAACTCGAGCAAGCGTGCGCGTGCTGCGACGGTTCGTCCCCCGGTATCGCTTCATCCCCCAGCGGCAACCGGGGGATGAAGCAATACCGGGGCACGAGCGGGAACGGGCCGGTCAGAGGGCGTCGCGGAGGAGCGTCAGGTCGTCGGGGATGCCGTCGGCCGGGGTCTCGAGGATCACCGGGGCGTCGGCGGCGGCGGCGACCGCAACGAGGACGTCGGGATCGATGTGGCCGCCGGCGAGGTTGGCGTGGCGGTCGCGACCCGAGTCGAACTCGTCGCGGGAATTGTTGAGATGGACGAGGTCGATGCGCCCGGTGATCGCTTTCACGCGTTCGACCAGACCCACCAGGTCCTCGCCGCCCGCCCACGCGTGGCAGGTGTCGAGACAGAATCCGGCCTGCTCGAAATCGCCCACCGATTCCCATAGCCGGTCGATGGCCTCCAGGGTGCGGGCCATCGCGTGATCGCCGCCGGCGGTGTTCTCGATCAGGATCGGTACGCCGAAGCCGCCCTTGTCGACCTGACGATCGAAGAGTTTGCGCCAGTTGGCGAATCCCTCCTTGGCGTCCTCGCCGTCACGCAGGTGTCCGCCATGCACGACGAGACCGAAGGCGCCGAGGTCGGCAGCGGCGGCGGCTTGCTGTTCGACCGCCTTGCGCGACGGCATCCGCAGTCGGTTGTTGAGGCTCGCGACGTTGATCTGATAGCTCGAATGCACCACCACGTCGATCGCGGAGTCGCGAATCGCCTCGGCGTCCGGGCGTGGTTGCGGTTTCTTCCAGCTCTGCGGGTCGGTCACGAACATCTGAAAGACGTCGATGCCCAGTTCGTCGGCGGTGGACAACGGGTCGGCGTCCTCACGCAGGTGTGCTCCGATGCGCATGGCTCAACGATAATGGTCGCCTCCGACGCCGCGGTTCGCGCGTCGGGTTCAGTCATCGAGACCGGGGACGGTCTCGATCGTGATGGGCACCCCGGTCGCGATCAGCAGGCGACACGGCGCCTCGGTGCCGTTGTAGAGGTTGAGCCACTCGTGGCCGCGGCTGCCCTCGGCGTAGACCGAGTCGAGCGCGCGGTTGAGTCGGGACTCGGCTTCCTTGGTGATGATGTAGCGCTGTTCGCCGTAGCGCAGGTAGCGGTCGGGCACGGCTCTCCTCCCCGTCGATGTGACGCCGATCACCAGCATATGGGTGAATCCGGGACTTGTCGGCACTCTGACGGCGGTTTACCGGCTCTCGAACGGAAGGTGATCACTAGGCTTACGGAAAGTAACGTGCAGGAGCCCTGTCGGGATCGGCTCGACGGGCGTGGGCGGGCAGGACCAATACGAGTGAGCATTGACGACGCGGTCGACGACGGTCCGGCCTCGGACGGGTCTGCCGCCACGTCGCGCACCCGCGGCGTCGAGCCGGTGATCGACGACGTCGCGGCGGCTGCGGCCGTCGACACCGGGCCTCAGCGACGACGTGACCTCACCATGGTGCGGCGCATCGCGATCGTCGCGTGGGTCGTGTTCATGATCTACGAGTTCGTAGCCTACGGACTCGCCTTCGACCGCACCCGCTTGATCATCCTGCTGTGTCTGGGCATGCTCGCGGCGTCGATCGGTCGTCGCAAGGCGATCAGCGTCATCATCGATTGGCTTCCCTTCGCGCTGATCCTGCTACTTTACGACTGGACGCGCGACGTCGCGCGCATCGTCGACATGCCGACCCAGTGGCATCTGGCGGTCGACGTCGACCAGTGGATGTTCGGTGTCAACCCGACCGTGTGGCTGCAGAGCCACATCAAGGCCCCCGAGCCGCCGTGGTGGGAAGTCGTCACCAGCGTCATCTACATGTCGTATTTCATCGTCCCGTACGCCGCCGCCGCGGTGCTGTGGCTGCGGGACCGGTCCGCATGGCGCCGGTACGCCGCCTGTTTCGTCGCCACGACCTTTCTGGCGCTGGTCGGCTACACGCTGGTGCCGGCCGCACCGCCGTGGGCCGCGGCCCGATGCACCGCAGAACAGGTCGCCGACCACCCCCGCGAACCCACCTGCATGGCGTACGAGGGCGCGGTCGCCGACGGCGGCATCCTCGGCGAGGTCACCCCGTCCAACCCGGACGCGCAACCCTACGTCGAACGGATCTCGGCGCGCGGCTGGAACTTCCTCAACATCCACGCCGCCTCCACCCTCGTGGAGGTGGGGCAGGGCAAGGCCAACCTGGTTGCGGCGATCCCGTCGTTGCACGCTGGTCTCACGATGCTGCTCGCGCTGTTCATGTGGCCCCGGGTCAAGGCCCTGGGCAGAACGCAGTTCATGGGTTACGCGGTCGCGATGGCGTTCACCCTCGTCTACACCGCCGAGCACTACGTCTTCGACATCATCCTGGGCTGGGCGTTGGCGGGTTTCGTGATCCTGGTGGCGCAGGTCGTCGACCGGAGGTGGTTGATCCCGCGCAAGAAGCAACGTGAGCAGGCCGGTGCCGAGACCACGGCGACCACCGAGGCGGCCGAGTCCGATTCACCGGTCTCTGGGTAGTCTCGGCTGCGTGTTGAGATCCCGCCTGCGTCGCCCGTCGTCGACGCAGCTGCGGGTGGGGCTACTGCTCGCGGTCGCGGCGTCGATCCTGCTGATGCATTCGGTGATCGCCGTGGGCACCGCCGCCGGCGGTCATCACCCGCCGTCGGCGTCACACGGTTCGACGACGATCGGCCCGGCGGCTCATCAACTCGATGAACCGACGATGGATGACGCCGGCGACTGCGACACCCACCAACATCCCTGCATGTTCCTGCGCAACGACGACCCGGTCGTCATCGCGATCGCGGTGTTGGTGCTGGCGTGGGGATTCCCGATCCCGCCGCTGCTGCGGTCGATTCATGCCCGCCTGGTCGGTCGCTCTGGCCGGCCGCCGCCGTGGGCCATGCCCACCCATCTCCGAATGCAGGTGATCCGCTGCTGATCGGCGTGCGCCGGACCGTGTGTCCGGCCCGCCGACATCTCCGCCTGCGCTGACCGCAGCGCGGGCCCTTCACTCTGCAGAGGATCCCAAGACAATGAAACGACAGATTTTCGTGGGCGCGGCCGTGGCGGCCGTGGCCCTGCTGGGCGCGTGTTCGGACGTCGACGACGCCGCGCCACCGTCGTCGGTCACCGCCGTCACCACGACGACGATGCCGATGGAGCCGTCGACCGAGTCGTCGGACAGCCGGCACAACGACGCCGACGTCACCTTCAACCAGGAGATGATCCCGCATCACATGCAGGCGCTCATGATGGCCGATCTGGTGGCCGACCGGACCACCACACCTGCGGTGCGGGATCTGGCCGACCGCATCAGGGCCGCCCAGAAACCCGAGATCGACGAGATGACCGCGCGGCTGACTTCCTGGGGCGTCTCCGGCGAGATGGGCGGTCACAGTGATGCTCACGGCGCGGGCGGCCACGACATGTCCGGCATGATGACGCCGCAACAGATGGCGGCGTTGTCACAGGCGGAGGGCACAGATTTCGACCGGATGTGGCTCGAAGGCATGATCGCGCATCACGAGGGCGCGATCGCGATGGCCGACACCGAACTCGCCGACGGCGTCAACGGTCCGTCGCGGGAGCTCGCCAAGCGCGTCAAGTCCGCCCAGCAGGCCGAGATCGACGAGATGAACTCGATCCTGCGACGGTGATGCGGTGACGGGTCGGTCCGGACGTGACGCATCGGAGTCCGGACCGACCCGCGGGGCGGGTCAGGGTTTCCGCAACGGGATGCGCATCAGATAGACCTGATAGCCCGCGGAGATGGAGTAGGTGAAGTACAGGCTGCTGCCCGACGACCACGGGTGAATGTAGGGGGCGTAGCCCGAGTACGGGTCGTTGGCGGGGACCACGAGTTCGCCCGACGACCACGGTCCCTCGGGCCGGTCGGCGGTCCGCAGCACCACACCGGAATCCTTCTGGCCCAACGAGATGAACTTGCCGAGGTACTCATTCCACGCGACCGACAACTCGCCGGTCGGTGCCGCCATCACCGGGGTCGCCGAATCCGGGTTGTTGCGCACCCACCGGCCCCATGAGAAGTACTCGTACTTGCCGAGATGTTCGATGTCGGAGGCCTTCACACGGGCCAGGTACACCGCACCCCATCGGCCGTCGGGGGTGCCGTAGGTGTAGACCGTGTCACCGACCTTCAGGTACGCCGACATCTGGAATTTGTGGTTTCCGCCGCCGTTGGGGCGGAATGCGTTGACCGCGCGCCAACTCTGCCCGTTGTTCCCCGACACCACCAGGCCGGACCAGTTGGTGTACCAGATCCCCGGCGGTCCCCAGTGTTTGACCGACATGACGTTCATGTACTGCTTGCCGTTGGCGGCCACCCCGGCGGTCGGGATGATGGTGATCTCTTTGCGCAGGTCGGGTTTGAGTAGACGCTTGGCGTGACCGGGTGGTCCGGCGTGACCGGTGAAGGTCATTCCGTCGCCCAGATATCGGTCGGTGCTGCGCAGCAGGACATTGGAACGCCAGTACCACAACTCGCCGTACAGCAGCGACCACCCGTTGAACGTCTGGGTGTCGCCGAAGGCGGCCATGATCTCGCCGTGCCCGTTGTCCCACAGGACGCCCAGATCGGTGCCGACGATGTTGAAACGCCCGAATGTGTCGTTGATTGAGCCGGGGCCGGTGAGCCGGGCGACGATCCGGCCGTTGGCCGCGGCGACATCGGTCGCCTCGGCCTGCGGAGTAGCCGCGAGGCCGGCGGTCAGTGTGGCGGCGAGTGCCGTGACCGTCAGGGCTGTGCGCCACCGTCCTGTGAGCCGCGTCATGGCGGTGACCTTATCAAGACCTGAGCGTCACCGGAGTGTGACATCGACCCCCGAACGAATGAAATTCACGCCTCGCTGTACCGCCCCCCGGTATCGACGGCGGTGAAGTCGATGGTGGCGGCCGAGTTGTTCACGCCGGTGACCATGCCGACGCCGAACTGGCCGTCGCTGTCGTAGAGATTCGTGGTGCTGGTGGAGATCCCGTCGACTTCCACATGGCTGGCCGCTTCGACCCCGATGCGCGGCCCGACCGGCAGACGCGAGAGCGCGACCGTCAGATCACAGTTGATGAATGCGATGCCATCGCTACCCCAATTGCAGACCAGGCTGGTCGATTCGCCGCTGATCACCGAGCGCTCGAACGATGACGGCCGCTCGCCGACCACAGTGGACACCGCGCGCGTCCACAGCCACGTGCGTTGGGCGTTCTGGTGGGCGCCCATGTCCTGGCTCCACTCGATCGTGCCGTCGGCGGTGGCGGTGCCGAACCAGGGCAGCGGATCGTCGGAATCGGTCTCGGGCGGCCGGAACTCGATCATCTCCGGCGACCGCTCCCAGCGCTCCCCGGGCGGATTGGCGGCCTCCTTGACGAACACGGTGGTGCTGCGGGCAACCGTGACCTCGGTGTCGTCGACGAACTGCACGACGTCGACCTCGGCCACCTTGATCCGGCCCCCGTTGCGTAGCAAGCGGCCACGGGTCGCGGTGGGGACGTCGCGGGCGGCCTTGAACAGATCGATGGTGAAGCGTGCCGGTCGAAAGCCCGGCACCGAGTGGTCACGTTCGGCCGCCCGGGCAGCCAACGCACACACCGCGGGACCGTTCAGAGTGCCCGGAGCCCACAGGCTCGCGGCATACCGGGTCGGCAGGAAAAGACTCTGTCCAGTGGAATCGGTGCCGCCGGAATCGACGGAGAAGAATGCGATCGACGACACGAAGTTTCCCTTCTGTTCGACCCAAGAATGTGGTGTCGAACCATTCGGCGCGTACTAACCTGCGTCCATGACAATTGCAGATTACGCACGGCAGATCCCCAACGAACTCGTGGCCGCGGTGCGCACCACGATGATTGCGACCTCGGTGGTCGGCATCGTCCTGGGGATCATTGCGCTCGTCTGGCCGAAGGCGACCCTGCTCATCATCGGTGTGCTCTTCGGGATCTCGCTGATCATGGCCGGACTGTTCCGGCTTTACGAGGCCTTCGCCTCGACGTTGCTGTCCGGCGGTTGGCGCTTTGCCCTGGGTCTCATCGGTGCACTGATCCTGGCCGCCGGCGTCATCGCCGTGTTCAATCCCGAGGAATCGCTGGTCTTCCTCGCGATCTTCATCGGTATCGGCTGGATCTTCCAGGGAATCGCCGACCTCGCCCGCGCGTCCGCCGGGTCCCAGCACGTGCCGCGGTGGGTGCTGATCCTGTCCGGTGTCGTCTCGATCATCGCCGGCATCGTCATGATGCTGATCCCCGGCCTCGCCCTGGCCACCTTCCTGATCATCGCGGCGATCATGCTCATCGTGATCAGCGTCGTGACGCTGCTGACCCTGCCGAAGAAGATCGAGGAGCCGCTGGTCTGAGTCGCGGGCTGCCGAGCTTCTGAGAATCAGGCCAACTCGAGGCCGTCGATCGTGACCGCGGCGCGGGCGGCCTCGACGTCGGCGGGAAGTCGCTCGATCAACTGGGTCATCGCGGCCTCGACATCCGGGCCGTGTGCCAGCCGAACCGGATCGACGTGGGGTCCGGTGGCATCGAGGATCGACGCCGCCGGATCGACGCCGGTTCGGTGGGCGACCGCCGCCGCCAGCAGGCGCCGTGCCTGCGCTGGGTGACTGTCCCACAAAGCGTCCGCAGTTGTCAGATACAGCTGCACGGCCGGCGGATAGTCGTGCAGATGCACGAGCGCCCATGCCCAGTGCTTGGCGACATCCACCGTGTCCGACTGTCCACGACCGTGGGTGCGGACATACTTGCCATGGAGTTCGCGGCACAGTGGGGTGGAATCGGCCCACAACTGCAACTCCGACATGCACCGCACACAATCGTGCAGGTTGGACAGGTACATCACCGAGTACGGGCCCTCGCGTCGCGACCGGATCTCTCGCAGCACGGAGAACTCGGCGAGCGCGTGCGAGTACTCGCCGGCCGAAAGATATGCCTCGGCCTCGTCTTGCATTTCCGCGAGCATGTGTCGATTGTTCCGCACTCGGCGGGCCTGCGGGCGGAATTCATCCGGACACGCGACATGCAGACGCGAAACGACCCGGCCACCTGGCGTGAGGTGACCGGGTCGTTGCGTCGAGCGAAGCCGCTCAGTACTGCTGATTCGGCGGATATGGCGGCGGGGCCATCGGGGCCGCCGACGCCAACGGTGCGACCTGGCCGCCGGTGAAGAACCGGTAGGCGTAGGTCGTGGCGATCATGGTGACCGGCAGGGTCACCAGCAGGCCCACCAGGCACAGCAGCGCACCGACGATGTTGAGGCCGATGACGGCCAACGCCAGCAGGAACAGGGTGCCCGCGTTCTTGCTGATCACCGAGAAGCTGGCCTTGATGCCCTCGATGGGGTCCATGTCGCGGTCCACGACGAAGGTGAGTGACCAGTAGGCGAGGAACGCGAAGACGATGCCCGGGATGATGAGCAGGATCAGGCCGATGAAGGTGCCCAGTCCCACCAGGAACGCGGTGATGATGACCGCGGCGAAGTTGACGTTGAAGAAGCGGCCGATATCGGGCTTGCTACCCGACGTCTCGTCGAGCGCGCCACGCGCATAGGCGCCCTGGAAGATGTAGCCGATGATCGTGGCGATGATGCCGAAGATGGCGCTGATCCAGAAGATCCGGCCGTAGTCGGACGAGATGTTGCCCAGCCACTGGATGACACCGGACACGACGAGCGAAATCAGGATCACCACGATCCACGACAACGCGTTCTCCTTGTAGCGGTTCCAGCCGTAGCTGAAGGCCTCGCCGATGGAGAACTGCTCGGCCGTCGGAGCGCCGTACGCGCCACCGCCGTAGGCGCCCGGTGCGCCGTAATCGCCCGGCGGCGGCGGGTATCCGCCGGGACCGCCGGCGGGTTGGCCGTAGCCACCGGCCGGGGGCGGCGGGTAGCCGGGCTGCGCACCGTAGCCGGGTTGCTGGGCGCCGTACCCGGGGGGCGGCCCCTGCGGCGGAGGCCCCTGCGGGGGCGGGCCTGATGGCGGCGGACCCGGTGGCGGCGGGTAGGCACCACCGGGCGGCGGGCCCGACGGCGGCGGGTAAGAACCGGGCGGTGGGTAGCCGGACGGCGGCGGCGGGGGTGTGGAGCCCGGCGGCGGATACGACGGCGGCGGTGTGCCGCCGGTGCCCGGCTCCGGGGTACGACCGGACTCGGCGCCTGCACCCGGGTCGGGGTCGGAAGAACCGGGATTCTGTGGATCTGACGGTGTGGTCATGGCAGGGAGGATACGGAACACCGGCGCCGGTCAACAGTGTTTGGCACTCCACGTCGTGTCTCGGCGTCAGGATTTCAGGTGCCCGGCGTCCTCAATGGGCGTGCACGACCGCTACACCTGGATTCGGCACCGGCGGGCTGGCATCGTGGAACCCGTGAGTGACATCGGCAGCACCCCGGAAGGTTCCGACGGCGAGTACAGCCTCGACGACGACGATCAACTGCAACCCGAGGACACGCTGGTCGACCGTGGTGTCGACGATGTCCTCGACGAGGGATATTCGCCGCCCGACCATCAGCCGAGCGGCGCGCGTCACGGGCTCACCGAGCGGGAGCAGCGCGACGGGGAGACCCTGGACGAACGGCTCGCCGAGGAAGAAGCCGACATCGGGGCGACCGATCCGCTCGACGACATCGAAGCCGAGGAGAACGTCGAGAAGCGCTGGCGGTCGCACGAATCCGATCGTTCGGATGACTTCGAAGGCGACGAACAAGCCGGGGACGGGCGGTCGGGACGGTTGGTGGCTCCGGACGAGGGGTCGGGCGTCGACCGCGAGAAGGATGCGGTGGCCGGCGACGTCGGCATCGACGGCGCCGGAGCATCTGCCGAAGAGGCGGCAATGCACTACATCGCCGCCGACGAGGTGGAGTGGTCCGACGAGTCCGACTCCACTGCCGGTGGATCCGGTCGATCGGACAGCTGATCGTCGGCGTCAGCTCGCGCCGTGACCGAGGTCGGCGAGCGAGCTGACGATGGTTGCGCGGGCGACGGTTTGCTCGATGCCGAGCCCCGACAGTATGGCCGCCATCTCCGGATCGGTGAACAGGCCCAACAGGATGTGTTCGGTGCCCACGAAATCGTGGCCCAGATCGACCGCCGACGCCAGTGTCGCCTGCAGCACTGAACGGGACCGCTCGTCGTAGGGCACAACAGTTTTCTCGCCCTCGGAGGGCTGCATCGCAGTCGACGCCGGGCCGTTGGCAGTGCACGCGGCGGCAAGAGATGCCGCCGGCACACCGTGGGCGCGCAAGGTCAAATCGGCGATGGATTCCGGAGCCACGGCCAACGCCCGCGCCAGGTGCTCGGGCGTGACCGCGGTGCTGTGATCGGCGACTGCCACATTGTGTGCCTCGGCGATCACATTGCGTGCTCGCGGAGTGAAACGCGCGAACGGATTCGCCTCATCTGCCAACGGTGTCGGCGCGGCGTCGGCGGGTGTGCGCGTCACGAACCGTTTCTGGGCCGCTTGTTTGCTGACCCCCATGGCCGCACCGATGTCGGCCCACGAGGCCCCGGTGCGCCTGGCCTGGTCGACGAAGTGGCCGATCAGGTGGTCGGCCACTTCGCCGATGTGTTCGGCGGTGATCATGGCGCCGGTCAGCTGGTCCAGGGGATCATCGTGCGCGGCACGGACACCGGCGATCAGATCATCGAGGCGGACATCGTGGACCTGGGTGCGCTCGGGCATGCGTCAACACTAGGTTGACAATCGAGAATGCGTCAACCAATGGTTGACGCAGTTGGTTGCCGGCGGAACTTGTCGGTGGCGTGTGATGCGATGACACCGAACCCGTCCGTCGAACGTCTGAGGCCACCGGCATCGCTGAGTGTCGTCGCTCGAGTGCGTTGACTCGAGCGTCGTTGACAGCGGTGGGGAGGCTGGTAACGATGGATGCCAGGGTTGCCCGTCCGCCCCCGGCCTTGCCGCCGGGTCCACCACAACGGGAGGTACCGGTGAGCATCACCAATCGCCCTGTGTCGATCGAGACCGAGTCGACCCAGTCCGGCAACGTCGAGTCCATGTCCGCCCAGGCCCGCAGATTCCTCGAGGTGCGGTCGTTGACCGACGCTCTGAGCGCGGACCTCTCCGCCGAGGATCAGACGCCGCAATCGATGACCGACGCCAGCCCGGCGAAATGGCATCGGGCGCATGTGACCTGGTTCTTCGAAGAGTTCATCCTCCGAAACGTCGAGTCGTATCACGTCTACGACGACTCATTCCGCTACCTGTTCAACAGCTATTACGAGGCGGTCGGCGCCCGGCATCCACGCCCCGAACGCGGGTTGGTCACCCGACCGGGTGTCGCCGACGTCGGGCTCTACCGCGAGTACGTCGACCGCGCGATGGTTGATGCGCTGGAACGCGGGGTACTCGACGACGATGCGTTGGCCTTGCTCGAGCTGGGATGCAATCACGAGCAGCAACATCAGGAACTGCTCTTGATGGACATCAAGCACCTGTTCTCCACACATGCCTTCGATCCGGTCTACGTGGATCGCGACATCGACGAGCCCGGTGAACCCGGTCCGCTCACCTGGCGCTCGGTGGCCGGCGGTGTCACCGAAGTGGGAGCAACGCCGGGATCTGCCGGCTTCAGCTACGACAACGAGGGTCCCCGACATCGGGTCTTCCTGGAGGACTTCGAGATCGCCGAGCGGGCGGTGACCAACGCCGAATGGTTGGCGTTCATGGCCGACGACGGTTATCGGCGTCCCGAACTCTGGTTGTCCGACGGCTGGGCGCACATCACGCAAACCGGTTGGCAGGCACCGGAATACTGGCGCCTGGTGGATGGGGAGTGGACCACCTTCACGCTATCTGGCCGACGTCAGCTGGTCGCCGACGAACCGGTGGTGCACGTGTCGTTCTACGAGGCCGACGCATTTGCCCGGTGGGCCGGCGCGCGGCTACCCACCGAGTTCGAATGGGAGGCAGCCGCCGAGACCGGCGACAGCGCACGTGGACAGCTACTCGACGTGGGACGTTGCCATCCCGGGAGAGCCGGCGCCACCATGATCGGCGACGTGTGGGAGTGGACGGCCAGCGCCTATCTGCCCTACCCGGGATTCGTGCCCGCCAACGGCGCGGTCGGCGAGTACAACGGGAAGTTCATGTGCGACCAGCATGTACTGCGCGGTGCGAGCGCGGTGACCCCACCCGGGCACGAGCGCATCACCTACCGTAACTTCTTTCCGGCCTCGGCGCGGTGGGCCTTCTCCGGTCTGCGACTGGCCCGATGACCGCCGACGCCGGTCGTCAACTCGCCGACGACGCCGCCGACGGATTGTGGTCCGATCCGCCGACCCTGCCCACCAAGTGGCTCTACGACGAGCGGGGCAGCCTGCTCTTCGACGAAATCACCCGGTTGCCGGAGTATTACCCGACGCGTCGGGAGACGTCGATCCTGTACGCACGTGCCACCGAGATCGCTGCGCTGACCGATGCGGCGACCATGGTGGAATTCGGGTCGGGCACCTCCACCAAGACACGCTTGCTGTTGGCGGCGTTCGCCGACCGGGCCGAGGCCACGGGGCGTCGATTCACCTATGTGCCGCTCGATGTCAGCACCCAGATCCTGGAATCCTCGGCCGCCGAACTCGCCCGCGACTACCCGGATATCGACATCGAACCGGCGGTCGCTGATTTCACCGCGCCCGACCTCGCCTTGCCGGCCTCGGACGGTCCGCGGATTGCGGTGTTCCTCGGGGGCACCATCGGCAACTTCGACGACGCGATGCGCGCCACCTTCCTGGGCCGCCTGGCCAAGGCGCTCGATCCGGGAGACTACTTCCTGCTGGGCGCCGACCTCATCAAGGACACTGGCCGACTTGTGGCGGCCTACAACGACAAAGCCGGTGTGACGGCCGATTTCAATCGGAACATGATCGAGGTGCTCCGCCGCGGGCTCGACGCCGACGGGCTCTACGTCGACGACTTCGACCACATTGCCCGGTGGAACCCGGTGCAGCACCGCATCGAGATGTGGCTGCGTGCCCGCCGCGATGTCGACGTCCGGTTCCGCGGCCTGGACCGGAATTGGCAGCTCGAGCGCGGTGCCGAGGTCCTCACCGAGATCAGCACCAAGTTCGATCGCTCGACACTCGCCGACGAACTGGCTCAGGCCGGGGTCGTGGTGGAGCGGCAGTGGACCGACGATCACGACGACTTCCTGGTGACGCTCAGTCGGCGCTGAGCAGGTCGCGGACCTGCGGGATTACTTGGGTGCCGTACAGTTCGACGCTGCGCATCAGATGCTCGTGAGGCAGCGTGCCGTGTGAGTACTTGAGGTCGAAGCGGTTGAGCCCCAGTGTCTTCGCGGTTGCCGCGATCTTGCGGGCCACGGTGTCGGGAGAGCCCACATGGAGCGCGCCGGCCGGGCCCGCGGCGCGCTCGAACTCGATCCGGGTGGGTGGCGGCCAGCCTCGTTCGCGGCCGATCCGGGCCATGTAGGTCCGGTAATGCGGCCAGAGCTGTTCGCGTGCCAGCTCGTCGGTGTCGGCGATGTGGCCGGGGGAGTGGACTCCCACCGGCAGATCGGTGGGCTGCTCGAGTTCACCGAGCGCACGGCGGTACAGATCGGTGTAGGGCGTGAACCGGGCGGGATCGCCCCCGATGATCGCCAGCATCAGCGGCAGACCGTGCGTCGCGGCGCGGATCACCGACTCCGGACTCCCGCCGACCGCGATCCAGGTCGGCAGCGGCGCCGACGACAACCCCGGGTACACCGACTGTCCGGTCAGCGGAGTGCGGGTCGCACCCGACCAGGTCACCGGTTCGCCCGTCCGCAGCTGGGCGAACAGCGACAGTTTGTCGGTGAACAACTCCTCATAATCGGCGAGGTCGTAGCCGAACAGGGGAAACGACTCGGTGAACGATCCGCGCCCGAGAATCACTTCGGCGCGGCCATCCGACAACGCGTCCACGGTGGCGAAACGCTCGAATACCCGGATCGGGTCGTCGGAACTGAGTACGGTCACCGCCGAGCCCAACCGCATCCGGTGGGTCGCAACGGCGATGGCACCGAGGACCACTTCGGGTGCCGAGACGGCGTAGTCGTCGCGGTGGTGTTCCCCGACTCCGAAGAAGTCGACACCCACCTCGTCGGCGAGGACTGCTTGTGCCACGACGTCACGGATGGTCTGTGCCGCAGACACCGCATTCCCGTCGTCGTCAACCGTCACGTCGCCGAAAGTATCGAGGCCGAGTTCCATGGGAGCACCCTAGCTTTGCCGGTCAATGCGCACTGCGTGAGCGCAGCTGTGAGAAGCTATGGAACGCAGCGTCGGACACCCCGACGTCACCTACCGGCTAAGGAGTATGCCCGATGTGGGACTCGTTCTGGGACTTCATCTGGTACACGATCGTCATTTTCGCGTTCGTGGCCTATCTGATCGTCCTCTGGCACATCATCATCGACCTCTTCCGTGACAAGTCCTCCGGCTGGATCAAGGCCGTGTGGATCATCTTCCTGATCCTGCTGCCGTACATCACCGCAATCGTCTACCTGCTGGTCAAGGGCCGCGGTATGGCAGAGCGTCAGAATGAGGCGGTCAAGGAGGCCAAGCAGGCCACCGACAGCTACATCCAGTCGGTCGCCACGGCCAAGAGCCCGGCCGAGCAGATCGCCGACGCCAAGCAGTTGCTGGACTCTGGCACCATCACCCAGCAGGAGTTCGATTCGCTGAAGGCGAAGGCGCTCAGCTAGCTTTCGCGCCGACGGAACCCTGTTTCGCGCCGACGGCATCTGGTTCGCGCCGACAGAACCCCGTTTCGCGCCGACAGAACCCCGTTTCGCGCCGACAGCACCCGCTCCTTGGTAGGGCGGGTGCTGTTTGGGTTTTGTGGCGGGTGCTGTCGGCGCGAAACGGGGTTCTGTCGGCTGCCGTGCTGGGCGCGTGGGAGGGTGAGGTTGCGGGGCGCGGGGCGCGGGGCGCGCGAGCCTGTCAGGTCCCGAATGGGTTCGCGGTGTGGCCGACGAGATCGGCAACCGAATCGATCACCCGGGTGGCCCGATAGGGGAACAGTTCCACCGACGTGGGAGTCGATATGCCGGACAGGACCAGGATGGTCTCCAGCCCGGCCTCCATGCCGGAGATGACATCGGTGTCCATCCGATCACCGATCATCAGGGTGTGCTCGGAATGCACACCGATCTGCCGCAGCGCTGAGCGCATCATCAGCGGATTCGGCTTGCCCACGTAATACGGTTCGCGGCCGGTGGCCCGGGTGATCAGGGCGGCCACGGCGCCTGTCGCAGGGAGCGAGCCGGCCGCCGACGGCCCGGTGGCGTCGGGGTTGGTCGCGATGAACCGGGCCCCGCGTTCCACCAGGCGGATGGCCGTGGTGATCGCCTCGAACGAGTACGTCCGAGTCTCCCCGAGTACGACGTAGTCGGGGTCCGAATCGGTGATCACGTAGCCGATCTCGTGTAGCGCCGTGGTGAGACCCGACTCGCCGACGACGTACGCCGATCCGCCCGGGCGCTGTGACTCCAGGAACCGGGCAGTGGCCAGTGCCGACGTCCAGATCGACTCCTCGGGAATGTCCAAGCCGGTGCGCAGCAGGCGTGCCCGCAGGTCGCGCGGGGTACGGATCGAGTTGTTGGTCAACACGATGAACGGGACATCGTTGGCGCGCAGCTCGGCCAGGAACTCGTCGGCGCCGGGGATCAAGTGTTCTTCGCGGACGAGAACACCGTCCATGTCCATCAGATAGTTCCAGCTCATGTACCGCATTATGGCCGGGCTCGGCAATGGCCGCGTCGAACCCTCGAAATGCGCCCCCTGGGCTGTTTCGCTGGGGTGCATTTCGGTCGTGGGTGCCGCGTTCGCCGCGGCGGTCAGTCGGGACGCTCTGACACCCGCCACAGCGGGTTGACCGGACCGTGCCCGGCCCCAAGCGGGTAGGCGGCCTCGAGTCCCCTGGTCACCCACCGCTTGGCGAAGTCGATCGCGTCTGGCACCCCATATCCGTGCGCGAGCGCACCGGCGGTGGCCGCCGCGAGGGTGTCCCCGGCGCCGTGATCGTGCCCGGTCTCGATGCGAGGATGGGCGAACTCGTGAAAGTGCTCGCCGTCGAACAGCAGGTCGGGGCTCTGGGCCGACGTGCGCAGGTGCCCGCCCTTGACCAGCGCCCATTGTGCCCCCAGCGCGTGCAAGGCGCGGGCCGCGTCCTGTTGCGACGCGGCGTCGACGACGTCGATGCCGGTGATCAGCCGCACCTCGTCGAGGTTCGGCGTCACCACGGTGGCGATGGGGATCAAGGTGGAACGCAACGTCTCCAGGGCTTCGGCAGCCAACAAGGGGTCACCGTGCATCGACGCACACACCGGGTCGACGACCAGCGGGACGGGCCGATCGCGACCGACGCCGAGCTCGCCGCATGCCGCGGCGACGGCCTCGATGATCGGTGCCGAGGCCAGCATCCCGGTCTTGGCCGCCCCGACGCCGATGTCGGTGACCACGCTGTGCATCTGCGCGGCCACCGTCGCCGGCGCGATCTCCGCAAAATCCTGCACGCCCACCGTGTTCTGCACCGTCACCGCTGTCACGGCGACGCAGGCATGCAGTCCGAGAAGCGCGAAGGTGCGCATGTCGGCCTGGATGCCGGCGCCGCCGCCCGAGTCCGAACCCGCGATGGTGAGAACCCGTCGCGGCGTCACACCGGGTGGCGCCGTGGGTAATCGGAGGTCATCGGTCATCAGGTGGGGGAGCCTCCGGCCGCGGCCTCCAACGGTAGATAGACCCGGTTGCCGTGCTCGGCGAACTCCGCCGACTTGGCGGCCATCTCCTCGGCGATCTTGCGGTCGATGTCCTCGGCGGTCACCAGGCCGTTCTGCTCGGCGTAGTCGCGCACATCCTGCGAGATGCGCATCGAGCAGAACTTCGGCCCGCACATCGAGCAGAAGTGCGCGGTCTTGGCCGGTTCGGCGGGCATCGTCTCGTCGTGATATTCGCGTGCGGTATCCGGATCGAGGGCCAGGTTGAACTGGTCGGTCCAGCGGAACTCGAAGCGCGCCTTGGATAGCGCGTCGTCGCGCTCCTGCGCGCCCGGATGCCCCTTGGCGAGGTCGGCGCTGTGAGCGGCGATCTTGTAGGTGATCACACCGACCTTGACGTCATCGCGATTGGGTAGTCCCAGATGCTCTTTGGGCGTCACGTAGCACAGCATCGCGGTGCCGGCCTGCGCGATCATCGCGGCGCCGATGGCCGAGGTGATGTGGTCATAGGCAGGTGCGATGTCGGTGGCCAACGGTCCGAGCGTGTAGAACGGCGCCTCTTCGCACAACTCTTCTTCGAGTCGCACGTTCTCGGCGATCTTGTGCATCGGTACGTGGCCCGGTCCTTCGATCATCACCTGCACACCATGCGATTTGGCGATCGTGGTGAGTTCGCCAAGGGTGCGGAGCTCGGCGAACTGCGCCTCGTCGTTGGCGTCGGCGATCGAGCCGGGCCGCAGACCGTCACCCAGCGAGAAGGTGATGTCGTAGCGGGCGAAGATCTCGCACAGCTCCTCGTAGTGGGTGTAGAGGAACGACTCCTGGTGATGCGCCAGACACCAGGCGGCCATGATGGATCCGCCGCGCGAGACGATGCCGGTGACCCGCCGGGCCGCGAGCGGCACATACCGCAGCAACACCCCGGCGTGCACGGTCATGTAGTCCACGCCCTGCTCGGCCTGCTCGATCACGGTGTCGCGGTAGATCTCCCACGTCAGCTTGGTGGGATCACCGTTGACCTTCTCCAGCGCCTGATAGATCGGCACCGTGCCAACCGGGACCGGGGAGTTGCGCATGATCCATTCGCGGGTCATGTGGATGTCGCGACCTGTGGACAGGTCCATGATGGTGTCGGCGCCCCATCGGGTGGCCCACACCATCTTCTCCACCTCCTCGGCGATCGAACTGGTGACTGCCGAATTTCCGATGTTGGCGTTGACCTTCACCGCGAACCGCTTGCCGATGATCATCGGTTCGGATTCGGGATGACGGTGATTGGCGGGGATCACCGCACGTCCTGCGGCGACCTCGGCACGCACGAGTTCCACCTCGACACCCTCACGTGCGGCGATGAAGCGCATCTCGTCGGTGACGATGCCGGCGCGTGCCCACGCCAGCTGCGTCGACGCCCCGTTCACTGGTTCGGGTCGGTGCCACGCATCGCGAGTCGGCGGCAATCCCTGCTCCACGTCGATGGTCGCGGTCACGTCGGTGTATGGACCGGACGTGTCGTAGACGTCGAGGTGCTCGCCGTTGGTCAGCTGGATGCGTCGCGCCGGAACCCGGAGATGATCGATCTCGCGGTAGTGCTTGCTGCTTCCCTCGATCGGTCCCTGGGTGACAGTCGAGACGGCAGTTTCGGATACACGTGTTCCCATGATGCGACTCCCTACGCCGGCATTACCCGGACAGGTTCAGGCGGTCGGCGACCGTCCCGTCGCCATCTCAGCCCCCGGTGATCGTGGGAGCCCCCGCGTGTTCAATTTGTCGATCGCGGCGTCCGCCGGGATCAGCACCACCCTACGACGTCGCCGTGCTCGGTGCGGGCCGGGGGCCGCGACCGACAACCTACGCCATCGTAGGGTAGCCTGTGACAGGGATCACATAGGGTCCTACGTCGGTGTCGGGAGGGGAGCCCCGCCGCCGGCGATCCGCCGCGTTCAGGAGGGATTGTGCAGAGGAAGCATCAGCATCGACCACCACAGTCTGCGCAGGCGATTCTGCAGCAGATCGCCCAGGTGGTCCACAATCCCGACCGCGACAGGTTCGAGCTGTGGGTGGCCGGCGACCTCGTCGGCGTGCTCGGGTACAGCACCGAGGTCAGCGAGGGAAAACCGACAATCACGATCCTGCACACCGTGCTCTACGACGAATACACCGGCCACGGTCTCGGCACCCGCCTGATGGTCGGGGCCATCGCGTATGTGCGTGACCAAGGAGCTCGGCTGAGGCCGGTCTGCTCGTTCACCAAGTCGTACCTCGATTCCCATCCGGGGATCGTGCCGCTGGCGCCGGCGTGAGCGCAGCCTAAGTTAGGCTACCCTGACGGAAGTTGCTGTCGAGGGAAGGCCGTGTCACATGGCGGAACAGACCAAGTCCAAGTCGCGCGGGTGGCAGGGCGCCGTCCTCAAGCTCATGGGTGCCGACGACTACGAGCTCACCGTGACCAGCAATGAACCGGTCACCGACGACTACATCCGGCTCGGCTTCACCGGTGGCGGCCTGCTCGCCGACCGCCCGGTCCACCCGACGATGTGGCTGCGCATCTGGTTCGAGAACAAGCACGGCAAGCTCCATCAGCGCGCCTACACCCTTGTCGATCCGGACCCGGCGACCGACTCGTTCTCCCTCGAGTTCGCCATCCACGACGGCGCAGCCACCCGGTGGGCGCAGTCGGCCCGGCCCGGCGACACCATCTCGTCGACCTTCATGGGGTCGAAGTTCGCCATCGGCGACCCGGCCCCCAAGGGCTGGCTGATCGCGGGCGACACCGCGGCGCTGCCGGCAATCAACTCGCTGCTCGACGCGATCTCCGCGTCGTCGAACCCGTCGGCGCCGGCGACGATCTGGTTCGAGTACGTGCACGAATCCGACACGTCGCTACCGCTGCGACTGCGCGACCAGGACACCATCAACTGGATCAAGCGTGACGGCACGGCGCTGACCGATGCGGTCCGCGATGCCGCGTTCGACGCCACCGATCATCACGGGTTCGTCGCCCTGGACATGAAGTCCACACGCGCGGTGTCCGGGTTGTTCAAGAATGACTACAAGCTTGGCAAGGCCAACGTGAAGGCCCAGGCCTACTGGCGGGAGAACGGTCCGGCTTCCTGACGACGCCGAGGCGTGAGCCCGGTCACGGCTCCTGCAGCGACCGGACCAGCACCGCCTTGTCGATCTTCCCGACCGCGGTGACCGGCAGGGTGGGCACCACCACCAGGCGGTCGGGCAGTTTGAACGACGCGAGTCCACGTTCGGCGAGGAACGTGCGGACCTCAGGGAGCGTCAGTTCGCGTCCCCGCGGATGATCGTGCGACAGCACCACGGCGGCGCAGATCTTTTCACCCAACGACTCGTCGGCTAGGCCGACGACTGCGGCTGCACGGATCGACTCGTGGGCGAGCAGATTCTCCTCGACGTCATCGGCAGCGACGTTCTCACCGGCCCGCACGATGGTGTCCTTGATCCGGCCGGTCACCGCCAGATGGCCCGACGGCAGTCGGCGTACCCGGTCGCCGGACCGGTAGAAGCCCTCCGGGGTGAACGAGCGTGCATTATGCTCGTCGGCGCGGTAGTAGCCGCGGATCGTGTACGGACCGCGTACCAGCAGTTCGCCGTCGGTGCCGTCGGGCACGTCGTCACCGTTCTCATCGACCACCCGCACCTCGTCGAACTCCGACATCGGTGCACCCTGCACCGCGTGCACCAACTCGCGGGGGTCGTCGAGGCGGGTGTAGCAGATGAGTCCCTCGGCCATCCCGAACACCTGCTGGACCACGTCGCCCAGTGCGGCATCGAGTGCGACGGCGTCGGGTTCGGCCAGCTTGGCGCCACCCACCTGAAGCAGTCGGAGACTGCTGATGTCGGCGGGTTCCCACTCGGTGGCCGCGCACCACACCTGGGCCAGCGCCGGGACGAGTGCGGTCACGGTGACCCGGTAGCGCTCGATCAGGTCGAAGGTGTTGTCCGGGCTGGGGTTGTCGGTGACGACGGTGTGCCCCCCAACCGTCATCACCCCGAGCATCCCGGGACAACACAGCGGGAAATTGTGGGCACCGGGCAGCGCCACCAAATACGTGTCGGCCGCAGTGAGTTCGGCCACCTCGGCGGAGCGGCGCGCATTGTAGGCGTAGTCATTGTGGGTCCGCGCGATGAGTTTCGGCAGCCCGGTGGTGCCGCCGGAGATGAGGAACAGTGCCGGCGCGTCCGGGTCGGTGTCCTCGGCCGACGGCAATCCGGTGGTCTCCGGGTCGGCATCGGGCAGTGCGGCATACACGCCGGGGTCGCCGTCGACGAACACAGTCCCCACCGTGCCGACGCGTCGCTGCAGATCCGCGGCCAATTCGCGGTAGTCGTATCCGCGACGGTCGTCCTCGGTGATGTAGGCGACGGCAGCGGAACCGGCGGCGAGGTGTGCGATCTCGCTGACCCGATGCGCGGGCAGCGTCATCACCGGCGCCACACCGGCGCGCAGCAGCCCGAACAGCGTGATGACGAACGCCGCCGAGTTGTGTTGCTGCAGGATCACCCGCTGACCCGGCCGCAGGCCGGCCTGCACGAAGCCTGCCGCCCGGCGCAACACGGCGGCATACAGCTCGGCATAGCTGAGGGTGAGGTGGTCGGTGGTCGCGGTATCGGTGACGGCGGGCGCATCCGGGTGCCGGGCCGCGGCGCGTTCGAGTGGGTGCCACAACGGCAGGTCGGGAAAGATGCTTGCGTCGCGATAGCGCGCGGCGATTGCATCGGGGTGGGGGCGGAAGCCGAGCTGCAGATCGGCGACCGAGGTCGTGTCAGATGTGCCGACGTCAGACATGGGCGGCCGCCGTCGTGTGGAAGCCCAAGACGGCCGAGGTTCCGGCGCCGATGTCGATCACGCTGGGCTGCGGTTGCGGTGCGGGGCTCCGACCGTCGGCGATGACCAGTCCGATCAGGACGAGGGCCACCGCGAACGCCGAGATCACCGCGGCGACGCCCGCGGCGGCGATCACGACCGGGATGTTCACTCGCCGCCGCCACGACGATCTCCGGGCACTCATGGGGGTATTCAAACACACCGATAAGGCCAGGCTTACCGATGTGAGCTTCGGTTGTCCGCCTCCATCGTTTAGCCTTACCTAACGGGGGTTGTACGAATCACGAGCTTGTGCGAGGAGGACTCGGTCATGTCGCTGACCGTTGAAGCGGCCGCCGGGGGTGTGGCCGACGACCTGCGTCCGCCGCTCTCCGCGGCCCGGATCTGCGCCGCGTGGGCCGCATCGGGCGAGTTCGACGAGTACCTGGTGTACGAGCGTGAAGGTCGCTGGGTGTTCGCGGCCGGTGTGCGTGCACGGCTGATCCTCACCCGCAGCACGGTCGACGTCGTCGACGGGCACTCACGAACGACGACCGAGTGGTCGGGAGACCCAGCCCGTGTGATCGCCGATGCGCTGGCCGGCCTCAAGTCGTCGACGTGGCGTGTCTACGGGTGGGTGGGATTCGATTTCTGTGCGCCCCGTCATGGTCTGCTCGAGCGGGTTCCCGAAGACGCGGAGCTGGCGCATCTGATCGTGCCCGAGGTGGAGCTGGTCATCGAACCCGACACCGTCGATCCCGCCCACATCGACACCGGTGACACCGACCCGGATCGCGCAGCACGACTGCTGGCGGTCGCTGCGCGAGCAACGGCGCCGCCCGAGTCTGCGGCGGTCGATGTGATGCCCGTCGATGTGTCCGATGACCGGGACGACTACCGCGGCCGGGTCGCCCGCGCGGTCGACGAGATCGCCCGAGGCGACTACCAGAAGGTCATCCTGTCGCGGCGTGTCGACATCCCGTTCGACATCGACATCTCGGCCACCTTCGTCCGGGGGCGCGAGGCCAACGATCCGGCCCGGTCCTATCTGTTCCGACTCGGCGCGATGTCGGGCGCCGGGTTCAGCCCCGAGTTGGTGGTTGCCGTCGATGCCGACCGACGGGTGGTTACCGAACCGCTGGCCGGCACGAGAGCATTCGGACGCGGTGACGCCGACGACGCGGCTGCCCGCGCCGATCTGCTGTCTGATCCGAAAGAGGTTGTGGAACACTCAATGTCGGTACGCGCATGTATCGAGGAGATCGCCTCGATCGCCACCCCGGGTAGCACTGCGGTCAGCGAGTACATGGTGGTGCGCGAGCGCGGCAGCGTGCAGCATCTCGCCTCGACGGTGGCCGGGCAGTTGGCCCCGAATGCCGATCCCTGGCAGGCGCTGTCGGTGTTGTTCCCATCCATCACCGCTTCCGGAATCCCGAAAGCACCTGCGTTGGAGGCGATCTATCGACTGGAGCCGGAGTCTCGCGGCTTGTACTCCGGTGCGGTGATCACGGCGTCGTCGGCCGGTGAACTCGAAGCCACCCTGGCGTTGCGCACGGTGTTCGCCACCGACGAAGCCGCGTGGCTGCAAGCGGGTGCGGGGATCGTCGGTCAGTCCACCCCGGCGCGCGAATTCGAAGAGACCTGCGAGAAGCTCGACAGCGTCGCGCCGTATGTGGTGCGACGCGGGGGAGGTGGCCGATGAGTGAGTCCATGAGACCGCACGACGAGGTCAAGGACGCCATCGTCGACGCGCTGGGAATCCCACGCGACGAGATCGCCGACGACGCCGACCTCATCTCCCTCGGATTGGACTCGATCCGGATGATGAAGATCGCCGGCGGCTGGCGTAAACGCGGGCACCGACTCAACTTTGCCCAACTCGCTGCCGAGCCGACCGTCGACGCGTGGACCCGGATGCTGGCCGCCGCCGACAGAACCCCGGCAACCAG
Organism: Gordonia sp. NPDC062954; assembly: GCF_044543825.1. Classification (NCBI taxonomy): domain Bacteria; kingdom Bacillati; phylum Actinomycetota; class Actinomycetes; order Mycobacteriales; family Gordoniaceae; genus Gordonia; species Gordonia sp. NPDC062954. The sequence goes on along the minus strand of NZ_JBITWL010000004.1, from coordinate 75,974 downwards.
CGACAACGCCCCGAAACCCGCCGACAGAACCCCGAAACCCGCCGACGGAACCCAGAATCTCGCCGACGGAACCCAGAATCTCGCCGACGGCACCGCGGATTCGGACGACGCCGCGTTTCCCCTCGCCCCCATGCAGCATGCGTACTGGATCGGCCGCACCGATGCCGCCGACCTCGGCGGGGTGGCCGCCCACCTCTACGTCGAATTCGACGGCGCCGGAATTGATGTCGATCGTCTGCGCGCCGCCGCCGATGATCTCGTCCAGCGCCATCCCATGCTCCGGGCCCGCTTCCGGCCCGACGGCACTCAACAGGTGCTCGACCACCTCGGCCGAGATCCGTTGATGGTCAACGATCTCCGTGCCGAAACCCCGGCGGCGATCGAACGCGAACTGGCGGTCCTCCGCGACACCAAGAGCCACCAGATGCTCGACGTCGCCGCAGGTCAGGTGTACGACCTGACCCTGACCCTGTTGCCGGACGGGCGCCATCGCCTGCACTTCGACATCGACATGCTCGCCGCGGATGCGATGAGCTATCGGATGCTGCTCGCCGACCTCGTCGCACTGTATGACGGTCAGGCGCAGCCCGCGGCCGAGGTGACTTACCGCGACTACCTCACCTATCGCGCCGAGCGCCCCGAACCGAACCGTGACCGGGACCGCCGCTGGTGGTCGGAACGACTCGACGAACTGCCGTCCGGACCGGCCTTGCCCGCCCGCAGCGAGTCCGCCGGCACCATCGACAATCACCGCGAACGACCCAACAGCGTGGTGCGTCATCATCATTGGATCGACGCCGACACCAAGGAGACTCTGCTCGGTTCCGCGCACCAGCGCGGCGTGACGCCCGCGATCGCGCTTGCCGCGGTGTTCGCCGCCACCATCGGGGCATGGTCCAGCGACGATCGCTTCCTGCTCAATGTCCCTCTCTTCCACCGCGAGCCCCTGCATCCCGAGATCGATCGGGTGTCCGGGGACTTCAGCTCGTCGGTGCTCATCGATGTCGACGTCCGGCACACCCGATCGATGCTCGACCTGGCCCGGTCGATGCAGACAACGATGCACGCCAACGGGTCACACGCCAGCTACGGAGCGTTGGAGGTCCTGCGCGACCTGGGGCGTGCCCGCGGCGAACAGGTGTTGGCTCCGGTGGTCTACACCAGTGCACTGGGACTCGGCGAGCTCTTCTCCGAGGACGTGCTGGCCCGCCTCGGCGACCCCTCCTGGATCGTGTCGCAGGGCCCGCAGGTGACGTTGGACGCACAGGTGACCGAGGTGCGCGGCGGCCTGCTGCTCAACTGGGATGTGCGCGCTGCGGCGTTTCCGCCGGGCGTGGTGGAAGCGATGTTCGCGCACTACATCTCGGCCATCGAACGGCTGACCGACGGGGACTCCGGCTGGCTGGGTACAGCTGTCCCCGCGCTGCCCGCCCTGCAGCGGGAGGTGCGACGACGGGTCAACGACACCGCCGCACCGAGCAGTGGGCGAGTGCTGCACCAGGAATTCTTCACCCGCGCCGTCGCCGAACCCAACCGCGCCGCCCTGTTCTGGCGTGGCGGCACGCTGAGCTACGGCGAACTGGCGGGTCAGGCACTCGCGGTGGCCGGCGCCCTGCGCGATGCAGGGGTGCTTCCCGGCGACGCGGTCGGCGTGCAGATCCCGAAGGGGCCCGACCAGGTGGTGGCCACACTCGGGGTGTTCGCGACCGGGGCCACCTGGGTACCGATCGGTCACGACCAGCCGGTCACGCGCCGCGCGACGATCCTGTCCACCGGCGACATCCGGGTGGTCCTCGGCGCCGACGGCGCGCTCGACGACATGCTCGACGGGGTCGTCGGCATCGACCTCGCCCACGCCAGGACGCATCGCGCGCCGTTCACGCAAGCCGTGCTGCCCGACCCGGAATCGATCGCCTACATCCTGTTCACCTCCGGCTCCACCGGCACGCCCAAGGGTGTCGAGGTGCCGCACCGGGCCGCGATGAACACCATCGACGACATCAACGACCGCTTCGCGGTGGGCCCCGAGGATCGCTCGCTGACCGTGGCGGCACTCGAGTTCGACATCTCCGTCTACGACATCTTCGGCCTCTACAGCGCCGGCGGTGCCGTCATCGCGGTGGACGCCGACGATGCCCGCGACCCGGCCGGCTGGCTCGATCTGCTGCGCACCCATCGCGCGTCGATCCTCACCTGCGTCCCCAGTGCGCTGGACATGCTGCTGACCGTCGCCGAGGAAGGATCTGCCGGGCTCGGAGATTCGCTGCGCGCGGTGTTGCTCGGTGGGGACTGGGTGGGCGTCGACCTACCGCGCCGCCTGCATGCGTTGGCACCCGGCGCCCGCTTCGCCGGCTTGGGCGGTGCCACCGAGATCGCCATTCACGGGACCGTCTGCGAGGTCGTCGATCCGCCGGCGCAGTGGACGTCGGTGCCGTTCGGAACCCCGCTGCGCAACGTGATGTGTCGCATCGTCGATTCGGCCGACCGCGACTGCCCGGACTGGGTCACCGGTGAACTCTGGGTCGGCGGTGCCGGTGTGGCGCACGGATACCGCAACGATCCCGAGCGCACCGCGCAACGGTTCATCGAACGTGACGGCCACCGGTGGTATCGCACCGGCGATCTGGCGCGGTATTGGCCGGACGGCACTATCGAATTCCTGGGTCGGGCAGACCATCAGGTCAAGATCCGTGGATTCCGGGTCGAACTCGGTGAGGTCGAGGGTGCCTTGCGATCGGTCGACGGTGTTCGTCACGCAGTCGCGACCGTGCTCACCGCGCCCGGCGGTGCCCGCAGTCTGGCCGCCGCGGTCACCACCGACGACACCGCCGCCACGGGGCCGTCCGCCGAAACGATCGCCGCTGCGCTGCGGGAGTTGTTGCCTGCCTACATGATCCCGGCCACCATCGAGATCCTCGACGAGCTCCCGCTGACCGGGAACGGCAAACTCGACCGCGCCGCGATCGCCGCGGTGTTCGACGACACCGGCGCCGGCAACCATCAGAGGGTGGAACCGGCGGACGACCTCGAGCGGGCGCTGTTGATGATCGTCGTCGAGGTGCTCGGCGCCGACCCCGCCCGGATCGGGGTGACCGACGACTTCTTCGCCGTCGGCGGCGATTCGGTCCTCGCGACCGCCGTGGTGGCGCGCGCCCGGGAGTGGCTCGACGCCCCGCAGATCGGTGTGGTCGACATCTTCACCGCCCGTACGGTGCGTGAACTCGCGCAGCGCGTGGATGCGGCCGACGAACAGCCCGGCCGGCTCTACCAGGTGGCGGCGATCTACCTCGAGGTGGCGGCCATGGACGAGGCTGAACTCACCGATGCCGAACTGGCCGGGGGATCGCGCTGATGAGCACTCGACCTCCGCAGACCCTCCTGGTGATCGGGGCCGGCCCGAAGGCGATCGCCGTGGCCGCCAAAGCCTCCGTGATGCGTGGACTCGGGCTGCCGGCGCCGCACGTCCGTGTGGTGGAATCGCATGCGGTGGGCGCGAACTGGCAGTCCATCGGCGGCTGGACCGACGGTCGTCACCGGCTCGGCACGGGACCCGAGAAGGACATCGGTTTCCCCTACCGGTCGACGGTCACCGGCCGCACTGCACACAGCGACCTCAACGCCGAGATCAGCCGCCGCATGCAGGCCTACAGTTGGATGTCGTTCCTGGTGGAACACCAGACCTACGCCGAGTGGATCGACCGAGGTCGCCCCAACCCGCATCACCATGTGTGGGCGCGCTACCTGCAGTGGGTGGCCACCCGCATCGACCTCGACATCACCATCGGCACCGTGCGTTCGGTCTCCGCCGACGACGACCAGTGGAGCCTGCAGATCGCCATGCCCGACGGCGGCAGCAGTGAGGTGGTGGGCGATGCGCTCATGATCACCGGACCCGGATCGAGCGACACCGCGATCCTCGACGACGAGCACGTGCTGTCGGTTGCCGCGTTCTGGGACCGCGTCTCGCGCCGCGACCTGCCCGTGGCCTCCCGCGCCGCGGTCATCGGTGGCGGCGAGACCGCAGGTTCTGCCCTCGACGAATTGGCCCGCCACGAGGTCATGTCGGTCTCGGTGATCTCGCCGGGCGCCACCATCTACACACGTGGCGAGAGTTACTTCGAGAACGCCATGTTCAGCGATCCGACCGGATGGTCGGCCATCTCGCCGGCCGAACGGCGCGACGTGATCCGGCGCACCGACCGCGGTGTCTTCTCGGTCAGCGTGCAGGAAAACCTGCTCGGCGACAGTCGTATCCAGCATCTGCAGGGTCGCGTGGTGGCGGCCCGCCGGGCCGGTGAGCTGATCGCGGTGACACTGCACAACGAAGGGCGCGCCCCGCAGACCCTCACCTTCGACCTCGTCGTCGACGCGACCGGCGGGCAACCACTATGGTTCCTGGACCTGTTCACCGACGACGCCGCGGATCTGTTGGAACTGACACTGGGCTGGCCGCCCACGCTCGAACGCATCGAGTCGGCCATCGGTCACGACCTCGCCGTCACTGGCCTGACGCCGAAGTTGTTCCTACCCAACCTCGCCGGGTTTGCACAAGGTCCGGGCTTCCCTAACCTGAGTTCGCTCGGCGAACTGTCCAACCGGGTGCTACGGATCACCGAGCGTCAGGGCCGCGGTGCACGCGCGGCCGTCCTGAGTGAGGAACGCTGACATGCTCGGATCACAGCTGCGGCACGTCGGCCGGGGTGCGGCCCAGGATGTGCAGGGCGATCCGCCGATCCGGCCGCACATCGAACTCACCCGCATCGGTCCACCCGTGACGGGTCAGTGCGCGGCGAACTCGCGAGTTGCGCGCATCGGGCTCCAGAACCACACGCCGACAACGAGAATCGGCATCGAAGAGAGCCTGCGCCAACTCGGCGAGCCACCCCGACATCACGCCGCGGCCGGTGAGTGCCGGGTCAGCGGTCGCGATGTGGATGCCCATGTCGTACGGGTCCACCGGGTACAGCCGCGCGATCTCGTCACGAGCGGGCCGGTACAGCTCGACGTAACCGATCTCGGTTCCGTCGAGCGAGACGATCAGCGGACGCGAATAGTCGCCGGCGAGGCGGTGCGTCGAGTCGGCCCGCCACTTCGCCTCCGACCACTCCTGCTCCCAGGTTTCCACCAGATGCGGCCGAGCGAACCACGACACCAGCATCGCCGGGTCGTCGCCGGTCGGGTCCACCGCCCGCAACCGGAAACGGCCGGTCAGCGCCGGTACCACCGGGCCGCCGGCGGCGACCACATCCGCTCCGACATCGGTGATCTCGCGGCCGATGGTGTACCCATCGGGCGTCCCGGCAGCGGCGGATTCCATGAGGGTCGGCTCCGTTCGGTCTCGAGTGGACATGCTGGCCAGGCTAACCCACACAGGAAGTTGACATGACGCAGAACCAGACCGGCACCGCCCGCCCCGCCCTCGGTGCGCTGCGGCAGTTCCATCAGCCGCTGCGACCCGGCCTCCCTCCGCTGCTGGTGTTTCCGCATGCCGGCGCCGGGGCATCGGCCTATCGCGCGCTGTCGGAACTGTTCAGTCGCGAGTTCACCGTGCTGATCATGCAATACCCCGGGCGCCAGGACCGGATGCGTGAACCGGCAGCCACCGCTCTCACCGATCTGGCCGCCGAAGCGCACACGGCCTATCTCGCCCGACCGGACGCATCCGAACGCCCGCTGACCGTCTTCGGCCACAGCCTCGGCGCCATCGTCGCGTTCGAATTCGTTCGCCGCGCGGAGGGTTCGGCGGTACCGATCGCGGGACTGGTGGTTTCGGCGGCGACCGCGCCCAGCAAGGTCGCCGACCTCCCGCCGCATCCGACCGACGACGACAGGTTGATGGCGCATCTGTCGGCGCTCGACGGCACCGGGGGAGCGGTGATGGGCAGCGACGCCGTCATGCGGATGGCGCTGCCGGTGCTACGCGCCGACTACCAGGCGTTCGACGCGTACAGCGCGACAACCGATGCGCGCATCGCCGCGCCGATCACGGTGCTCGGTGGCGCAGACGACCCGGTGATCCGGCCGCACGACCTGCACACCTGGACCCAGCACGCCGACGACGTCACGGTCAGCGTCCTCGACGGGGGACATTTTTACCTCGACGCCAACGACACGGAGATCCTCGAGGTGCTCGTCGAGACCCGCGACGCGGCCACCCACCGGGTGGGCCACTGATGAGCGTCGAACCCGTCGTCATCGCCGGCATGGCGGTGGAGGCGCCCGGTGGGATCGAGACACCCGAGGACTTCTTCGCCGCACTGGCCGACGGTGTGGAACTCATCGAACCGTTTCCGCGGGACCGCGACTGGCCGGTCGATCAGGTGCTGGCGCTCGGCGCACTCGAGGGCTGGGGTGAGGTTTCCGATGCCGGCGGATTTCTGCGCGGCGCGGCCGATTTCGACCCGCTGTTCTTCGGGGTGAGTCCCCGTGAGGCGGTCGCCATGGACCCACAGCAGCGTGTCGCGATGCGAGTGGCGTGGCGGGCGCTGGAGAACACTGGAATCAATCCCGCGGCGCTGCGCGACCATGAGGTCGGCGTCTACATGGGTGCCTCGATCGCCGAGTACGGGCCGCGCGCTGCCGCGGTCAACGACTACTCCGGTCATCGCATCGCCGGTACCGCGCTGGGTGCGGTGGCCGGCCGGATCTCGCACGTCCTGGGTACGGTCGGCCCGTCGATGACCGTCGACACCGCGTGCGCGTCGTCGTTGACCGCGCTGCATCTGGCCGCCAACGCCGTGCGGTCGGGGGAATGCGAGTGGGCGCTCGCCGGCGGTGTGTGCGTGATGGGCTCTCCCGGCGCCTTCTTCGAGTTCGCCAAGAACAACGGACTGGCCGACGACGGACACTGCCGTTCCTACAGTGCCGGCGCCACCGGCACCCTGTGGGGCGAGGGTGCCGGCGTGGTGGTGGTGGAACCGGAGGGCCGCGCACGGCGGCTCGGCCATCGCATCTACGGCACCGTGCTCGGCACGCGGGTCAACCACAACGGTGGCGGCGGCCCGATCGTCGTGCCCAGTGCACGCGCCCAGCAGCAGCTGGTCGATCGCACCATCGCTGCCGCCGGGGTGTGCCCGGCCGACGTCGACGTGATCGAAGGACACGGCACCGGTACGCCGCTGGGCGATCCGATGGAACTCGAGGCATTGCAGAACACCTACGGTGCCGCCCGGCCAGCCGACCGCCCGGTCCTGCTCGGGTCGGTGAAATCCAACGCGGGACACGCACAGGCGGCCGCGGGCATCCTCGGACTCATCAAGGTGCTGCAGTGTGGCCGACACGGGATGACCGTGCCGAGCTTGTATGCCGACGACCCCACCGCCGCCATCGACTGGGATCGCGGCGGGTTGCGCTTGTCGACGACGACACAGCCGTGGCAGGCGCGCGGAGACCGCCGCTACGCCGCGGTGTCGAGTTTCGGGGTGTCGGGAACCAACGCCCACGCCATCATCTCGATGCCGGTCGCGGAGAGCGAGGCAGCCCATGTCTGAGACGACCACACGCGCAATGTCGGGTGCCGCAGCCCCGTTCGCGGGACCGCGGATGCCCGACGGGCGGGTGCCGGTGCTGGTGAGTTCCGATGCCGCAGAGCTCATCGCAGCCGAGGCCGCAGCCCTGCACGACTACGTCCGAACACATCCGGGTGTGCCGGTGGCCGCCGTCGCCGATCAGCTGCTGCGCACCCGGCCGGCCCGCCGGCATCGCGCACTTATCCTCGCCACCGAGCCTCATCAGCTCGCCGGCGCGCTCGACGCACTCGCCGAGGGACGGCCGCATCCCGACGTCATCGTCGGTGCCGGCGCCGCCACATCCCGGCAGATCGCCTACACCTTCCCCGGCCAGGGCAGCCAGCGACCCGGCATGGGACGGGGGTATCACGCACTCTCCGAACCGTATCGGCGCGCGGTGGAGGAATGTCACACACAGTCGATGCGACTGTTCGGCACGTCGCCGCGCGACTACGTGCTCGGCGAGCTCGCCGAGGACGACCCGGCGGCATCCGATGTCCGGGTGATCCAGCCGGCCCTGTTCATGCAGATGGTGGGGCTCACCGCGATGTGGGACGCCGCCGGAGTGGCGCCCGCGGTCACCGTCGGGCACTCGCAGGGTGAGATCGCCGCCGCCTACCGCAGTGGTGCGATGACGTTGCCGGATGCGTTGACGATCGTGACCATCCGCGCCCGGCTGGTCCACGAGCTGTCGCCGCGCGGGCACACGATGGCCGTCGTCGGCATCGACGTCGACGAATGCGAGGACATGCTGGCTCGCCACTCTGGGTGGGCGCAGCTGTCGGTGGTCAACTCCGCCCACATCCTGTGCATCTCCGGCCAACGGGACACAGTGCTCGAGATGGTGGAATCGCTCACCGCCCAAGGCAAATTCGCCAAGGAGATTCGCGTCGAGTACCCGGCGCACACCAGCATCGTCAGCGAGTACCAGCCTGCCTTCCTCGACGCGCTGGGCACCTACCTGGAGAATGAGTCGATGCTGTCCGGCGGGCTGCCGTGCGTCGGCGCGACACTCGGCGGGGCTCTGGACGAGTCGATGTCGTTGGGCGACTACTGGTTCTGGAATCTGCGCAACCGGGTGCGCTTCGACAAGGCGATCAGCGATGCCGCGCGGACCCATGGCGCCAACCTGTTCGTCGAGATGTCCGAACACCCCACTCTGTTGCTCGCGATCGGCGAGACGCTGGCCGGGGTCGACGATGCCGGATCGAGTCGACAGATCCTCGGTACGTCGCGGCGTGATGCCGATGGCCTGGCCGAATTCACGCGCAACGTCGCCGCGGTGGCCGTCGCCGACACCGGATTCCGGTGGGACGCGCTGGGGGACGCCGACGCGCAGGCGACTCCGCGGCCACCGCTGGAAGGGTTCCCGAACACCGTGATGCGCCGGGTCCATCTGTGGGCCGACCGCGAATCCGGGCTCGGCGACGACGTCAATTCGCCGGACTGGGCCGCCCGGCAGGTCGGCCGGGCCGCGCATCGTCTGCAGGCCGGTTGGCTTCCGTTGAAGCGCCGCAAGACCCAGGCGCCGAGAAAGATCGCGGTGCTCGATCCCACCGGTCAATGCGCGGACCTGGCCGCGCAGATCTGTGCGGCGGCTCCGGATCACGGCGCAGTCGCCGACGTGGTCGACCCGACGACGACCGACGGTCAAGGGCAGCAACCGGAGTCGGCGTTCGACACCGTGCTGCTGTTGACCGGCCTGCCGGGCACCAAACCCGACACGGCCGGCGATCACCTCGCAGCTGTTCTCGCCGACGGACGCTGGCGGCCCGGCCCGGGGCCGCTCGTCGAACAGTTCTGGTGGCTGACGATCGATGGTGAATCGGTGGACAGCGACGCGGCCGGAGACGGAACGGCACCGGATCTGGTCCAGGCCTCGGTGAGCTCCGCGCTGCGGTGCGCGGCCGCCGAACACCCGGGTACCCGGTTCCGACACCTCGACCTCGGCGCCGCCGAAGACACTGCGTCCGCCGGCGAGCGGGCATCCGCTGTGCTGTCCGCGCTGCACATCGCCGACGAACCGGAGATCGCGCTGCGCGGGGGCTCGCCATTCGTGAAACGACTGATCCCCGCCGCACCCGATGCGACGACCGCCGCGCCGCTGCGGGCAGACACGCCACACGTCCTCATCACCGGCGGCACCGGCAAGCTCGGACTGGAATTCTGTGCGCACTTCGCGTCGGGGGGCGCCGGCCGCATCACGCTGGTCAGCCGCTCGGGCGGCACGGCGGAGGCACTCGGCCGTATCGACGCCATCCGCCGTCGATACCAGACGGTCATCGACGTGGTCGCCTGCGACATCGGCGACGAGGCCGCGATCGACCACCTCGCGGCCCGCCTGCCCGAACCCGTCAGCGTGGTCCTGCACGCGGCCCTGAACTATGTGGCGGGGCCGATGGAAACCATCTCCACCACGGACATCGCGACCGCCACCCGCGCCAAGGTCGTCGGCATCGGCAACGTCATCCGCGCCGTCCCACAGGTCGACGATGTGCGCGTGGTGCTGTGTTCGTCGCTGGCCGCGACGCTGGGCGGCCGTGACCAGGCCCTGTACGCGATGGCAAACCGGATGCTCGACGTCACGGCCGCCGAGCTGCGCGCCGACGGGATCAACGCGGTGTCGGTGCAGTGGGGACTGTGGCAGGCTCAAGGGCCGCTCGACGCCGACGGTGTGGCCCGGGTGGCGGGCGCCGGGGTGATCCCGATGGCTCCCGCTGCGGCCATCGCGGCGGGATTCGCGGATCTGTCCGGTGACAGCGTCGTCCTCGCCGCCGACTTCGGCGAGTTGCGTGCATTGCTGAGTGTGCTGGGAGCCGCGCAGATCCTGACCGAGGTCGGTGACAGCCCCACGCCGTCTGTCGGCGATCCGGCACCCGCGGCACCGCCCCCGGTCACTCCGATGGAGACAGTCGACACTCCTGCACCTGGCGCCGACAGTGTCGAAGCGGGTCCTGGGACGACCAAATCTGGCCAGGCCGAACTGCTCCGCGCCGAACTCGCCGGCGCGATGGGCTTGCCGGCGGGCGGAATGGATCTCGACCCCGATCTTCCGCTGGTAGCACTCGGTCTGGATTCACTGCAGGCCCTCGACCTACGCAAGCGAGTGCAGGCCACGCTCGGCCAGGACCTCCCGATCGAGGCGATACTCGGTGGTGCGACGTTGCGGGAGGTCATCGCCCTGATGGCTCCTGACATCCCTGCAGGTCGATGAAGTAAGGTCAGGCTAATGAAACAGCACGGGCCCAGTGAGGGGAGCGAGCCCATGTCGAGCGATTACGACGACACCGCCACCGGACCGATCGGTGCCCAGGCCTACTCGGCAACGCCAGAGCAGTCCGCGGCCGACAGCGCCGTGGACACCCCGACCGACGAGCCGGCAGATGACTCGGGCGACGCCCCGAATGGCCCGGCCGGGGGCGTCAGCTGGCCGACCGTGCTCGTGGCCGGCGGCGTCTCGGCGATCATCTCCGCGCTGATCGTGACGATCGGTGTGGTCGGTCTGTTGCTGTCCGACATCGGGCAGGGCACGTCGGCATCATCCGCGCAGCCCACGGTGGTCAACCTGGGTTCCGCACAGGGACAGCTGCCGCAGCAGGCGCCCACCGCCGGTGCGCCGGCGTCTGCCGCACCGCCGGCCGGTGCCGCGAACCCGTCGATCGCGGCCGGGCCCAAGGGGGAGGTGCTCGGCCCGCCCGGCGAGGGCAGCAGCGCCGACCTGCCCGCCGGTGGCGGCGCCTCCGGTGGAGGACTGGCACCGGGCGCGGTGCCTGAGGCAGCCCCGCAGCAGCCGACCCAGCAGACTCAGCAGACCACCCAGACGACCACCGCATCGCGGGCGACGCCGACGGTCGGTCAGCTTCAGAACGACCTCGACGTCCTCGTCGGTGGCGGATCGAATGCCCAGAAGGCGCAGCGTCTGGAGGGTGGTCAGCGCGCAGTGAACCAGGCGCAGCCCATCGTGCTGCTGCTCCAGCGGTTCAAGCCGCTCGGTTTCACCTACAACGTGACCGGGCCGGTCACCGTGAACGGCAACACCGCCAAGGCGACGCTGGAACTGAAGTCGCCGGGCTACCAGCCGGCCCGCATGCCGGTGTACTGGGTCTGGCAGGGCGGCCAGTGGAAGTTGTCGAACCGGTCGATCTGTGACATCGGTTCCTACGCGCAGATCCCCTGCAGCCTCTGACCGCGATGGCAGACGATCTCACCCAGCGCAGGAAAGAACTTCTCCGTCAGCGGCTGGCGGCCGGCGGGCTGGCCGGTTCCGGTACGGACACACTGATCGCGGCCCGCCCGGACGGTGCGACGAGTCCGTTGGCGGCGGCCCAACGCCGACTCTGGTTCGTGTCGCACCGCGACAGCGCGGACACCAGCCTCAACGTCGGGGTCGCCTATCGGCTCGCCGGTCCGCTCGACGAGGAGCGGCTGCGTGCCGCGTTCACCGCGGTGGTGGCCCGCCACGAGATCCTGCGCACCACCTACGAATCGGACGACGACGGCGAGCCACGTGCGCGTCATCACGCCGCCGCCACCCTGGCCTGGCGCACCGACGACATCGGCGATCTGACCGGCACTCGTCGCGACCGGCGGCTGACGGTGCTCGCGCGCCGGGAGTTCGGGACGCCGTTCGATCTCACGACTCAGCCGCCGATCCGGCTGCTACTGATCGCCTCCGGCACCGACGAACACATCCTGCTGCTCACCGTGCACCACATCTGCTGGGACGACGAGTCGTGGCCGATTCTGTTCGACGAGGTCAACCGCGCATACAACGCCGAGGACGGTGTGGCCGACGCCGGCGGGTCGACGCCGTTGCCGCGGCAGTATGTCGACCTGCCCGACACCGACGCCGCGACAGTGGCCGCAGACCTCGACCATTGGCTAACCCAACTCACCCCGCTTCCGGAACCGGTCGGCCTACCGGCCCGGCGCGCCGACGCCTCCGGGCGGCGCCAGAGTGCGCTGCTCACCCGTCCGCTGCCCGACACCATGCGTGACCGAGTCGACGAGCTGGCCCGCACGGGCGCGGTCAGTCCGTTCACCGTCTACGCCGCCGCCCTCGACGCGCTGATCCATCGGCTCACCGGGGCCACCGACTTCACGATCGCGGTTCCGGTCACCCAGCGGCCTGCCCAGGCAGCCCCGCTCATCGGCTACTTCGGCAACACCCTGCTGATGCGAACCCGGCTGGCCGGCCACGACAACTTCGACCGGCTCATCTCGCTGGCGGGACAGCGCCTGACCGACGGACTGGCCCACCAGAGTGCGCCGATCGACGCGGTTGTCGGAGCGCTCAACCCGCAGCGCGCGCCCGGAGCCGACGGACTCGAACAACTCGTCGAGATCAGCCTCAGCGCCCGCGGCGACGCACAGGGCTTCGCCTTGCGCGGAGTCGCCGCTGAACCTCTCGTCGAGCTGAGCACGCCGAACGGTCAGCTGCCGTTGGAGTTCAGCATCGTGACCGGTGAGCAGGCGTCGCTGGAGATCGAATACGACACCGAACGCTTCGGCGACGTCCTGGCATCCGACATCGCCGACGGCTACCTCAACCTGCTCGAGCACATGCTGGGCAATCCGCTCGCGCCGATCCGGGACCACGAACTTCTCGCCCCCGCCGCACGCGAGCGCGTGCTGGCGGCCTCCACCGGGCACCGCGCGCCGGTCGCGTCGAGTACCGTCGTCGATCTGTTCGCCGCCGCGGTCGCCGCGCGCCCCGAGCATGATGCGGTCGTCTCCGATGATGTCACCCTGAGCTACCGGGCCCTCGACGAGCGATCGAACCGGCTGGCGCACTGGCTGATCCGATCGGGTGCGGGCCCCGACGACGTGATCGGACTCCGCCTCGGCGCATCGGTCGGATTCGTGGTCGCCGCGCTGGCTGTGCTCAAGTCGGGTGCCGCATATCTGCCGATCGACCCCGACTATCCGGCCGACCGAACCGAGTTCCTCATCTCCGACGCCGCGCCTCGCTTGGTACTCGACGCAGCCGCGTTGGCGGCCGCCGAGGAGGAGGTGTCGTCGAACACGGAATACGCCTCGGCGGCAAGCGCTCCCACCGACGCCGAACGTCGATCGCCGCTGCATCCATCGAATCTCGCCTACGTGATCTACACCTCCGGTTCCACCGGGGCGCCGAAAGGTGTTGCGGTGTCGCACGATGCCATCGCCGATCATCTGATCGGATTCGGTGCCGGCGAGGTGATCGGTGCCGAGGATCGGCTCGTGCAGACGTCGTCGGTGAGCTTCGACGCATCGATGTTCGAGATCTTCTGCACCTTGGCCGTGGGCGCGACCCTGGTGGTGCCCAAGCCCGGTGCGGTGCACGACATCGCCTATATGGCAGAGCTTCTCGTACGTCGTCGCGTGACCGTGATGCACATGGTGCCGACCTTGCTGTCGACGCTGCTGATGGTGCCGGAGGTCAAACAGTGGACGATGCTGCGCACCGTCCCGGTCGGCGGCGAGGCCTTCTCCGGCGAGGTGGCCGACGCCTTCACCACCAACTTCGATGCGGCGTTGTCGAACAACTACGGACCCACCGAGGCCGTCGTCGCAGCCACACATCACCCGATCACCACACCGCAGGGCAACACCGTGGTGCCGATCGGCACACCCAACACCAATGTGGCCGCTTACCTGCTCGACCCGGGACTGCGGTTGGTCCCTGACGGTGTGGTCGGGGAGATCTATCTCGGCGGTACGCAACTGGCGCGGGGATATCTCGGTCGCCCGATGCTGACCGCGACGCGGTTCGTCGCCGATCCGTTCACGCCGGGAGCTCGTCTCTATCGCACCGGAGACCTCGCGCGCCGAAATCCCGACGGCGACCTGGAATTCGTGGGCCGCGCCGACGAGCAGGTCAAGGTGCGCGGATTCCGCATCGAACTCGGTGAGGTGGAAGCCGGTCTGACCCACCATCCCGACGTCGCCCATGCGCTCGTCCTGGTGGACTCCGACGATTCCGGTGCGCGTCTGATCGCCTACGTCATCCCGGCGGCACACGCAGGGTCGGCGATCGACCTCGACGCGGTGCTGGCCGACGCCCGCACCCGCCTTCCGGACTACATGGTGCCGTCCGCGGTCGCCGTCATCGACGAGGTGCCGCTGACGACGCACGGCAAGCTCGATCGGGATGCGCTGCCGATCATCACGGTGCGTCCCCGCGATGACCGGGAACCGCAGACGCCGACCGAGAAGCGGATCGCGGCGGTTTATGCCGAACTGTTCGGCCGCGACGACATTTCGGCCGGAGCATCGTTCTTCGACCTGGGTGGCCATTCGTTACTCGCTGCTCGGCTCGTGACCACGTTGACTACCGAGTTCGGTATCGATGTGGATGTACGTCTGCCGCTCGACAATCCGACCGTCGCCGGACTGGCGGCTGCGGTGAATGCCGCGGTGCGCGAAGAGTTCGGTATCGACCTCGACGACCTGGGCGATATCGACGACCTGGGTGAACTCGACGCCCTGGATGACGGTGCTGTCGGTCTCGACGACAGCACCGGCGTCGACACCAGCGTCCCGGCCGCACCATCGGTGAGCATGCCGGCACCCCCGAACGCCACGGCATCCACCCGCCCACCGTTGCGCCACGTCGATGTGCCCGACCCGGTTCCGCTGTCCTTTTCGCAGCTCGCGATGTGGTTCCAGCACCGTTTCGAAGGGCCGGGCGCGGCGGGGAACATCCCGCTGGCGTTGCGACTCGACGGTCCGATCGACGTGGCTGCGCTGCGTGCCGCGCTCGACGATGTGGTCGCCTGCCACTCCGCGCTGCGCACCACGTTCGTGGAGCGCGACGGCCTGCCGACCGCACGCGTCGCCGACAGTGTGAGTCTGGACGTGCCGGTTGTCGACGTCGATGGCCCGGACACGCTCACCGCACAGTTGGCTCAGACCCGCGAGCACCTCTTCGACCTCGCCGAGGGGCCGCTGCTGAACGTGAGTCTGCTGCGCGAGAACGACACCCGGCACACCCTGTCGTTGGTGGTACATCACATGGTGATCGACCACTGGTCCACCGATGTGCTGATTGACGATTTGATCGCGGCCTATCGGGCCCGCGTCGCGGGGATGGCGCCCGCACTGCCCACACCGGAACTGACCTACACCGACTACGCACTCTGGCAGCATCGGGTGTTCCCGGTGGGGGTGGACCGAGCCGACGTGCACGCCACGGATGCGTCCGGTGCCGCGAAGTCCGACAGCGCCGCAGATCTGGACAGCGCAGCAGAATTCGGCCGTCGGCAGATCGAGCACTGGCGTGCCGTGCTCGACGGGCAACCAGATGAGATCACGGTTGCCGCTGATCGGCCACGCCCGCCCGCGCTCGGGAAGGCCGGCGTGCTCGCCGACCTGGCGGTGTCCCCGGAAACGCATCGACGGTTGCGGCGCACGGCCGATGATTGCGGCGCCACCGAATTCATGATGATCACCGCTGCGTTGACGGCACTCTGGAGCAGGCTCGGTGGTGGGGACGACATCACCATCGGCACCCCGGTGGCCGGACGCGTCGACGTCGGTACCGAACGCCTCGTCGGTCTGTTCGCCAACATGGTGGCACTGCGTTCGCGTACTGACCGCGCGCCGACCGTGCGGCAACTCATCCGGCGTTGCCGCGACACGGTCCTCGACGCCTTCGCTCACCAGGATGTGCCCATCGAGCGGCTCGTCGAGGCGCTCAATCCGCGGCGAACCAGATCCCGGAACCCGCTGTTCCAGAGCATGATCCACTTCCGTGATCGGGACCAGAACATCACCGGCCGGCCGCTCGACGACGCCGATGCCACCATTGCGCTGCTGCCCGTGGAGCAGGACACCTCGTTCCTGGATCTCAACGTGATCCTCACCGTGAGCGCCGAAGGCGGTCTCGACGGTCGCATCGTCGGCAGTGCAGATCTCTACGACCAGAGCACCATCGACGGAATCGCGGCCGCGCTCGGCGCCATGCTGACCGCCTTCGGCGCGGACGCCGACACCCCGGTCGAGGCGATCGTGCTGCCGCCGCTGCCCGGAGTGATCACCCCGGACATGCACGCGGAGGACCCGGCCGAACTCGCCGCCATCATCACCCGCGACCGGCCGCACCGCGTGCACGCGACACCGCGGACGCTGGCGGCGCTACAGCACACCGGGTCGACCGACCTGGGGTCGGTGCGCGAGTGGGTGGCCACCGAGTCGGGGGCGGGAGCCGCACTCGGCGAGACGCTGTCCGCGTTGGCACCCGGATCACGATTCACCGATCCGTTCGATTCGACTCCGGCGCCGATGGTGATGGCGATGACCGCGACTGCCGGGGGAGGGGCGCAGACCCCGACCGAGGAACGGCTGATCGCCATCCTGTCCGATCTGCTCGGTGTGGACGGACTCGGTCGCGATGACAACTTCTTCGCCGTCGGTGGCGACAGCGTCATCTCGATCCAGTGGTCAGCCCGCGCAGCCGCGGAAGGTCTCCCGCTGGCACCGCAGCAGATCTTCGACCACTACTCGATCGCCGAATTGGCCGCGGCCGTCGACGAGGAGCAGACCCGATCGTCGACCCAGGATCCGGGTGCCGATCAAGCGGGGAGCGATTCCGCAGCACGGCACGCCGATGACCAGGCCGACGCTGCACCGATGAGTGCGTCGGGTCTCAGCGACGACATGCTGTCGTCGCTCGGCGCGGCCTGGAAGTCGCAGCAGTGACCACCGCGCCCGAGATCGAGGACGTACTGGCGCTCAGCCCCCTACAGGAAGGGCTGTTCACGCTGTCCGAGATGGCCGGCGAGGGATTCGATGTCTACTCGATGCAATTCGTCGTCGAGATCACCGGCCCGCTCGACGTGGACCGGCTGCATCGCAGCGTCGACGTGATCGTCGACAGACACCCTAATCTCCGGGTGTCCTTGTGGGACAAAGATCTACCGAAACCGGTGCAGATCGTGCCCAGTCGCGTCAAGGTCCCCTGGGAGGAAATCAGCGCCACCGCCGCACAGTTCGACGAATTGGCCGCCGCCGAACGCGCCCGCCGGTTCGATCTGCGCCGCGGGCCGTCGATCCGGGTGAAGCTCGTCGAGCTCGACGGCCGATGGCGACTGCTGGTCACCGCACATCACATCCTGATGGATGGGTGGTCGATCGCGCTGTTCTTCTCCGAACTGCTCACGATCTACGCCGCGGGCGCCTCGAGTTCGACATTGCCGCCGGTTCGGCCGTACCGCAACTACATCGCCTGGTTGGCCGCGCAGGACGTCGACGCCGCCCGCGCGCGGTGGGTGGATCACCTCGCGGGGGTCGAGCCGCTGATGCTCGGTGAGGCCGGTACGACGACCACCGAACCCGTGCGCACGCGTCATCGTCTGCCGGTCGCCGACACCGAACGCCTGATCACGTGGGCCAGATCGGCGGGCCTCACGGTCAACACCGCGGTCCAATACGCGTGGGCCACTGTGCTCGGAAGGCTCACCGATCGAGACGACGTCGTGTTCGGGACCACCATTTCCGGGCGTCCGCAGGGTCTTGCGGGCGCCGACGAGATGATCGGCCTGTTCATCAACACCGTCCCGGCGCGCGTCCGACTCACTGCGGCCGCCGGTGAACCCGAGACGGTGAGAGCGAACTGCGCTGCCCTGCAACGCACGTCGATCCAGATGCGCGACCACGGATACCTGGGGTTGTCGGATATCCAACGGGCGTCGGGGCATTCGGCCCTGTTCGACACGCTCTTCGTATTCGAGAACGCCCCGATCGGGTCGGCCACCGAGCCGGTCTCCGCGCCCGACGGCACCCGCTTCCTACCGCTGGCGATGGAGAGTTTGGCGCACTACCCCCTCACCGTCGTCGCCTACGTGCTCGACGGCGAACTCGTCATCATCACCGAGGCGATCGACGGTGCGCTCGGTGACCTCCGCCCGGCCGAGATCGCGGCGCGACTGCTGCGGGTGCTCGAACAGCTGCCCGCCGCGGGCGATGGTCCCACAGATGCTATCGACGTGCTGCTGCCCGAGGAGCGCGCACTGATCGACCGGACCTCCACGCGGCGGGCCGAGGCCGCAGACCTCGCACCGTCGGTGATCGCGGCGTTCCTCGATCAGGCCCGTCGGACACCGGAGGCACCTGCGCTCGTCGACGCGACACAGTCCATCGGCTACGCCGCGCTTGCCGCGCGCTCGTCCCAGCTCGCCGGTGAACTCCGCGCCCGCGGCGTTGGACCCGAGTCGGTGGTCGCGATCGCGCTGCCGCGATCGGCGGATTCGGTCATCACCATCCTGGCCACGATGCTTGCCGGTGGCGCATACGTCCCGGTCGATGTCGCGTTGCCCGATCAGCGGATGGCCAACATGCTGGAGCAATCCGGTGCGCGGGTCGTCGTGACCGATCTGGCCAATCTGTCGCGGTTCCGGACCGACGGCAGGGTCACCGCGGTGGTCGTCGATGATGCTGACACGGCCGACCGGATCGCCGCCCGTCCCGCTGAGATCACGCGCCCCGCGCTATGCCCCGAGAGTGCCGCCTACGTGATCTTCACGTCGGGGTCGACCGGCGAACCCAAGGGTGTCATAGGCACTCATGCGGCGTTGGTGAGCTACTGCCGCGACCACCGCGATCACATGCTCACCCCGGCACGCCAGCGGCTCGACCGGCCGCTTCGGGTGGCACATGCCTGGACGTTCAGCTTCGATGCGTCGTGGCAGCCGCTGGCGGCGCTCCTCGACGGTCACGCCGTCCATCTGTTCGGTGAGGACGAGATGCGCGATGCAGGACGACTTGTCGCCGGACTCGCCGAGCGCGCCATCGACATGATCGACACGACACCGTCGATGTTCGGTCAGCTCGCGGCGGCTGGACTGGTCGGTGATGAAGGCGTCGGTCATGCCCATCTGTCCGTACTCGCGCTGGGTGGTGAGGCGATCGGCCCCGCGCTCTGGCGTCAGCTGAGCGCGCTACCCGGCACCACCGCACACAACTGTTACGGGCCCACCGAGACCACGGTGGAGGCCGTGGTCGCTCGGATACCGGACTCGCCCGTGCCCACGATCGGCTCACCCACCGATCGGATGGCCGCCTACATCCTCGACACCCGTCTGCGTCACGTTCCTACGGGGGTCGCCGGGGAGCTGTATCTCTCTGGCACGCAGGTCACCCGCGGCTACACGGGCAAGGCGGCGATGACCGCCGGACGCTTCGTGGCCGACCCGTTCACCGAAGGGGAACGGATGTATCGCACCGGAGATCTGGTGCGCCGTAACGATCGTGGCGACATCGTCTTCGTCGGTCGCCGCGACGACCAGGTGAAGATCCGCGGCTATCGCATCGAGACCGGCGAGATCGAGGCGGCGCTGCGGCGGCTGCCCGGGATTCGGTCGGCTGCTGTCGTGGTGGTCGACCGTACGGCCGGTCCCGCGCTCGTCGGATTGGTTGCCGGTGCCGAGCTCGACGCGCGCCTGGTGCGATCAGGGTTGGCCGAACTGCTGCCCGCGCACATGGTGCCCACCCGGATCGTCACGCTGCCGGTGTTGCCGATGAACAACAACGGCAAGGTGGACAGCCGTGCTCTGGCCGAGTCCGCGGCGCAGGCGCTGCAAGCGCGATCCGGCGCGGACAGCGCCGACCTGACCCCCACCGGGCGCGTGGTGTCGTCGGTGATCGGTGCGGTCTTGGGGAGTACCCCGGCGGCCGACGAGGACTTCTTCGACCTCGGCCTCGACAGCATCGTCGCCATGGCCGCGGTGCACGCACTGCGCGAGCACGACCTGACCGTGACACCACGGATGGTGTTGGCGCACCCCACGGTCGCCGACCTCGCGGATGCCATCGACCGCCACGTCGATGAACCCGACGCCACCCGCGCCGGCCCCGGCATCGTGCCCGCCCTGCCCATCGTGGAATGGCTCGACGAGTACGGCAACGATCGGCGATTCACGCAGACCGTGCTGTTCGCGTTGCCAGATGGTCTGTCCGAGGGCGATCTGCAGACGATCCTGCAGACCCTCATCGACGGTCACGACATGTTGCGGGCCACGCGTACGCCCGCGGGGGTCGTCACCCGTGATGCTGGAACCGTTGACGCCACAACTATTCTCGCCTCGATGCCGAGCACTGATCTGCCCGCGGGCATCACCACTGCCGCGCGACGCGCCAATGACGCGGTCGACCCCGACAAGGGGCGGATGCTGGCCGCGGTTCGACTGAACCGGCTGGGCGCCCATGACATCTTGCTGCTCGCGATCCATCACCTGGCTGTGGACGCAGTCAGTTGGCAGATCATCTTCGGCGACCTCGCCGGCGCCGGTGCGGCTCTGGCCGCGGGTGCCCCGCCGACGATCGACGGCGAACGCACCGACTATCGGTACTGGTGCACCGAGATCCGGGCCCGTGCCGATCGTCCGGAGGTGTCGGCACAACTCGACCACTGGGTCGAGCAGGTGTCCGCACCCGACGCCCCGATCGGTGCCCGGCTGCCGGACCCGCGCGTGGACACCTGGTCGTCGCTGCGGTCCGCGGTCACCCTGACACCCGCCGACATCACCGGGACCATCCTGGGCGCGCTGGACAAACGTATCGGCATGCGCGAATTCCTGCTGGCCGCACTGACCCTGACGATCGCCGGATGGCGGCGGGAACGCGGCGCCGATCCCACCCAGGGTGCCTATATAGCCCTCGAAGGGCACGGACGCGACGACGAACTGGCCGGCCCGTCGGTGGACACCACCCGAACTCTCGGGTGGTTCACCACCGTCTATCCGGTCCGGCTCGGCACCGGACACGATCTCGACCCCGCGGAGGCCGCTGGCGATCGGGCCGCCGCCACCCGTCTGCTCGACGACGTCGCCACCGACCTCTCCACGATCCCCGGCAGCGGAATCGATTTCGGCATCCTGAAGTATGTCCGCGGCGCCGACGAGCTGGTCGATACGGTCGAGCCGCAGATCGAGTTCAATTATCTCGGCCGCTTCGATCTGCACGGTGCCGATTCGCGCGGTGTTGACGATTCGCCCAGCGGTGGGGGTTCGCGCCGTGGTGACGATTCGTGGCAGCCGTGGGCGCCGATCACCGACCTCGAGCTCAACGATCGGCTCCCTACCGATCCGGAGCCCGATCTGCCGCTTCGATACACACTCGACGTGGTAACCGTGGTGCGCGCCACCGAGAATGGCCCACAGCTCGTCGCCAACTGGCGTTACGGCGAGAGCCTGCTGACCGCCGGAGAAGCCGGACGACTCACCGAGCTGTGGCAGCTGTCGGTCTCCGCGCTGGCGTCGGTGGTTGCCGACCCGCCTGCTGATCGAGCGTGCTGACCGACCGGCCGCGATGGTGTCGCGTCCGTCGCTGACGTTCGGGTCGGTCGGTCAGCAGGCTTGTTCACACTGTTGAGTTGTCAAGGTACAGATGCGGTCCCGACGAGATCGGGTGCGGTCTGGTGTCCCGCGTCGGAATTTCGTTGATGATTTCGACGTCCAGGTGGCGCCTCGCTTCGTTGGCGTCGTCGCAGGTACATCCAGTACCTGCTCCTCCGCCGCCTCGCGATGCATCCACCTGGATCGTCGAACTCATGAAACGAATTTCCGACGCGGGACACTAGCTGATCGAGTAGCCGCCGAGCCGTTGGGCGAGGTGGCGTATCGAGATCTGTGGGGCGGCTGCTGCTGTGACGCTCAGGCGGCGGCAGACAGGTTGTCGAGGTTGAGGGTCCGCCGGTTGTGGGCGGGGAGTGGTGTGCGGGTGGGGTCGACGGCGGTGGGTGGGATGAGCCAGGGGTGGCGGTCGGTGCCGAGGAACACGTCCCAGCCGTTGTGGTGGATGTCGGTGTGGCAGGTGGGGCAGAGTAGGCAGCTGTTGTCGAGGCTGGTGTCGCCGCCGTCGATCCAGTGGGTCAGGTGGTGGGCTTGGGTGCGGTTGGCGGGTGCGCCGCATTTGATGCAGCATTCGTCTCGGACGTGCAACGCTTTTCGGATGTGTGGCGGGACGAATCGTTTCTCGCGGCTGATGTCGAGGGGGACGCGTTCGTCGTCGACGAGCAGGGTGGTGGTGGCCGCATCGCAGGAGAGTCGGCGCAGGGTCGCTTGGGTGACCGAGCCGAGGAGGTCGAGTTCGGCCAGGGTGGGGGTGTCGGCGGGGATGGTGAGTAGGAGCTGGGTTTTGGGTGCGGCGCTGGCGATGTCGCTGGGCATGCGGGCGGCGATGTCGAGGATGGTGTCGAGGGCGTCGGCGTGGCGGCGGGCGATGGTGCGGGGGTCGCGGGAGCCGTCGGGTTGGGGTCGGGGTGCGCCGAGGGCGTTGAGGGCGGCGCAGAGTTTTTCGCCGACTTCGAGGTCGAGGCTGGCCTCGAGGTGGAGGCGGCCGTCGGTGTCGCGGTGGTGGGTGAGTTCGTTGAGTTGGCGGTCTTCGGCGGCGGGTAGGCCGTTGGTGTCGGAGGCGAGTTGGTTGCCCAGGGTGCGGGCGCGGGCGTCGATGTCGGCGGGGGTGGCGCCGGAAAAGTATTGTCCGAGAAGATCGGCCACATGGGTTAGACGCAATGCGTCGTCGATTGGTTCCGCCGATCTGCCGGCGATATGGCTGACTCCGCGCACGATGGCGTCGAGGTGTTCGGCGGGGATCGCGCCGTCGGCGGCGTGCGCGTGCAGGGTGGGCAGTGTGTCGAGCGAGCCGGCGATACGCAGCAGGCGTTGGGCCACCGACGGTGCGAATCCCATCACGATGAGCAGTTCACGGGTACTGCGGCCGTGGTCGCGGGCCACACCGAGTCGGTCGAGTTGCGCGGCCAGGCGCGCGGCGTGATGATCGATGAGGTTGCGTAGCGCCAGGACCTGACCCATGGCGTCGAAGGTGGCACGCCCCGACAGGTCATCGCAGCGCAGCTCGCGCAATACCGAGCCCACCGCAGACAACTCGGTAGATGGAGGTAGCTCCGCAGATACAGACACTTCAGCGATGACAGACATGACGACTCCCCAGCAGATACGACAACGGCACCGGTGTAACCGGTGATGCAGGCGGCCGTTCTGGGTTTCCTACCGTGCCGAGCAACGCATTCGCTCCTGTGCGTGCTTATCCGGTCCGGTATATCGTCATCATCTCGGCCTGCTGGCAACCAAAGGTATTCGAACTCGCGTTCGAAGTCAACAACTTTTCACGAACTTTTTGCCGGCGTCCCCACCACAAAACTCCCGACGTTGCATTCAACCAGTTCGTCGACCCCGGTGGCCTCGCCGAACGCGGCGGTGTCGCCGTAACCCTGGGCGACGCCGCCGAGTCCCATGGCGGTGGCGGTGAGGTAAAGCGTCTGGGTGAGCACGCCGACATGTTTGAGGATCACCGCGTACGGCATCTGCTCATAGGTCCACATGATCCGACCGGGGCGCGCCGCCAGTACCAGGAGTATCTGCGGCAGTTGGCCATCGGCAAGGGTGAGCGACGCGGGTGCGAACAATGTGGCGACCGCCGGACTGTCGTAGGGCGCGACCGGCCGCAGGACATGGTCGAAGGAATCGTAGTGGTACATCCCCGGCGCCACGCCGTCGGCGGTGCGCACGACCGGATAGATCTCCAGCTCGTAGAGCGACCCGCCGGACGGGTACGGCCGCGACGGCAGCTCCTCGGGGACCGGCCGGTCGGCGTTCACAGTTCGGACGCTGCGTGTACGCGCGCATCGGAACAGCAGCTCACCGAGCTGGGCGAGGGATATCGGGTGTGCATCGTCGAAGTCGCGCACCGACTTCCGGTCCTCCACCACGGCGGCCAGCGGCGCGTCGGCGGTGCGGAGATCGGAGAGGTCGGGTTCTGGTAGGGCAATCGGGTCGCCGGGGTAGACGTCGCGTCGCGCCGGGGCCGGCTCGAATGTGCCCTCGGCCCAACGGGTGGGTCCGAAATGCTGCCAGTTGGTCGCGCGGTCGCCGACCGTGCTGTGGCGATGGAACCAGAGCTCATGCGGACCCCAACTCCGGGTGGGGAACTCGGCATGCTCACGGCCGGCGGCGACCGCGTGACCCGACCAGGTCAGATCGGACAGCAGCCGTAGCTGTACCGATGACTTCGGTGATTCGGAGCCAAGGCCGCCGGCGACGGACAGGATCTCCGGATCGTGGATCTCGACATCACACCAGCTGCGCGGGTTCTCTGCGACGACGACGCCATCTTCGCGCCGGATCACCGTGAACCGCGACAACTCGACGTCGTCGCCGACGTCGGCAACCGTGGGGCGCGCAGTCGGCGGCCGTCGGAACGGCCGCAACGAGTACAGCTTTCGCTCACCCACAGAGACCGTCATCGACAACGCTCCGGCATCGATCAACCGCTCGACGAGGCTGTCGACGTCCGTATCGGAACCCTCGGACACCGTGATCGGGCCCGCGTTGAGCGACCGGAGCACGGCCAGCTGCGGTCGGGTGAGCTTGTCCAACCGCTTCTTGGCCGGCAGAACAACCGCGACACCACCGCCGCCCAGCAGGAATCGGGCTCCGGGCGCCAGCGTGTAGACGGTATGTGGGGTGCGCTCGCTCATGAGTCCGACGTCAGGCGGCGGCACGCTGCAGCGCCGGATACATCTTGTCCAGCACGTACGGGATCGACAGCGGCGTCGGCTCGTTGAGGCCGCCGATCTCGGCGACCGACAGTCGGCTGACTGCACCACTTTCAACTGAACGCAGGCCCTGATACCCGGGCAGCTTCTCCAGCGCGTTCATCTGCTGGTCGGTGTTGGCGGTGACCACCAACAGATCCGAATCGAGCATCGGGACGTTTTCGGTGGAGATCGGGAAGCGTGGTTGACCGTTCTTGCGGAATTCCGCGACCAGCTGCGGCGCGATGGTCATACCCAGCGATGAGAACAGGTAGGTGGCACCGTCGTCGGGATCGGCCATCACCTGGATCTGATCGTTGGAGAACATGTAGGCCATCGTGTAGGTCTTGCCGTTCAGACCGGGCATGTCCTGTTTGGCGGCGTTGATCTTCTCGTCGACGCCCGCGGTGATCTCCTTGGCCTTCTCGGGTTCGCGCAGCACCGTGCCGAGGAACGTGACCATGTCCTGCCACGGGTCGATCTGCTTGCCGGTGATGCCCGGGATCGTGGGCGCCAACTTCGAGACACTGTCATAGATCTCGGGCTGCCCGTCGGCCATGTACGACGTCGCAAGGATCAGGTCGGGCTCGGCCTTGGCCACCTGCGCGACGATGTCGTCAGTGCTGATCGGGGTGGAATCCTGCAGCTGATCGCTGGCCCACGGGGCCGGATTGCCGGTCAGCACCTGGATGTTGTCGAGGTAGGCGACGGGGGTGATCCCGAACGACAGGGTGACGTCGATCCACTGTGCGCCGAGGGTGACGATCCGCTTGGGCACACCGTTGATGGTGACCGAGCCCTTGGACGTGTTGACCTGGATCGGGGCGCCCTCGTCGGCCGATTCGTCGGGCGAACTACAGGCACTCAACGCCAGCGCCGCCACCACCAGAGAGGCGATCGACACGAGCAGAACACGCAACGCACGGGTCATGCGTGCAGCCTAACCTAAGCATCCAGATCGGAGGCAGGCCCATGACCGGCCGAGCAATCAGAACTCCAGGACCACCGGCGCGTGGTCGCTGGCGCCCTTGCCCTTGCGTGCCTCGCGGTCCACCCAGGCGCCGCGCACCCGATCGTCGAACGCCGGTGAACACAGCAGATAGTCGATCCGCATGCCCTCGTCACGCGGGAAACGCAACTGCGTGTAGTCCCAGAAGGTGTAACCGTCGGCGTAGGGGAGTGCCGAGTCGCGGAAGCCCACATCACCGATGGCCTGGATGGCGGCACGCTCGACGTCGGAGACGTGGGTGTGTCCCTCGAACGCTGTGGGGTCCCAGACGTCATCGTCGGTCGGGACCACATTCCAGTCGCCGGCCAGCACCACCTGGGCGGCCGGATCATGCGCCAGCCACAACGACGAGATGTCGCGCAGCTTCGCCAGCCAGTCGAGTTTGTACCGGTAATGCGGATCGTCGAGGGCCCGGCCGTTGGGCACATACAGACTCCACACCCGGACGTCGCCGCAGCGGGCCGAGATCGCGCGTGCCTCCCGTGCGGGCGTGGTGTACTCGGCGCCGAACGACGGCTGCCCCTCGAAGCCGGTCTCGACCTCGTCGAGCCCGATCCGTGAGGCGATCGCGACGCCGTTGAAGCCGCCGGTGCCGATGTGTGCGACGTCGTAGCCGGCGGCCAGGAAACTCATCACCGGGAACTCGTCGTCGCGGCACTTGGTCTCCTGCATCGCCAGCACGTCAACGTCGTTGCGTTCCAGCCAGCCGACCACGCTCTCCGAACGGGCGCGGATCGAGTTCACATTCCAGGTGGCGATGCGCATCAGTCAGTCCTCGGTGTCGTCGTCGGCGTCGGGTGCGATCTCGGCCACCACAGCCCCCGCGTCGTGCCACCGTTGCGTCACCCAGCTCGTCAGTGCCGGTGGGGTCAGCAGGATCATCGCGAACGGCAACGGTGTGTCGCGGTCACGGTAGTGATCGCGATAGAAGACCAGCGAATCGGCAAGCCATCGCAGGTCACCCGGGTCGCGACGCAACAGGCTCTCTGCATGATCGACCACCGTCACCAGCGCCGTGAGCGAGCCGTCGGTTGGGGCATCGGCATCGAGGTCGCGCATGCAGTCGTCGAAGGCGTCGCGGTTACGACCGAAATGCGGCGGAAAACCCCACCCCCGTGCGAACTCGTCGAGCAGTGAGCTGAGCGACGGCATTGCGCGGCCGTCGACATGCCGTAGCCGAGTCTGCGCGGGCATCGCCGGGCAGTTTCCGTCGGCGATGACGCCGACGACCGGCCCGGCGCGCCCCGCGTCGAACAGGAACCGCCGCACCCCGATGGGTGTGGGCGCTGCGTCGGGACTCACTGGTCCGGTCCCCGGATCTGGACGAACGAGCGGTAGTGGTCATCGGTGTACCAGGCGCTGCCATCGCTGCCGGTCACGACGCGCTCGGCGTCGCGGCTGCGGCCGGGTTCCTTGGGATTGACGTCCCACTCGCGATAGTCGATGCGTCCGCCGGCGCTCGTAGCGGGCAGAAGGCCCTCGTTGTTGCGGAAGACCGAACCGCCGCGGGTGCCGGGTGCATCGGCCGCTTCCGGCCATTCGCCGGCGTCGATCAGCGCGAGGGTCGCCATGACGTGGGCGGGGATGTCGGCTGCCACCGTTCCGGTGGCCGTGGCATTGCCCGCGACACCCCGGGTGGCCTGCGATGCGTCGTCGGAGCTGCCGAATGACCAGGTGAGGACCGCCGCGGCGATCGCGAGAACGATCCCGACAACCGACGCGATGGTGCGCCGTCGCGCCACCCTCGTCCTCGTCACGCGCTCACCTTAAGTCGTTCGATCACAGGGCGAGATAGCGGGAGGTGTGATGCAGACCGAAGCCCGCCGCCCGATACCAGGTGCCTGCGATCCGATTGCCGGCGCGCACCTGCACATGAGCGCGTTGCCCGCCGCGGTCGACGCCCCACGCGACCAGCGCCGCCATCACCGCATCTGCCTGACCGGGAGTCGGTGACGAAACGGACAGGCCGAGCCACCTGGTGCCATCGGTTCCCTCGGTCACTGTGCCGCGTCCGATCGCGTCCGGTCCGTCGCCGATCGAGGCGAACACCACCGGTCCCTCCGACGCGCCGACGACGGCGGTCGCGACTGACAGATCGACGTCGGGACCGCGGTAGGCATGCAGCCACGCCGGGCTCGGTGAGTCGTCGAGCCGCACCTGCTCGGTCGGTGTCGTCGGCTCCATGCGGATCCCGTCCAGATCGCCGACCAGGAGCTGCATTTCGTCGCCCACCGGCTGTCCGACGATCTGTCCCGCCGGTAGCAGCCGCTCGGGGATGGCCACCACCGTCGGCAGGATGCGCTCCGCATACCAACTGCGCAGCGCCGACATGGTGGCCGCGTCGGTGCCCGCGCCGAACTCGAGCGGCACCGCCGAGTTGGCGCGTCGCGTGAAGCCGTGGCCGGCCCGCAACAACCATCCGTCGATCATCCCCGATTCGGTGCCCGGCCAGGCGGCCGCCGCCGCGGCTTCCAGATTGCGGATCTGCGAGTTGCGGACCGTCACCCGCGACAGCACGCGAATCGAGGTCACCGCCGTGCGGGGGATCGACTGTGGGCCATCGCGGTCGACGACCAACGGGTCCCCGTCGTCGAGCAGCACCCCGGTGACATCGGACAGTGCGGCACCAGAACCGCCGCGCCAATCGGCCGGTGTCGCGTCGCCCAGACGGTATCGGATGACGACGCGGTCACCCACGAACGGGATGCGGTGGCCGGACGCCGGGTCGTCGGACGGGTGTGTCGTCACCGGGAGTTGTCGCTCAGTCGTCGTCTTCGTCGTCGTCGTGCCCGAACGGATCGTCGACGCTGCCGGGGAGCCAGGTCAGGCCGGGTTCACCCCAGCCATTGCGCTTGATGGTCTTCTTGGCCGCCCGCGCGTTGCGTCCGATCAGCACGTCGACATACAGGAACCCGTCGAGATGACCGACCTCATGCTGCAACATGCGCGCGAAGAATCCGTTGCCCTCGATCGACACCTCGTCGCCGTTGCGGTCGACACCGGTGACCCGGGCCCAGTCCGCGCGGCCGGTGGGGAACTGTTCACCCGGCACAGACAGACACCCTTCGACGTCGTCGTCGGGATCGGGCATGGTCTCCGGGATCTCCGAGGTCTCCAGCATGGGATTGATCACCTCGCCGCGGCGACGCGTCGCGGTGTAGCGCTCACCGTCCGGGCAGTCGTAGACGAACATGCGTTTGCCGACCCCTACCTGATTGGCGGCCAACCCGACCCCGTTTGCAGCGTCCATCGTTGCGTACATGTCGTCGAGTAGTGTCACCAATTCCGGCGACGGGCGGCGGTCGGCATCGAGTTCGACGAGCTCGGTGGGATGGTGCAGCACCGGTTCGCCGACGATGCAGATCGGGAGAATTGCCATGTGGGACAGATTACCCAGCGGCCCGACGCCCCTTTCTCGTGGCGAGTCACATCGCGAACGGGGCCGCCGATCGTGGTTAGATGATCAGCGAACCACATTGCTGTGATTTGTCCGGGCCTCGAGGTTCCGGTCGGTGGTGTCGACCGGTGTGGGGCGGGGGTAGCGCCCGCCGGGCGAGCGGTGATGTGATGTGCACGAGGCGATCTTGAGGGAGCGAGATGGACGGCGCAGCTGCGCGAAGCCAGAAGCAGGGCGATCAACCCACACCCGCAGATTCATCCGCCGAACAGACGACGAACCCTGTCGATCCGCACGAGGTCGGGCCGGACGGGCTGTCCCGTCGCGACCACGACATCCTGTCGTTCGAACGGCAGTGGTGGAAGTACGCCGGGGCCAAAGAAGAAGCCATCAAGGAGCTCTTCGGACTCTCGGCAACCCGGTACTACCAGGTGCTCAACGCGCTCGTCGATCGCCCCGAGGCGCTGGCCGCCGACCCGATGCTGGTCAAGCGGCTGCGCCGGCTGCGGGCGTCGCGCCAGAAGGCCCGCGCGGCGCGTCGCCTGGGCTTCGAGATCACCTGACCCGACCACGTCGGTGACTCCCGTGACCGTGACGGGCCCGTCATCGGATGTGAAGTAAGGTTCTCGGTGATGAACGCTGATCACGAGCCGAGTCGCCTGCCGCTGCGGGCGGGGGCGATGATGTTGCTGGCCGTGGCCATTGTCTTCCTCGGCCTGGGCTGGCACTCCGCGGCCACCAGCGGCGATGATCCGGAGCAGGAATTGGAGGCGGCGCAGAGCCAGGCCACCAGCGCGACGACGCAGTCGTCGGCGAGCGCGGCCGCCTCGTCGTCGGCGACGGCATCGGCCGATACGCCACAATTGTGCGTCTTCAACGCCGGGTCGATCTCGGGTCTGGCCGCCGACATCACCGAATCGTTGCAGGCCGCAGGTTTCCAGACCGACGAACCGGGGAACCTGTCGACCGCGTCGATCACCGAGAACACCATCTTCTACGACACCGGACAGCAGTCGGCGGCCGAAGAGGTCGCGGATGCGCTCGGCGGTGACGCCAGTGTCGACCCGCGTCCGTCGTCGTTCACCCAATGCCCGGACGGTATGCCTGTCATCGTGGTCACGCGGTGATCTCCCTCGACGATCCGAGGGGTGGTCACCACACCCGCGAACCCGATGACCACGAACTCCGATGAGCACCCACAGATTTCGGCCCGTTGACGATCAAGGAGTGACATGACCGCCAGTAAGCTTCAGATTCGCCGCACGCTCGCCGTGCTCGCCTCGGCCGGTATCGCCGGCGCAGTGCTGGCCGGCTGCACTCCCGACGAGCCGCCCACCGACGTACCCGGCACCACTCCCTCGGTGGTGACCGGCAATCAGGCGCCCCCCGGCGAGGTCGACGACGCCGACGGCATCGGGCAGTCGCCCGAGGAGGACGCCACCGCACGACTCGTCGACGATCAGGGCGAGGACGTCGGCGAGGCCACCTTCGAGCCCAGCGGGTCGTCGGTCAAGGTCACCGTGCGGCTCAGCGCCGACAGCGGTATCGAGGCAGGCTTCCACGGCATGCACATTCACGAGAACGGGGTCTGCGAGACCGGCGGCGACAGCGCATTCTCCAGCGCCGGTGGGCATCTGCAGGTCGACGGCAACACCGGCCACCCGGCCAGCGGTGATCTGGTCTCACTCAATGTGCTCGAGGACGGCACGGCGGAGACCGTCACCACCACCGACTCGGTGAACCTCGAGCAGATCGTCGGCAAGTCGATCATCATTCACGAGGGCGCCGACAACTTCGCCAACATCCCGACCCGCTACGCGCCTGCCCCGGACGAGCAGACGATGTCGACCGGTGACGCGGGCAGCCGTGTGGCCTGTGGCGTCATCGAAGCGCACGAGTGACGCGGACCCGCTGACCCCGATCGGCACTGACGTGCTCTCCACCGGGCTGTTGTGATGGTCACCCCCATCGAGTTCGACGGTTCACCGACACCGTCGCTGGGCGTGGAATGGGAGTTCGCGCTCACCGACAAGGTGTCCGGTGACCTGTCGAATTCGGCCGCGGACCTGTTCACGCGCGTATCGGAGCATTGCCCGGCCCGGCGCGACAAGGTGCACAAGGAGTTGCTGCGCAACACCGTCGAGATCGTCACCGGCATCTGCCGAGACACCCCGGAGGCGATGGCGGATCTGACCGAGACGCTGGCTTCGGTGCGCGAGCACACCGAAGCGTTGGGCGTCGACCTCTACGGGGCGGGTACCCACCCCTTCGCCCAATGGTCGACCCAACTGCTCACCGAAGGTCATCGGTACGCCGAACTGATCGAACGCACCCAGTGGTGGGGGCGGCAGATGCTGATCTGGGGGGTCCACGTGCACGTGGGGATCAGTCACCGCGACAAGGTGTTACCGATCCTCGGCGCCCTGCTGAACTACTACCCGCATCTGCTGGCCTTGTCGGCGTCGTCGCCGATGTGGGCCGGGCAAGACACCGGATATGCGAGCAATCGCGCGATGATGTTCCAGCAGCTGCCCACTGCGGGACTGCCGTTCCAGTTCGCGACCTGGGCCGAGTTCGAGTCGTTCGTCGCCGACCAGAAGATGACCGGCATCATCGACCACATCAACGAGATCCGGTGGGACATTCGGCCGTCACCCCATTTGGGCACCATCGAGGTGCGGGTGTGCGACGGTATGACCAACGTCGCCGACCTGGCCGCGGTGGTGGCGTTGATCCACTGTCTGGTGGTCGAGCTGGATCGGCGGTTGGCGGCCGGGGAGACGTTGCCGCAGATGGCGCCGTGGCTGGTGCAGGAGAACAAGTGGCGCGCTGCCCGCTACGGTCTCGACGCCATCGTCATCCTCGATTCCGACTGCACCGAACGGCTCGTCACCGACGATCTCGCCGACCTGCTGACGCGGCTGCAACCCATCGCCCGCGACCTCAACTGTGCCACCGAGCTCGCGCACGTCGCCGACATCGCTGCGCACGGCGCGAGCTATCAGCGTCAACGCCACGCCTACCGCGAAACCCGCGACTTGCGCGAGGTGGTCCGGTCGGTGGTCACCGAGCTGTCGTGACCACTCGCCGCAACCCCCGCACTCCCCGCCGGCGGCGAAAGTGCCGTTGATTTGGGTCACCAGGTGACTCAGATCTACGGCACTCTGGCAGACCCATCCGAGGATCGGGGCGCGAGCCGACCGCCACGCTAGTCCTGTGCCGGGTTCTCCATGTCGTCGCGACTGAGCAGACCGTCGCGGGCGCGTTGCTCCTGGTACACCAATCGGCCGATGCGGTGGGCGATCACCGGGGCGGTCATCAGCGCGAACAGTCCGGCCAGCACCAGCATGCCGACGTCGACGTGCTGGCCGAGCCGGATCATCGCGCCGATGAGCATCAGCAGCAACCCGAAGGTCTGCGGCTTGGTGGAGGCGTGCATGCGGCTCAGCGTGTCCTTGAACCGCAGCATGCCGATGGCGGTGGTCAGCGCCAACGCGGCACCGAGTACCAGGAACACCGAGGAGATGATGTCGCCGATCATGTCTCGTCGTCCCTCACCCGGAAACGTGCGATGGCCACCGAACCGGTGAAGCTCAACAAGCTCAGCGCGACGATCGCCGGGACCACCGTCGAGTCGCGACTGTAGGCCGCCCAGGCGGCGAGGCCACACATGCACAGGGCGATCATGGTGTCGAGCGCGACCAGCCGATCCAGCGACGACGGTCCGCGCAGCACCCGCACCGTGGTCAACACCGCGGCGATCATCAGCAGCACGCTGACGGTGATCCAGACGTAGGTCATCGGCGGCCCCCGTCGGTCGGTGGCACGTCGGCCACGTCGGCCACGTCGGGGTTGTCGGTCTCGGCGCGACCGATGTCGTGGACCCGGTGGTACTCGTCGTCGAGGCCATGATACGGACTCGGATGCCATTCGCTGTCGCGCTCGAACGCCCGGATGAAGGACCGTTCGACAAACGCGACCTGGTCGTAGAAGGCTTGTACCTTCTTTTCGGTGCGCACGTCGAAGACGTGGATGTAGAGGATGCGTCGTCGGTGGTCGATGTCGAGCACCATGGTGCCGGGGACCAGGTTGAGATAGTCGACGGCCAGCGTCAGCACCATGTCGGATTTGATCGCCACCCGCACCCGGATCACCGCCCCCAGCGGTGGTTTGCCCGGTCTGATCGCCGCCCACGCCACCTGTGCACTGGACACGAAGAAGTCGATGACCAACCGCACCAGGATGACCAGCACCGCGATGGGATGGACCCGGCCTTCCACCGGCACCCGGGGCAGTGGCAGGAGGGTGACGATGGCGATCGCGAGCACCAGGCCCCCGAGGATGTTGGCCCAGGACACGGTGCCCCACAGCAACACCCACACGAAGGTCAGCCAGGCCAGCGTCCACAGTCGGACGGCGACCTCTCGTGAGTCGCTGCCCAACCAACGGGGGATGTGGATGTGCTCGCGCATCCACACGAACACCGTCACCGAATGCCAGAACAGGAACAGCAACGACACTCGGCGGGCGGTGATGATGCGCGACCGCACCGGCACGGGTGAGCGTCCGTCCTGCTGCTGTTCGGGTCCGTCGTTCACCGGTCACCTCCCAGAACCGCCTCGATGTAGATGCCGCGATCGGTGATGTCGGTGGCCGCGCGGTCGGTGAAGCCGAGGATGGGTCCGGCCCACAACGTCAACACCAGGCCTGCGATCACCATGACAGCCGTGGGCAACACCATCCCGGCCGGCATCCGCCCGACGTCGTCGCGGTCGTCGAAGGCGCCGTCGGTGCTCTCGTCGACCAGCGCCGACGGACCTTGATCGGACAGGTCGCCTTCCGGCGCGTCGGCGCGTGGCCGCCAGAAACCCTTGGTCCAGACACGAGCCACCACGTACAAAGTCAGCAGGCTGGTCACCACCGACCCCGCCACGAGCATCCAGGCCAGCACCGATCCGTCCTGGGTGCCGGCCTCGATCAGCGCGACCTTGCCGACAAAACCGGAGAACGGCGGGATGCCGCCAAGGTTGAGCGCCGGTATCAGGAACAGCGCGGCCAGCACCGGACTGGCCATCAGCCCACCGAGCCTACGCAGTGACGACGACCCCGCCTGCCGTTCGATGAGTCCGACGACGAGGAACAGCGTCGTCTGCACCAGGATGTGGTGGGCCACGTAATAAATGGCCGCCGACAACCCGAACTGCGAGGACAACGCGATCCCGAACACCATGTATCCGATGTGGCTGACCAGGGTGAACGACAGCAGACGTTTGATGTCGGACTGCGCGATCGCGCCGAAGATACCGACCAGCATCGTCAGCAGACCGGCGATCATCAGCATCGTGTCCATCGAGCCGCCGGGGAACAGCAGCGTGTGTGCCCGCACGATCGCGTACACACCGACCTTGGTGAGCAGGCCGGCGAAGACGGCGGTGACCGGGGCGGGTGCGGTCGGATATGAGTCGGGCAACCAGCTCGACAACGGAAAGACCGCGGCCTTGATGCCGAACGCCACCAGCAGCACCGCGTAGAGCGCATTGCGGGTGCCGTCGGGGACGTGGTCGAGGCGTGCGGCCATCTCGGCGAGGTTGAGGGTGCCGGTGGTGGCGTAGGCGAACGCGATCCCCGACAGGAAGATCAACGACGACACCATCGACACCATCACGTAGGAGGCGCCGGCCCGGACCCGTTCGGCGCTGGCACCGAGGGTCAGCAGCACGAAGCTCGCCGCCAGCAGCACCTCGAAGGAGACGTAAAGGTTGAACAGGTCGCCGGCGAGGAAGGCATTGCAGACGCCGGCGGTGAGGATCAGGTAGGTGGGCAGGAAGATCGACACCGGCTGATGGGAGGTGCCGTCGCGGATGCCCTGCCCGATGGCGTACACCACCACGCACAGCAGCACGATCGTCGAAACCACCAGCATCAGCGCCGCGAGCTGGTCGACGACCAATGTGATGCCGAGTGGTCCGTTCGGAAATCCCTTGTCGCCCCAGCCGCCGATGGTGACCGCGAAGGTGCCGTACTCGTTGGTCAGATACAGCAGCAGGCACGACGCGATGAACGCGGTGAGGATGGCGCCGACGGTGATCGGGCGTTGGAAGCGTGGGCTGCGACCGCGCAGCAGGGTGAGCGCCGCGGCGATGATCGGCACCAGGGTGGGCAGCACGATCAGTACCGGCACCCACGACGGTTGCGGTGTCATCGGCCACCTCCGTCGCGGTCCGACCCCGAATTCTCGTGTCCGTTGGCGCCCGGCTCGTCGGGGCCGACCTCGTCGATGACGTCGGCGTCCTCGGGCATCAGGTCGGTTTCGATGAGCCCGCGGTGGCGTTCGATGAATTCCTCTCGGGTCAGCGGATTGCCCTCATCGTCGAAGAAATCGCCGGCACTGGTGTCGGCCAGGGTCACCGGGTCGTCGCTGCGGTCGCGGTCGGGCGCGGTCTGCAGCGAACCGGTGGCGATCTTGCGGTCCTCGGGGTCGTCCTCGACGTCCACGTCGTCGCGGTTGATCACGTACAGCCGGTAGACCAGCGCCAGGACGAATGCAGCGATGCCCATCGTGATGACGATCGCGGTGAGGATCATCGCCTGGGCCAGGGGATCGGCGTCGTGGGCGCGGTTCTCCGAGGCCCGCCCCATGATCGGCGGATTGCCCATGCCGCCGGAGACCACCAAAATCAACAGATTGATGGCGTTGCCGCAGAGCAGGAGCCCGAACAGCATCCGGATCAGGCTGCGTTCCATCAGCAGGTAGGCGCCGCAGGCGGCGAGCACGCCGACGACGATCAGGAAACCGAGGTTGATGCTCACCGGCTCACCGCCTCGGCGTCGGCACGGATGGGCATGG
This sequence comes from Gordonia sp. NPDC062954, assembly GCF_044543825.1. Classification (NCBI taxonomy): domain Bacteria; kingdom Bacillati; phylum Actinomycetota; class Actinomycetes; order Mycobacteriales; family Gordoniaceae; genus Gordonia; species Gordonia sp. NPDC062954. The sequence goes on along the minus strand of NZ_JBITWL010000004.1, from coordinate 39,680 downwards.
GCTGGTTGTCCGCGATGGAGGTCTCGACGTCCAGGCGCGCGCCGAGGCTGCGCAGGACATCGAGGACCAGGCCGACGACGATCAGGTAGATGCCGAGGTCGAAGAACAGGGCCGTCACCAGTTTCACGTCACCGAGCACCGGCAGGGTGATCTCGAAGACCGCCGACGACAGCACGGGCGCACCCAGGAACATCGACGTCACCGCCGTACCCGCGGAGATTGCCAGCCCGGCCCCCAGGACGCGTCCCGGCTCCACCGGCAACGCCTCGCCGAGTTCGTAGCGGCCACCGGCGAGGTAACGCAACACCAGGGCGAGGCCCATGGTGAGCCCGCCGGCGAAGCCGCCGCCCGGCGCGTTGTGCCCGGCGTAGAAGAAGTACACCGACAGCACCACCATCGTCGGGAAGATCAGTCGGGTGGTGGCTTCGAGCACCATCGACCGGTGGCGTGGATCGCGGAAGTCGCTGCCGAGCAGCCATCGGGTGCGGTCGGGCGGGATCGGCTCGTCGACATCCGTGCCGTTGGTGCCCGATTGCAGGCGTGCGGCGTCGGCGACGCGGGGGACCGCGCCGAAGCGGCGGTTGCGGAACACCATCGACGCCACACCGGTCGCGGCGACGATCAGCACACACACCTCGCCGAGGGTGTCCCAGGCGCGGATGTCGACCAGCAGGACGTTGACCGCGTTCGCGCCGTGCCCGAACTCGTAGGCGGCCTCGGGGATGTCGACCTGCACCGGTTGTTCGGAGCGGGCGGCCGCCGCGAACAGTCCGATGACCACGAGGGTGGCGCCGAACGCGATACCGATCAGCGCCCGCAGCGGCTTGAAGCCGGTGGCGTGCCGCGGTTCCGGTTCGGCGGGCAGTTTGCGCAGCACCAGCACGAAGATGACCAGGGTCAGCGTCTCGACCAGGAACTGCGTCAGCGCGAGGTCCGGCGCACCGTAGAGGGCGAACAGCATGCCCGCGCCGTAGCCCGTGAGGCCCACCACCAGGGCTGCGGCGAGCCGGTTGCGCAGGATGATGGCGGCCAGCGCCGACACCGCGATGATGCCGCCGATCACGGCTTGGACCGCCGAGTCGAAACCACGCCACTCCAGCTGGTTGCGGCCACCCCACGCCAGCACCGCGGTCGGCACGATGATCGCGGTGGACAGGATGACGCCCTGGGTGATCGGCAACGACCCGCGCTGGGTGTTGCGGGTCATCATCAGCGACAGGGTGTCGGCGCCGCGCAGCGTCGCATCGTAGATGCGGTCCGCGTTGAGCAACGGCCGGTAGCGGAACAGCTGACCGCGCAGCTGCCGGACGATCAGGAACAGCAGCGCCCCGGCGACCACCACGATGATGGAGAACACGACCGGCAGACCGAAGCCGTGCCACATGGCGAGATGCTCGAGTTCGTGGCCGTAGGCGGGCAGTGTCTCGGCGTACGGCTCGAACAGCGGGCCGATCTGGGAACTCAGCAAACCGGCCACCACACCGGCGGCGGCGAGGACGACGGGCGCGAAGTAGAACGGCGCGCCTGGCGGGTGCATATTGGCCACGGCCGGACTCGGGGTGGCGCGCACCTTGCGTCCGAAGGCGCCCCACAGGAAGCGGCAGGTGTAGGCGAAGGTAATCACCGACCCGACGAGCAGGACGATGTCGATGGTCTCCGACTGCCAGGGAAGGTAGGCGCCGGAGTCCCACACCGACGCGAAGGCGGTCTCCTTACCGACGAAGCCGATGGTGAACGGCAAGCCGGCCATGCTGGCACCGGCGACGGCCGCGGTGAGCGCGAGGACAGGTAGCCGTTGTCCGAGTCGCGCGAGCTTGCGGATGTCGCGGGTGCCGGTGGAGTGGTCGATGATGCCGACGACCATGAACAGCGACGCCTTGAACAGGGCATGGGCCACCAGCATCGCCATGCCGGCCATCGCCACGTTGGCGTCGCCGATACCGACGAGGACCGCCAGGAATCCCAGCTGGGACACGGTGCCGAAGGCGAGGACGAGTTTGAGGTCGAGTTCGCGCAGGGAGCGCCAGCCACCCAACACCATGGTGATCATGCCGAGCACCACCACGGTGACGTGCCAGCTCGGGGTTTCGGAGAACGCCGGTGCCAGCCGCGCGATCAGGTAGATACCCGCCTTCACCATCGCCGCCGCGTGGAGGTAGGCGCTGACCGGAGTGGGCGCGGCCATCGCGCCGGGCAGCCAGAAGTGGAACGGCACGATCGCCGATTTGCTGAGCGCGCCGATCAACAGCAGGACGACCGCGGTGTCGACGTAGACCCCGGCGGCCGGTGGGCTGGTGAGCAGGTCGGACAGCAGGTAGCTGCCGGTGCGTTCGCCGAGCATGATGATGCCGACCAGCATGGCCAGACCGCCGGCGGTGGTGACCAGCAACGCCTGGGTGGCGGCTCGACGGGCCGTCGCACGGATGCCGTAGAAGCCGACCAGCATGAACGACAAGACGGTGGTCAGCTCCCAGAACACGTAGAGCACCAGCATGTTGTCGCTGACGACGAGGCCGAACATGGCCGCGGCGAATGCGATCATCTCGCCGCCGAAGACGGCGACCCGGGGACGGGCGTCGTCGAAGTAGCGGGCGCAATAGCAGAGCACCAGCGCACCGACACCGAGGATGAGGACCGACAGGATCGCGCTGAGGGTGTCGAAGCGGGTGACGATGTCCATCTGCAGGACCGGTACCCACTCTATGGTCTCCACCCGGGGTGGTTCGCCGGCAGTCGGCCAGTTCAGGATCACCCAGATGAGTGCGCCGGCGGGGGCAAGGGCGAGGACATAGAAGCCGCGCGTGCCCAGCCACTTGATCACCGGGGGTGCACAGAGCGCGCTGAGCGCGAGCGCAACCAGTACACCGATCAAGTGGGCACACCGTCTTTCAACTGTTGGGCGGGGTGTCACGGGCATCGCCCGCGTCGACTACTTTACCGTTGCGAACATGAACCGCTTCGACAGGATGGTGTCGGTGCTGGTGGCCGGGATCGCACTGATCGCACTTCTCGCCGCGTGTAGTGGGGTCGAGGAGGATCGTCCGCCCGGTGCCGCCTTACCGCAGGATTTCCCGGTTGCGCAGGTCCCGCTCGTGGAGGGCACGGTGCTGACCGCCGACGGCACCCGCGCCGACGGGTGGGCGGTCACCGTGCAGGGCGCGGCCGGTGCGGGCAACATCCTCGACGCCGCGGTGTCCACTCTCACCGATGCCGGGTTCACCGAGTCGCAGCGCACCACCGAGGGCGGTCAGCGGGTGGTGGTGCTGTCCGCGACCAAGGACGCCACCGACTACTGGGTGCAGGTCGGCAGTACCCCTGGCGCCGCCGGTGGGCCGGGGTCGGTGTTTTATCAGGTCTCTGTGGAGTGATGTCCCCTGGTGCCTGAGGAATCCCGGAGCTTGCGGAGGGCCGCCCTACCTGGTGCCTGAGGAATCCCGGAGCTTGCGGAGGGATGTCACGAAGGCACGATCGCCCGACCTCACAGCCAACTGACAGTCTCGCGGCAGTCCGCTGACAGACCCCGTCCGCACCGTGGATGTCACTTTTCACGTCCACGAAAGCGAGACGACGATGTCCACACCCCACCCGACGACCGACGCGACGAACACCGAGGCTCCCCGCGACCTGCGACAACCACAGGATCCGCAGCCGACCGATCGCCCCGACGTCGCGGCACAGCACAACGCCCCGACCGAACCGATCACACAGGCCGGTACGGTGCCGCCGAACGGCCCGTACCCGCCGTACGCCGGCCCACCGCCGATGTATCCGAATCAGCCGGTGCCGCCGAACCAGGCGAATGGCGTCAGCGACAAGGTGCGCAACGCGGTCATCGCCGGCGGCATCGGGGTTGCGGTGGTGTTCGGTCTCATCGGGTTCGGCGCCGGTTACGTCGTCGGCGACTCATCGTCATCGAATCAGGGGCCGGGTATGAACATGCAGCGCGGCGGCGGTTTCGGCGGGTCGGGCGGCTTCGGTCAGATGCCCGGCGGACAGGGCGGCACGGGCCAGATGCCCGGTCAGCAGGGGCAGATGCCGGGCCAGCAGGGGCAGGTACCGGGACAACAAGGCCAACTTCCCGGTCAGGACGGGCAGACCACGACCCCCAGCACGGAGAGCGGGACTGGGGCCTGAACCGAGTGAGGTGAACGTTGCGGATATCGGCACGTTCACCTCACTGCGCGGCGGGTCACTCCACCCGTCGCTGCGCGAACGCCTGTAGGTTCGCCACCTGTGCGGCATCCAGCGACGGCCGCACCCGACCGCGGGCGTCGGCGATGTCGTCGGGGCCGACGGTCGCGGCGTCGATATCGCGCCGCATCGCCGACAACGCGGCCTCACGAAGCAGCGCCGAACAGTCGGCGGCCGAGTAACCATCCAGATCGTCGGCGAGCGCCGTGAGGTCGACGCCGTCGGCCAACGGCACGTTGCGACCTGACGCCCGCAGGATGTCGGCGCGCGCCGCGGCGTCGGGTGGTGGGACGAACACCAGTCGTTCAAGCCGTCCGGGGCGCAGCAGTGCAGGGTCGATCAGATCGGGGCGGTTGGTGGCGCCGAGCACCACTACGTCCTGCAGCGGTTCGACGCCGTCGAGTTCGGTGAGCAGCGCCGCCACCACCCGGTCGCCGACACCTGAGTCGCTGGACTGTCCGCGACGCGGGGCCAGCGCGTCGATCTCGTCAAGAAAGATCAGCGACGGCGCCGACTCGCGGGCGCGGGCGAACAGATCCCGCACCGCTTTCTCCGACGACCCGACCCACTTGTCCATCAGTTCCGCACCCTTGACGGTGTGCACCGACAGCCGGCCCGAGGCGGCCAGCGCTCGCACCACGAACGTCTTGCCGCAGCCGGGTGGTCCGAACAGCAATACTCCGCGCGGCGGGGCGACACCGAGGCGGGTGAAAGTGTCGGGATGCTGCAGCGGCCACAGCACCGCCTCGGTGAGTGCCTGCTTGGTCTCGACCATGTCGCCGACCTCGTCGAGCGTGATCGACCCGACCGCGACCTCCGGGGAGTCCAGCCGCGACACCGGGCGGATGACCGCCAGCGCACCCAGCAGATCGTCGGTCCGCAGCGCCGGTTCCGGCCGTTCCTCGTCGTCCGCCGAGGTCACCCGGGCCGCGGCGCGCAACGCGGCCTCGCGGGCCAGGGCGGCGAGATCACCGGCGACGAAACCGGGTGTGCGGGTGGCGATCAGGTCAAGGTCGAGATGACCCTCGGTGGGTACGTCGGCGAGAATGACGCCAAGCAGTCGGGCACGCGTCGACGAGTCGGGTAGTCCGACGATGAGTTCGCGATCGCACAGGGCAGGGTCGCGCAGGCGGCTGTCGAGGCGGACGGCTTCCCCGGTGGTCGCGATCAGTGCGACACGGCCGCCGCCGACCGTGGCACGCAGTTCGTCCAGGATCAAGGTGGACACCGGGTCGGCGGCCGCGGATTCCCGGGGTGCGGGCAGGAGGGCGTCGACGTCGGTGATCATCAGCACCCCGCCCGTCTCGGCGAGGTCGGCGATCGCCGACCGCACCGCAGCCAGGCGGGCCCCGCTCTCCAACGCCCCGACCGTCGGGCCGTCCACCACGGTCAGCGGTCGCTCCGCGCACACCGAACGCACCAGGGTGGCCTTGCCGCCGCCGGGCGGCCCGGTGATCAGCACCCCGAGGCGCGGCGCGGCACCGAGGGTGTGCAGAACCTCGGGTTCGTCGAGGGTGATCGACAGCCATTCGGTCAGCCGGGCCACCTGGGTGTCCACGCCCACCAGCGTCGACACCGGGCGCACCAGCGGCCCGGTCGACGCGCGGTGCGACACCACGCCCATCGACGTCGTCGACCGCGCCGCCGTCGGCTCCAGCGGTGCGCTCGCGGCGAATCCCAGTGCCGTGGACGGCGGGGGCGTCGGCGCAGATGTGCCACCGGTGCCACGTTCACCCGCCCACATCACAGCCGTGTTGGTCTGCACGCTCACGGGCCCGTCGGGTTCGGTAGCCGAGACCGTCACCAATTCGTTGGTCCAGGTGATCCCCACTGACACCGCCAGCGCACGGGTGGCCGGCGTCGCGGTCAGTTCGGGACCGAGGTCGCGGGGCAGCAATGAGACCGAGTCGCCCACCGAGACGACCTTGCCCAGCAGTGCGCGCCGCAACGTGGGTTCGTCGACCTGTCCGGCGGCCAATGCCGAGCCGGACACGGTCACCTGTCCGGCGCCGTGCACCGTCACCGGCGCCACCACCACCGATGCGTTCTCCCGGATGCCGGCGTTGGCGAACGTGATGTCGTCGAGCAATGCGGTGCCCGGCGGGGTGTCCGGGCCGGCCGTGGCGAGGACCGCAGCGGTGACGCGGGCACCGGTGATCGACGCGGCATCCCATTCGCGCAGGCCCAGCGCAGCGAGCACTTCTGGATGCACCCGGACGATCCCGCGGCGCGCCTCACCCGCGGCGGGATTGACCCGTGCGGTCAGCGTCAGCTGGACGTGGCCGGCCATCAGCGCTCCTCGACGTCGTGGCCCTGGTCTACACCGGAGGCCGTGGGCTCGATCGTCCCGGTCGGGCGGCGCAAGCCCAGCCGAGCCTGCGACCGGTTCGTTGACGTCAATCGCGGGCGTCGGGGCTGTGAGCGGGCCATCGCGCGCCGTTCGGCCCGACGTTCCGACGGGTGCGCCTCCCAGTGTTCGGGTCTCGATGCCACCCAGCGCTGATTGCGCCAGGCGAAGGGGATGTGCAGCAGATATCCGCCGATCGCGATGAGCATCAGGGTGTAGGGGAACGTCAGCAGCAGAGCGGCGCCGATCGCGACGACGATCAACAATCCGGCCAATGCACGCGGTGGAATCGACGCGGTCTTCAGCGACGCGGTCGGGATGCGGCTGACCGCGAGGAAAGCCACGAACACCAGCCACCCGCCGACCACGGGCAGCGACGTCCACCAGCCAGACCCGAACTGCTGGGACAGCCCGACCGGCAGCAGGGCGATGATCGCCGCGGCCGGGGCCGGGACACCGACGAAGAAGTCGCGGGTGTACCCGGGCGCCTCGTCGTCGTCGATCAGCGTGTTGAAGCGAGCCAGCCGCAACACGATCGCGCAGCAGTAGATCAGCGCGAACGCCCAGCCGATGTCCTTGTCGGGCGTCAGATACAGGTAGACGATCAGCGCGGGTACCACGCCGAAGTTGATCGCGTCGGCCAGCGAATCGATCTCCGCCCCGATCCGGGTGGTCGCCCCCATCATCCGGGCGACACGGCCGTCGATGCCGTCGAGGAGTGCGGCCGCCACGACCAGACCCATCGCCGCATCGATCTGACCTGCGTCGGTGACCCGAACCGCGGTGAGACCCGCGCAGATCGCCAGGATCGTGAGCGCCGACGGCACGAAGAGTCGTCCGGCGGCAGCCTGACCGCGCAATCCGGTGCGCTCGGGTGCGGCTGCGGTGGACACGGTGGTGCGTGCGCCTCGCGTCGGATGCGCGCTCGGCGTTCGGTGGGAACTCGGTGTTCGGTGGGGAGTCGGACGTTCGGACCTGCGGGCGGGAGGCATGCGATCAGCCGAGCGTCGCGAGCAGGGTTTCGCCGCCCACTGCGCGCTGGCCGACCCGGACGTTCGGAATCGTGCCTGCGGGCAGGTAGACGTCGACGCGGGAGCCGAATCGGATCAGGCCGTAGGTGTCGGCGATGGCCAGCTCGTCGCCGACGACGGGTTCGCACACGATGCGCCGCGCGATGAGTCCCGCGATCTGGACGACGGCGACGTCGTGGACGGTCTGGCCGACCGGGCAGCGCAACGTCATCGTGGACCGCTCGTTGACCGAACTGGCCTCGGGTAGATCGGCGGAGACGAAGGCGCCGGGTGTGTGCGTCACCGACGTCACCCGACCGGCCACCGGTACGCGCTGGACGTGTACGTCGAAGATGGACAAGAAGGTCGACACGCGGGGCAGCGGCTCATCGCCGAGGCCCGACTCCGGTGGCGGCACAGCCGCGTCGACCAGGGAGATGGTGCCGTCGGCGGGGGCGACGACCGCGCCCGCGTCGGCGGGCGGCACGCGTCGTGGATGCCGGAAGAACAGCGCACAAGCCGCTGCGGTGAGTGCGGCAGGCCGGGCGATCCACGGATGGCGTCTGCCGAGGAAGGCGACAGTGGCCGGTCCCACCACGAAGGGGATACCCGCCGAATGCACCGGGGGAATGGTCTCCCGCGCGAGGTCGACGAGATGTCCTGGTCCGCTGCGCGTTCCGTTCGGCCGCGGGCGCCTGGCCAACATCAACCTCCTGCTAGTCGACTGGGCACATGCGATGTCACGGCCCGCTCGCCCCAGCTTAGAGTGTCGAGCCCGTCGGTCAGCGTGACGGCGGCCCGCTGCGAGCACGTCACAGCTCGATCACCTGGACGGATGTACCCTCGCTGACCGCATCGACATCCTCGGGAATGTCGATCAGTGCGTTCGCCTGCGCCAGATAGCGCAGGTGATGGGAGGCCGGTGGGCCGATGGGGTCGACAACCGCGCCGGTGTCGTCGCTGCGCAGCACTCCGCGCATGAACTGTCGCTTGCCGGCCGGCGACACCACGTCGGCGCTCAGCCGGGCCGTTCGGATCGGACGGTCCTCCGGCAGCCCCATCGCCGCGCGCAGCGCGGGCCGGATGAACATCTCGAACGACACCAGCGAACTCACCGGGTTGCCGGGCAGCGTGATGATCGGTACGCGGCGACCGTCGGGCCCGGGGTAGTGGCCGCAGCCCTGCGGCATGCCGGGCTGCATCGCGACCTTCACGAACTCGATGTCGTCGCTGTCGGTGAGCGCATCCTTGACCACCTCGAAAGCGCCCGCACTGACCCCGCCCGAGGTGATGATGACGTCGGCCCAGCCGCTGATCTCGTCGAGCCGGGTGCGGAACGCGTCGACGTCGTCGGTCACGTAGTGCAGGTGGGTGGCCTCGGCGCCGGCTTCGGTGGCCGCCGCGGTCAGCATCGGCCCATTGGATTCGTAGATCTGTCCGTGGCTCAGCGGCTGACCGGGGGTGACGAGTTCGGAGCCGGTCGAGAGCACCACCACGCGCAGCCGCCGGAACACCACGACCTCGGTGATTCCCAGCGCGGCGAGCAGGCCGACCTGAGGTGCACCGATCCGGGTGCCGGCGGCAATGGCGGGCCGGCCGGCCTCGATGTCGGAACCGGCGCGACGGATGTGCTTGCCAGCGGGGATCGAGGAGCGGATCGTCACCTGGTCCACGCCGCCGTCGGTCATCTCCACCGGCACCACGGCATCGGCGTCGGCGGGCATCGGCGCACCCGTCATGATGCGATGCGCCGTGCCGGGGGTCAGCGCCAGCCGGTCGGTGCGTCCCGCGGGTATGTCTTCGGCGACCGGCAGTGTCACCGGTGATTGCTCGGTGGCGGAGGAGATCTCGCCGGCACGCACGGCGTAGCCGTCCATTGCCGAGTTGTCGAAGCCGGGCAACGCCGACGACGCGAGGATCTCGGTGGTCGTGACGGCGCCGAGCGCAGCGGCCACCGGCACGGTCTCGGGCACGGGGTCGCCGAAGAGTGCGGCGACGACGGCCTGGTGGTCGGACACCGATCGCATGCGCTCAGCATGCCATCTCGCGTTGGCCGGCCGTGCAGGGTGCCGTCGACGGGACTAGATTCAAACACCATGGCGCTCGGTTTGCTGCTCGACATCGACGGGGTGATGGTCACCTCGTGGAAGGCGCTGCCGGGAGCGGTCGACGCGGTCGCGAAACTGTACGAGCGGGGTTATCCGCGCATGTTCCTGACCAACACCACCTCGCGGTCGCGGGGTGACATCGCCGAGGCGCTCAACGCGTGTGGCTTCGAGGTGTCCCCCGAGGAGATCCTCACCGCCGCCAAGCTCACTGCCGAGTATCTGACCGCGAACCACCCCGGCAAGCGGGTCTGGGTGCTCAACGAGGGACCCATCGCCGAAGACATGACGGGTGTGGAGCTCACCGACGACCCCGCGTCGGCCGAAGTCGTGGTGCTCGGCGGCGCCGGACCGGTGTTCGATCACCGGTCACTGTCCCAGGTGCTCGAATCGATGGTCAGCGGTGTGCCGGTGGTGGCCATGCATCGGTCGATGACATGGTCGACGGCCGGGGGGCTCAGCATCGACACCGGCGTCTACCTCGAGGGACTGGAGAAAGCCGCCGGGCGCAAGATCAAGGCGATCGGCAAACCGTCCCCGCTCGGCTTCCGTGCCGCCGTTGACCTGATGCAGCTCGAACCAAACCAGGTGATCATGGTCGGCGACGACATGCACAACGACGTCCTCGGTGCGCAGGCCGCCGCGCTGATCGGTGTGCTGGTGCGTACCGGTAAGTTCCGGGACGAGGCGTTGCGAGCGCTACAACGCGACGAATTCGGGCCGGTGCCCGACCACGTGATCGATTCGGTGGCCGACCTGCCCGCGCTGGTGCAGAAGTTGGCGGAGCAATAGCCGCCCTGGCGTCCGTTCTCGTCGTCGTCGTCGCCCTGGCGTCCGGTCTCTCCGTCTGCTGGTCGAGTAGTCCCGACCGCTCTTTCTGCTGGTCGAGTAGTTCCGAGCCGCTCTTTCTGCTGGTCGAGTAGTCCCGAGCCGCTAGGCGAGGGACGTATCGAGACCAGTTGCGCGAGAAGCGGTCTCGATACACCCCCTCGCCTAGCGGCTCGGCGGCTACTCGACCAGCGAATGAAGGGCGCTCGACCAGCGAATGAAGGGCGCTCGACCAGCGAATGAAGGGCGCTCGACCAGCGAATGAAGGGCGCTCGACCAGCGGTGTATGCCCGTCACCTAGCGGCAAAAGGCTTCCAGCGAGGGCCGACTACCTGCTCAGGCAGCGCGCGCTGCCGACGCCTCGGCTTCGCGCTTGATCTTGCCGAGGGTCTCGGCCATCCCGAGCTTGAGTTCGGCCTCGAAGTTGGCGGTACCACCCATGGCCTTGTCCACCAGGAACGACGACACAGCAGTGGTGCCGTTGCCGACCTCCCGCTTCTCGATCAGCGTCACACCGTTGTCCGTGGGCTCGATGGTGTAACTCCACACGGTGCGGTTCTCGGCGACGCGGAACGCGAGTTCACGGTTGGGGGCGAACCGGACCACCTTCGACGTGGTCGGCCACACGAGCGGGCCGCGACGGTTGATGTTGATGGTCTTGGTGCCCAGGCCCACGGCACCGCCGCGGATGATCATCTTCTTGCACTGCGGGCTCCACTCGCCCATGCGCTTGAGGTCGGAGATCACCGCCCAGACGTCCTCGGCAGAGGCGTTGATGACGATGGATTCTTCGATCAGGGGCGCGGCCATGCTGTTTCTCCTCGGTGAGTGGCTAAGCGATTGCCACGAGACTAAGAGCTTGTTGTCTGGTGGTCAATAGGCAATTGTCTCCGAGTCAATAGTGGGCGGATGGCTTCTCTGGGGCTGCGGATGTCCGCGAGCATCACGGTTGGGTGCCATCGGCTGGATAATCCATCCGAGCGCGCTCAGCGGTGATGCCGGCGGACACGCTTGACCAGATTCGGAACGCGCGAGCGCTACTACAAGCCGATGGCAGCGCCGATGACCGCGCCGATCCCGATGAACACCGCGCCACAGATCCACCCCGCCGGGTGCCCGTCGTCCTCCAGCAGCAGCGTGCCGAGTTTGCCGGGCGTGAGCCAGTCGATGAGAACGAACGACCACATCATCACTGCGATCGCTAGCAATACATAGATGGCGGTGTAGAGCACTCCTCGCCACAGTTCGAGCGCCAGTGAATCGCGTGCGCCGGCAACAAGGACGATCGAAAGACCGATGACCTGGGCGGTCGCCAGCATCACCGCGTTGCGGTTGTGGTCGAGCCAGATCAGATTGCGCAATCGGCCGGGGGTCACGAGGTCCAGCGCCACGAACCCCACGACGAGCAACGCGATTCCCACGAGGCTGTAGGCGGCGGCATCGCCCAGGTTGTCGCGCAGTTGGTCCATGGGAGAAACAGTAGCGATCCGAGACGAGGCGCGGCGCCCGATAACGCCCAGGCCCCTGGCGGCCGATCGGGATAACTCCCGGAAAGGGCGGCAGGAGCCTGGACAGTCAGGTGTCGAATCGACTCAGCCGACCATCACCATCTCGTGGTCGCCGACTGAGCGTGCCAGGACCGACACATGGTCAGCGGCATCGCCGAGCGTGTGCGAAATCGCGGTGAGTCGGCTGAGGTAGTGGCCGACGGGATACTCGGCGGTCATGCCGATGCCGCCGTGCATCTGCACTGCCTCCTGGCCGATGGCCCGGCCCGAGCGGCAGATCTGCAGTTTCGCCCGCGAGGCGATGATTGGATCGCAGATGCCGTCCGACAGCGCGGTCGTCGCGTACAGGCTCATGCTGCGGGCCAGTTCCAGCTGGGTGTACATGTCGGCGGCGCGCTGGGTAAGCGTCTGGAAGTGCGACAACGTGACACCGAACTGCTTGCGGGTCTTCAGGTATTCGACGGTGAGGTCGAGGGCACGCTCCATTGCGCCGACGGCCTCGGCGCACAGGGCGGTCTGGATGCCGACCTCGGCGTCGGCGATGACCTGCGTGGCGTCGCCGCTGCCCAGACGCACCGCTGCCGCGTCGGCGAACTCGATCTGCGCCCCGCGACGGCGATCATGTGAACGGTACGGGGTGCGCGTGACACCGCCGGCGTTCGCGTCGACCAGGAACAGCCCGACGCCGTCGTCGGTGCGCGCCGACACGACCAGCTTGTCCGCGCAGTCACCGTGGCCGACAAGTGTTTTGGTGCCATTGAGCTTGCCGTCGGTGGCGGTGGTGGCCACCTTCGCGCCCGGCCAGCGGTCGCCGGCTTCGAGGTGGGCGAATGCCATCAGCAGTTCGCCGGAGGCCAGCCCGCCGAGCAGCTCGGCGCGGGTCTCGTCGTCGGCGGTTGCGGCGACCAGCGACCCCGGAACGAGGACGGAGTCGAGGTAGGGCTCAGGTGCCAGGGCGCGACCGATCTCGGTCATGACGCTGGTGAACTCCACCGGACCGGCGCCCATGCCGCCGTCGTCCTCGGGGAAGGTCAGGCCGAGGATGCCGATGTCGGCCAACGACTTCCACACCCCCTTGTCCCAACCGAGTTCGGTGTCGGTGACCTTACGCAACGTCTCGACGTCGTACTTGCGGGTCAGCACCTCGCGCACGGTGTCGCGCAGCATCGTCTGTTCGTCGGAAAGTTCGAAATCCATGAATGGTTCCCAGGTTCTCGTGAGTCGTGAAAAGTAGTGAGGCGGCGCTTGGATCAGAGACCCAGCACGGCCTTGTCGATGATCTGGCGCTGAACCTCCGACGATCCGCCGTAGATGCTGACCTTGCGGTAGTTGAGGTAGGTCGGCGCGGACAGCTGTGCCCATTCCGGCGACGTGACGTCGGCGGTGCCGTTGGCGGCCGACGCATCGAGACCGGCAACCGGCAGCGAGTCGGCGCCGGCGATGTCGGCGAGCAACTCCATGGCGTCCTGCTGCAGTTGGCTGCCGCGCAGCTTCAGCAGCGACGACGCCGGGTTGGGCTTTCCGTCCGCCGACGAGGCGGCCACACGCAACTGGGTCATCTCCAGGGCGAGCAGGTCGTTCTCCAACTCGGCCAGCCGGGCTGCGAACAGCGGGTCCTCCAGCAGGGTGCCGCCGGACGCCGTGGTGATCTGGCGTGCGAGTTCCTTGGCCTTGGCGAGTTTGGTCTTGGTGTAGCCGACCCGCGCAATGCCGCTGCGCTCGTTGCCGAGCAGGAACTTGGCCTGCGTCCAGCCTTCGTTCTCCTTGCCGACCAGATTCTCTACCGGCACGCGGACATCGTTGAAGAAGACCTCGTTGACCTCGAAGCTGCCGTCGATCAACTGGATCGGCCGCAGTTCCACGCCGGGGGTGTCCATCGGGAACAGCAGCATGCTGATGCCGGCCTGTTTCTTGGCGTCCGGATCGGTGCGCACCAGGCAGAAGATCCAGTCGGCGAACTGGCCGAGGGTGGTCCACGTCTTCTGGCCATTGACGATGTAGTGGTCACCATCGCGCACCGCGCGGGTCTTGAGTGAGGCGAGGTCCGAGCCGGCCTCGGGCTCGGAGAAGCCCTGGCACCACCAGATGTCGAGGTTGGCGGTCTTGGCCAGGAAGCGTTCCTTCATCTCTGGCGAACCGAACTGCGCGATGACCGGGCCGATCATGCCGACGTTGAACGGCAGCAGGTCCGGGACATGCATCAGGCTCATCTCCTCGCGGTAGATGTGGCTCTGAATGGGAGTCCAGTCGCGGCCACCGGCCTCGACCGGCCAGCCCGGCGTCGCGACCCCGTGTTCGTTGAGGATGCGCGTGGTGGTGACCAGGTCGTCGGGGTAGTTCAGCTTGCCCGCTTCCGACCGGCGCCGCAGATCTTCGGGAACCTTCGCGAAGATCGCCCGCAACTCATCGCGGAACGCCTCTTCTTCGGGACTGAATGTCAGCTGCATGAGTTCTGTCTTACTCCTGGTCAGGGGATGTGGGGTGCGGTCGCGGAACTCGGTGGCCGGTTGTCCGCGGCTGCTGACTAAGCGCTTGCTTAGTGATACTGTGCACTATGCCGCGCCCCGCGGCCCCTGTCAATGTCCGGAGCCGTGCAACCGGCGAAATGTCGAGAACGGAGAACAGGGACATGTCTGTCGTGGAACCGCCGCCCCGTGCCGTCGCGGCACGCTCACGGTTGCTGCGCGCCGCGGTGGAGGCCTTTGCCGCCAAGGGGTTCACCACGACCACCACCCGCGACATCGCCACCGGCGCGCAGATGAGTCCGGCGGCGGTGTACGTGCATTTCAAGTCCAAGGAAGAGGTGCTCTACGAGCTCTCCGACGCCGGGCATCGGTCGTTTCTGCGATTGATCGACGCTTCCGACGACCCCGAGCAGTCGCCCGCCCTCCGGTTGCGGGCCGTGATCGGTGCGCTCGCCGCCCACCACGCCCGCGATCACGTCTGGTCGCGGGTGGTCAATTACGAGTTGGACTCGCTCTCGCCCGAGCATCGCGCGGCCATCGAGGTCATGCGCAAGGAGGTCGCCGCACGAGTCGGCGCGATTGTGGGCGCGGGTATCGCAGACGGGGCCTTCGACGTCGACGACCCGAAGGCGACGACGACGCTGCTGCTGTCGATGGGCGTCGACGTCGCGCGTTGGTACCGGGAATCGGGTGCGATGACACCCGAGCAGATCGGTGAGTTCCATGCAGATATGGCTGCGCGGATCGTCGGTGCTCGGGAGTCCGACGCGGGTACGTGACGTTCGGGACCGAGCGACTGCGTGTGTGCGAGCTCCTCAGCGAGGCGCCGCGATCGCGTGGTCGGCTGCCTCTGCTGCTGAGGCGTCGCGTCGCGTCGACCGGCGTCGCACCGCGTTGACGAGCGCGCCGAGGATCGCCAGCGTCAGGACGTAGGCCACGTACCCGACGACCGTTGCCTGCAGGCCCGCATGGGACACGACGAGCCCGGCCACCACCGCAGGGAGGCTGAACGCGAGGTAGCTGGCGACGAACACCGATGAGAAGACCTGTCCGCGTTGTTGTGTCGGGGTTGCCGCGACGATGCTGTCCAGTGCGCCGAGGAAGGTCGCGGCGAATCCGGATCCGGCCACGATCGAACCTACGACATATAGCGGCAGCGCCTCGGACAGCACGCCCGACAGGGAGATGACCGCACCACCGGTGAGCGCGGGATAGCCGAAGGCCAGCTTGGTGGCGGCTTCGCGACCGGTGATCACCAGAGAAGTGACCGCAGCCGAGGCGAAGAAGGTGAACAGCAGCACGCCTGCCTCGGCGTGGTTCTCGACGCCGAAGACCCGCGCCACCACCGACGACCCGAGCGAAAGGTAGAGCCCGCCGAGCGACCACGTCGCGACCAGCGCGGGCACCGCCGCGACGAACACCCGGCGGACCGACGAGGGGAGGGTCACCTGCGGTGAGAGGGTGGCGACAAGGTGTCGTCGGGAGGTGAAGCCGACGCGCTCGGAGGTTTCGGGGACCACCAGCAACGCTACGAGGAGCGCGGCGAACAGTCCGAGGATCACCTCGTAGACGAGGAACCGTGGTGCCGGTGCGTACTCGACCAGCAGTCCGGCGATCGCGACGCCGCCGGCGAGTCCGATGGCCGGCGCGGCGCCGGTGATGGCAGAGCCGAGGCGGGGAGTTGGCTGCAGGTCCACGACGGTCGCGGTCAGGGTGCCCATCGCGGCGCCGGTGGCAAGGCCTTGCAGGGCGCGTGCGGCCATCAGAACGCCGACGTTGTCGGCCACGACGAACAGCACCATGCTCGCGATCAGCAACGCGAGCGCCACCGCGAGCACCGGACGTCGTCCGATGTGGTCGGAGAGCGCGCCCACCGTGAGCAGGCTGATCAGCATCGTCGCCACGTAGATGGCGAAGACCGCGGTGAGGGTGAATGCGGAGAAGCCCCACAGCTCCTGATAGACGGGGTAGAGGGGCGAGGGTGCCGCAGAGGAGAAGAGCACCATCACGAACGTGGCGGTGACCACCCAGAACGCGCGGTGCGGGTGTAACCGGGGCATCGCCACTCCTAAAGCAAAGACATTTGCGTTAGATTCAACGTATCCAGAGGCCGCCACTAAAGCAACTTGGTTTGCAATAATGGATCGCATGAGTAGTTCCCATGCCGCCGCATCGCGTCCGGACGCGGGTGATCGGGCGCGTCGGCCCGGCGGACGTAGCGCGCGAGTGCAGTCTGCGGTCTATGCCGCGGTAGGTCAGCTCGTGGGCGCAGGTCGGCGTGACACCATGACGATCCCCGAGGTCGCCGAGTTGGCCGAGGTCAATCCGACCAGTATCTACCGGCGATGGGGTTCCATCGAGGCGTTGCTGGGTGAGGTGGCCGTCGCAGCGCTCACCCAGGGTGAGCCGCTACCCGACACCAGCGATCTCGGCGCTGATCTGGCCGAGTGGTCACGGATCATCGCCGCCGACATCGGTCGGCCCAAGCGCCGCGCCTACCTCCGGGCGATGGTGTTCGCCCGCGATGACGTAGTGGAGGAGTGCCCGTGCTGGGAGATCCGGCGCGAACAGGCCGAACAGATGGTGGATCGGGCCGCCCAGCGCGGCGAGGCGACGCCGTCGGTGCGGCAGATCCTCGACCATGTCATCGCGCCCCTTTACCACCACGCGGTGTTCGGCCTGGGGCTCGACGACACCTACGCCGCGACGCTGGCCGCCGATGTCATGCGCATGACCGAATCGCGCGGCACATCGCGCTAGGGTCGGCGCATGCGACACGTGCATGCCTTCGGCGATGATGCTCTCGGCGATCGAGACGGGGTGGGCATCGCCGCCGCGATCGCCGGCGGGGAGATATCGGCCGCTGAGGCGTTGGAGGCCGCTCTGGCCCGCATCGATGCGGTAGAGCCGCATCTGAATGCGGTCGCCGTCGACGATCGCGAGCGGGCCCGCAAGCGGGCGGTCGGGGAGGGCATCCCCGGCGGATCGTTCGCCGGAGTCCCGTCGATCATCAAGAACAACACCCTGTTCGAGGGGTTGCCCGTGGGCAACGGGTCGGCCGCGATGCCCGATCTGCCGGCAAAGGGCAACGAGCCGTTCACCGAGCAGTTGTTGTCGACCGGCGTGAACATCGTCGGCGCCTCGACATTGCCGGCCTTCGGGCTCACCGCGACCACGGAGTTCGTCGACCGCGAACCCACCCGAAACCCCTGGAACACCGACTATTCGGCGGGCGCTTCGTCGGGAGGCTCGGCCGCGTTGGTTGCCGCCGGGGCGCTGCCGCTGGCGCACGGCAACGATGGTGGCGGCTCGATCCGGATACCGGCTGCGGCGTGCGGGTTGGTCGGGCTGAAGCCGTCGCGCGGGCGTGTCGAACCGTCGCCGACCGGACGCATCCTGCCAGTCGATATCATCTCCAACGGCATCCTGAGTCGAACCGTGCGTGACACTGCGCATTTCATCGACGATGCCGAACGTTTCCGCGCGCCCGAAGGCCTGCCCCGCGTCGGGCTGGTGGAAGGGCCGGGAACGCGCCGGTTGCGTATCGGACTGATCACCGACACCGTTACCGGCGCCCCGATCGACGACGACACCGCCACTGCGATGACCGAGGTGGTCGAACTGTTGACGTCGCTCGGCCACCACGTGGAATCGACCCCGGTCCCGCTGGACGAGACCTTCGTCCGGCAATTCACCGACTACTGGTCGATGCTCGCGTTCACCATGGACCGCGCCGGAAAACTCATGGTCGGCAAGGACTTCGACAAAGCGGCCCTGGACCCGTTCACTCGGGGACTTGCGCGGCGATACGCGCGGGCGTTCTGGCGCACCCCGGCGACGATCATCGGGCTCAAACGGGCCACAGCGAAGTTCCGCACCGTCTTTGACCGTTTCGACCTGCTGCTGTCGCCGACGCTGTCGCACACCGTCCCACGGATCGGCTACCTCGATCCCGGCGGCGACTTCGACGTGATCTTCGAGCGGCTCGTGCACTACGTCGCCTACACGCCTGCGAACAATACGTCGGGCACGCCAGCGATGAGTCTACCGCTGGGACGGACCTCCGACGGCCGGCCGCTGGGCATCCACTTCGGCGCCGACCTGGGGCGGGAGCGGCTGTTGCTGGAGCTGGCGTTCGAACTTGAAGCGGCACAGCCGTTCGCGCGGATTCAGGAGAGCTGAGTGCGGCGGACTGTCTCCGACGCCGTGTGGCGTGGGATCTGGGTTGCGTGTGCCGCGGGCCTGGCTATCGGTGCAGTTCTGATTGCGCTGTACGCCTTTGTGTCTCGTCGGCCGGACCGATTGATCGGTGGGGATCTGACCTCGGCGACGACTTTTCTCGGGGCGTCCTTGGCGTTGGTGTGCGTGGTCGCGTTGATCATCGCCACCGTGGGCTTGTTGATGATCCGTGGCCGTGAGATGGCTGTGCCCGCAGCGCTGCTTCTTTTCGCATGTGCCGGGGTCACAGCCTGGGTGTACCTCGCCGATGTCACGGACGCCGCGCGGTCCGCTTTGTCCGTGCCAGGTGCAGGTCCGGTCATTTCGATCGCGCAGCTTTCCTGGCTCGTGCTGGCGTGTTCGGCTCTCGCGCTACTCGCAGGATCGGTGCTGCCTCAGCCTGAATCAGGCGTCCGAGGTGCTCCGTTTGTGCTTGTCGCGGCGTGTGTCATCGTGACGGTGATCGTGCCGATCGCGGTGGGTGGCGCTGCGGTAGCCAGAGCAAGCGATGAGACGTCGGTGCAGGCGGTGCCGATTCCGGCTGTGCCGACGACAGTCGGGTCGCAGGTCGCCTATCGGTTGGAGAGCGCGGATCCGATGCAGGTGATACCTGCCGGACCGGGTTTCGTCACCAACGACGGCGACAGGGTGACCGCGTACGACGGCGGAACCGGGGCTCGTCGGTGGACTACGTCGGCCGACGTGCGTGACAATTGTTCGTCAAATGGAGTGAGGTCGACGGGCACGACGCCGACGAGCGTCGTGTTGATCGGTTGTACCGAGTACTTCGAGGACGACGTGACCTATAGCTATATCACCGGCGTGGATGCGATGACCGGTGAGCATCTATGGACCAATGCCGAGAACTGGACGGTGCGGGCACGTGCCGTCACCACTGGTGCAGCCGTCGCGGTACTCCGTAATCCCTACGGTGATACCGAGATCGGTTCGTTGGATGCCAGAACCGGAGCGATCTTGTGGAGCCGGTCCGCGCCGAGTTGCTTCGACCCCGTTGGCATGGCGACAGCCGATCATTCGGTCGTTGTTGTCGAGTCGTGTCAGGAGCGTGGTCGGGTGGCCGTCCACGTGTTCGAGGCGACTACTGGGAATGAGCGGCGGGTGCGGCTGGCGGTATCCCCCGATCTGGTGGCGGCGCAGCGCCTTCACGCTGAGATCTTTGCGGTCAACGACGATTCCGTGGCAATTCAGATGTGGCCAGACGACGAGTACAGCCGGGAATCGGCGGTTATTGTCAATGCCGCTAACGCGACCTACAGATCACATCCTGGCGATGTTTCAGCTCCCAGCACCAGTGATCTGCAGGACGACCGCTATCCCGGCCCGTTGACCCAGCTGGTCGACAGTTCGTATCCGGACTATGTGGAACTGCTGATGATGCCCGGTGGGCAGACTCGACGGATTTCAGATGTACGGATGACTGTTATCGACGACGATGTGGCCGACGATCAGCTCTGGGCGGAGATCGGTGACCAGGTCGCCACCGCCGCAAGCTTCGACGAGAACTACGAGCTCGTTGTTGTTTCCGGTGACACGATCGTGGAACGACGTTCGTCGCCATGTGGCGACGAAACCGCGGGTGGGATCACTGCGGTCCCTGGTTCGGTCGTGCTCGTGTGTTACCCGGGTCGCCGCGACGAGCCCCGTCGTCGGGGAGTCGAGATCCTGGGCCTGCGCTGAGGTTAGTTCATGGCCGTGAGTTCATTCCCGCAGCCGATCAGTAAGGCCCCCGGCATCAACTGCGGAAGCCCGCCGTCATATGAACTGCACGGATTCGGCAGCAGGGTGTGTTCGCCGGCCTCGTCGACAACCCACGCGGAATAGTCCCATCGTGCGGCGCCCACCCGTGAATCAGCAATATCTACAGGTGTTTCCGCTGCGGCGCCCAGCCAGCTGTCGCCGAGCGCCACCCAGGGTGGTGAACCGCTGTAGGTTTTGTCACCCACGTAAAGTCCGGTGGGAGTTGTTGTGCGAGAGCCACTGTCGAAGATCGACAGTGAGTAGTTCCCATGCCCCATGCGGTACGTTTGCACGAGTATTGAACTTTCGTCGATGAACCGGGCGGTAGCAGCGTCCGGGAAGCGGTGGACGACGCGGCCGGTTCCGATGTCGACGAGCGCCTGCACTCCGTCTGTGTAGGGACCCGATGTTGGCCTGAAGGTCACCACAGCGTGGGTACCCCTTGTATCTGCCAGAGACACAATGGTGTCCTGCGCAATGTCGATCCCAAGGTACGATTCTCGGATCTCGCGGAGTGCATCGCCGGTCCTCGGATCGAGAACTGATGCGATGAGGTCGGGGTCGCCGTCGCACGTCGTCATGACGATTGCGTTGTCGGCGGCGCGGGCCCGGGTTTCGCAGTGGTCCGGGAGGGGGCGGGTCCACATAACCTCGCCGGTTCGCGGTGAGATCGCGGTCCACTGTTCGTGTGGAGCGGCGACCGTGGTCGCCGGTGCCTCATCGGACTGATCGCGCAGGAGAAGCACGTCGTCGGCGACCATGACAAACGGTTGGCGTGAGTCAAGCAGCGACGTAAACCATTTGGTCCACAAACGTTCGCCGGTGGTGGCATCAAGGCCGATGAACGGTTCTCCCGCTATACCTTGCTGGCCTTGACCGGAAATGTGCGCAATCAGCACAGAGGACTCGCCGGTGCCGGTGGACGTCAAATCCAGCACGTCACTATTGCGCGCGGCGAACCACCACAGCCGCTCGCCGTCCGAGCCGCCGTGTCCCTCGATGGTCTCGTGGCTCTTGGTGGCGACACCATCGGTATGAGAAGCGACCACCGCGTATCCCGCCCCGGCGATCGTGAAGTCGCGGGAGGGCTCGATTGTGTACCCTTCTCGGCCGGGGCTATCAGGCAGCGGTGGGATCGACACGCCAGCAGCGGTTTCGCCTTCGTATGGCGAGGGCCGGTAGGTGGCGATGGCGAGCGTCGCGCTACCGATTACCGCGGCCGCAAGCAGCGTCGCTATCGCTGTGCGCATTGGTCTACGGGGAACGGGTTCGTCCGACAACAGGTAATAGAACGGCAAGTAGGAGCGGGCAGCGACGACCGCCAGCGCAACG
The DNA here is from genome assembly GCF_044543825.1 of Gordonia sp. NPDC062954. Taxonomy (NCBI): domain Bacteria; kingdom Bacillati; phylum Actinomycetota; class Actinomycetes; order Mycobacteriales; family Gordoniaceae; genus Gordonia; species Gordonia sp. NPDC062954. The sequence continues at coordinate 17,918 of NZ_JBITWL010000004.1, read as the reverse complement.
AGGGCGATGCACGAGATCACCCACGCGACACTGGCGGCGGACTGGACGTTGCTCGAACCGGGGATTGCCTGTTCGGTGGCGGCGCCCTGGAATACATCCCTGCTGTCCGATCGACGCCACGCGACGAACCCGGCGATGGCGGCGGCCACGAGCGTCGGGGACGTGTACGCCATGAACTTGGTCCGCGTACTGTTCACGGCCCGGTAGGCGCCGGCAGTGAGATATGCGACGACCAGCCCCGCGGTCACACCGACCATTGCCGTCGTCTGACGTAGAACGGACAGCGTGTCGTTGAGCCCATCGATCACTACAGGTGTCGTGCGATTCAACCACGCCCAGCCCAACGTCCCAAGCGCGACCACGGGCAACCCAACCACGATGCCGAGTGACAAACCCGGCTGCGGCATCACCTGGTTATGTTCGGCTCCAACGGCGTCGTCGTCGGGGCGATTGAGCTCTTCCTTTGTCTCTACCGGCACGGAATGAGCGTATCGGCCGCGCGCACCTGGTCATTCGCTCGGACGACAGCGCGAGGCGCTTTCCGCGCTGATGCGGCACTCTCGTGCCAGGATCCCGCATTGGTTGTGGGGGAGGGATGGGCTCAGGCAGTAGAGCCTGGGTCTTGCAGCGAATCGATCGGGGGGTGAGGGCCATGTGGCGCGTCGTCTGTGTGGGAACGGCCGTAGGCACCACTGTCGGCGCAACCGTTCTGGCGGTTCTTGCACTCGTGCTCCGGAAGCCTGCCAATCGAGTTGGAGGTGACTTCCACGCCGCAACCACGTACCTGGCGGTTTCGCTCGGTATCGGTCTGACGGTGGGCGCGACCGTCATCGTGCTCGCTGGGGTGTTGGTGCACGGACGACCGATGACGATGCCGGCGGCAGGGTTGGCCGCAAGTGCCACAGCGCTGGCGGCGTTTGTCTTTCTGGGCGAATCCGCGCCGGCCGCTGTATCCGTGCTCTCAGGGCCGGGTGCGCATTCGGTGGTCGTGCTCTCCCGGACGGCTTGGGTGCTCTACGCCGTGGCATCGCTGGCGTTACTCGCCGCCTCGCTCACCCATGACGTTCGCGCGACCCCTGGGCAGAAGCGCCGATGGGCGGGACCCATCATCGGACTCGTCGTCGCTTTGGTGGTGACCCTTTTTGGCGTCGCGACCGGGTCGGGTACGGGGGCCGACGCCGCACAGGCAGAACCGATCGCCATACCGGCGATCCCGACTTCGCTCGGTCAGAATGTGGCTTACAGACTCCGGAGCGCGCTCTCGCAGCGCGTGGTCCCGGCCGGCCCTGGATTCGTCACCGTCGACGAGGAAGCCGTAACCGCCTACGACGGAGCAACCGGTCGGAAACGCTGGCGGTTCTCGACCGACGGACTCTCGGAGGAATGCTTCCCCTATTCGGCGTGGTCCACCGGGACCGACGCCGAAAGCGTCGTCATCGTGCAATGTGCCGACGACGATGAGTACACGCCTGCCGCGCTCGATGAGCAGTCCGATGCCGGCCTCACCGCATTCGACGCGATGACCGGCCGACACCTGTGGACCAACTCCGAGGGCTGGGCAATACGGGCGCGAGCGGTGTCGGATGGCGACGGAGCCGTCGGTGTGGTGCGTGGCGAGGGTACTGATGCGCGGATCGGCGCCCTCAACATCCGGACCGGACACGTTCGATGGAGTCGGCCGGTGCGTGAGTGCGCGGACCTCTGGAGCGCCACCACCGTGACCAGCTCGGTGGTCGTGCTCGAGCTGTGCCCGGGACCGAAGGATGTCTCGGCCGTCTCTTTTGACATGGAAACCGGTACGCCACAACGGATACGGGTCGACCTCTCCCGATGGGCAGGTGTCGACGCCGCCATCATGTGGGACGTTCTCGCGGTGATGGGGTCGCGAATAGCGGTCCGCTACACCTTGGATCGGGGTCGGCACAACGAGGCCCTGGCCATCGTCGACACCGCGACGGCGACGGCGAGAGTCGACTGGGGACAGGTTGACTGGCTTCACCTGTCTCCGGAGGAGGGACTGATTCCGGGCGACGTGGCGGAGCTGATGGCGCACCCCGGTGATGATTTCACCGACGTGCTGACGATGCCCGCCGGTGAACGACGCCGGATCGATGGCCTCGAAGCTTGGACTTCATGGTCGAGCCCGGCGCTGAACCTTGCTCGGTGGGCGACGGTTGGTGAGGAGTTGATGACGGCAACGGAGTTCGCCGTCGACGGACTGTACCGGCTGGTGACGGTGCACCCCGACAACTCGATTAGTCGACGACCCTCACCGTGTGGCCGACGACCCGGCGGTATCACTCCGGTTCCGGGCGCCGTTCTGATGCTCTGCCGGCGTTCTGACAACGACGATAGTTCGGGTGTCGAGATCATCGCGTTGCGCTGAGCAGACCCGGCAGCCAATGTGTGGGCGCTCACGCTGATCCTCTGTGTAACTGTGAACCCAGGCGGCCCGGTGCTTGTCTTCGGCCACGGACTATTCGTGGAGGTCGTCAATGGCGCAAGGTGATTTCCGGCCTTCCTGAGTATCGATGCATTACAACGATGTTGACAGTGGTTGCACATCGGGAGCCGATGCGCCCCTGGGCCGATCTCTCCGAGCAGGGAATAGCCGGCGGACCAACCCGAGCGCATGGTCCAGGCATCGCACGATTTCGTCGGCTTGGTCCGCCTGCCGTGGGTCGTCTTCGCCCGCGCGGGTCGGCCGATAAAACGCAGGTCGTCGACCGCCCGCGCGATCCGAGCCAACCCGCGCGACCCGAGCCGACCTGCGTTGATCCTGGCCGTCGGTGCCGACGACGCACATCGTTCCCGCTCCCTCAAGCGAGAGAGCGGGAACGAAGCGGTGGAACGGAACCCCGCGAAACCTAGTGCGCGACCGCCTTTTCCGCACCGACACCGGTCAGCGAGCGAACTTCCATCTCCGCGTTACGTTCCGGGGTGCCGGCATCCTTCGGCGTGGTCAGCGTGCCGACGATGCCGAGCAGGAAGCCCACCGGGATGGAGATGATGCCCGGATTGGACAGCGGGAACCAGGCGAAGTCGGCGCCGGGAATCATCGCGGTCGCCGATCCGGAAACGGCCGGCGAGAAGATGATCAGCACGATCGTCGAGATCAGGCCGCCGTAGATGCTCCACAGCGCACCGCGGGTGTTGAACCGCTTCCAGTACAGCGAGTACAGGATCGTCGGCAGGTTCGCGGCTGCGGCGATGGCGAACGCCAGGGCCACCAGGAAGGCGATGTTCTGACCGTTGGCCAGGATGCCGAGGATGATCGCCATGATGCCCAGCACCACAACGGTGTAGCGCGACACCTTCACCTGGTCGTCCTCGCTGGCCTGGCCGCGCTTGATGACACTGCCGTAGATGTCATGGGCGAACGACGCAGACGCGGTGATGGCCAGGCCGGCGACCACGGCGAGGATGGTCGCGAACGCCACCGCCGAGATGATGCCGAGCAGTACCACGCCACCGAGTTCGAAGGCCAGCAGCGGTGCTGCCGAGTTCTGTCCGCCTGCGGCGTTCATGATCTCGTCCGGGCCGACCAAGGCGGCGGCGCCGTAGCCGAGAATCAGGGTGAACAGGTAGAACGCGCCGATCAGCGCGATGGCCCACACCACCGACCTGCGTGCTTCCTTGGCCGTCGGCACTGTGTAGAAGCGCATCAGCACGTGCGGCAGACCTGCGGTACCGAGCACCAGGGCGATCGCCAGCGAGATGAAGTTGATCTGCGACGAGAGCGATCCGCCGTATTGGGCGCCGGGGGCGAGAACGTCACGGGCGGCGACCTTCTCATCCGACGACCCGGTGATCGCATCCTGTGCAGAGCCGAGGATGCTGGACACGTTCATACCGAACTTCGCCAACACGATGAACGTCATGACCGCGGCACCGGTGATCAGCAGGACGGCCTTGATGATCTGCACCCACGTGGTGCCCTTCATACCGCCGATGAGGACGTAGACGATCATCAGCGCACCGACGATGGCGATCACGATCGACTGGCCGACGCGGCTCTCGATGTCGAGCAGCAGCGCCACCAGACCGCCGGCGCCGGCCATCTGGGCGAGGAGATAGAACAGCGACACCATCAGCGTGGAGATGGCCGCGGCCAACCGCACCGGACGCTGGCGCAGTCGGAAGCTCAGCACGTCGGCCATGGTGAATTTGCCGGTGTTGCGGAGCAATTCGGCCACCAGCAGCAGGGCGACGAGCCATGCGACCAGGAAGCCGATGGAGTAGAGGAAGCCATCGTAGCCGTAGACGGCGATGGCGCCGGCGATGCCGAGGAAGCTGGCCGCCGACAGATAGTCGCCGGCAATGGCAATGCCGTTCTGTGGGCCGGAGAAGCCACGGCCGCCGGTGAAGAAGTCAGCTGCGGACTTGTTGTTCTTGCTCGCCCGGATCACCACGTACATGGTGACGGCGACGAACGCTACGAAGATGGAGATGTTGGCGACCGGGTTGCCGACGGACGCAGCCAGATTGATCGTGGTCATGCGCTGATCTCGCTTTCCATCTTCTCGCGGATAGCGGTGGCCCGCGGGTCGAGGTCACGGTTGGCGAACCGTACGTAGAGCCCAGTGATCACGAAGGTCGTGACAAATTGCAGCAGGCCCAGGATCAGGCCGATGTTGATATCGCCCCAAACCTTTGTGCCCATGAAGTCGGTGGCGAACGCCCCGAGCAGCACATAGAGCGCGTACCACAGCAGGAAGAACGCCGTCAGCGGAAAGACGAACCGGCGCAGTCGATGCCGCAGGTCTTGGAATTCCGGGCTGGCCTGGACTTCCAGCCACTGCTCGCCGGTCGGCGAATGCGACGCCGAGCCGGGCGGATGTTCGATCGTGGACACGCCTACCTCCTGAATGTCTGTGATGACTCTCGACTGGCAAGCGTATTGAGGTGCAAGTCACAGCAGAATGGGGTGTTGTGGGTCACACGGCGAAGTAGTGAGACTGTGCGACGGACGGTCGATGGCGGCCGACGAGCGGTTGGGTGGGGAACCCCTCGCCAAGTCTCGCGGCCGCACAGGGGGCATGAGGCGAGTGCCTCAGCCCGCCGCCCCCTCGCTGGTTGAGCAGCGGCGTGCGAGCTTGCGAGCCCGCCGCATATCGAAACCACCCCACCCGCTCAAAAATCTTCTGCACTATTTTCAAGAAACTCCTTGACATCGAACTGGTGTTCGACCATAGTGGAGTCATGGGAGCTTCGGGGGATCTCACCACCATCACTGATTCTGTTCGTGACCTGCACTTTGCCGACGATATGTCGGGGCGTGCGGCGTTTGATGCGATGACCGCTCTGGTCACGTTGCGTAATCTGATCGACCATCACGCTGCGACGGTGGTCGGCCATCTGGACCGACTGGGTGTGGCCCGTGACCACGGCCGCAAGTTGAGTGAGTTGTTGATCGTGATGGGGCTCGCGCCGGCGGTCGCGTCCCGTCTGATCCGTATCGCCACTGCCCGTGCGCAGCTGCCCACTCTGGGCGCGCATGCCGCCGATGGGGCGATCTCCGCCGAACATGTGGATGCGGTGGGTAAAGGGGTCGATCATGTCGGGAAAAGATCGGCGGAACCGCTCGACGATGTGGCGCGTCTAAACATCGTGACCGAACTTCTCGCCCAATTCTTTTCCGGCGCCACCCCCGCCGACATCGGTAAACGTGCGCGTCGTCTGGGCAACCAGGCCGCCGCCGACACCGGTGGGTTACCGGCATCCGAGGACCGCAACCTCAACGCGCTCGTCCACGATGTCGATGGTGACGGGCGGCTGCAGGTACGCGCCGACCTCAACACCGAAGTCGGCGAAAAATTCTCGGCCGCGATGGAAGAGCTGGCGGCTCCGCGCCCTGAACCCGACGGCTCACCGGATGCGCGTTCCACCGAGCGCCGGCATGCCGACGCCCTCGAAGCGTTGCTGGATATCGCTGCCCGCAGCGGTGATGCGGCCTCGGCGCCCCGTCACCAGCTGCTGGTGTCGGTGCCCGCTGATACTCCTGATTTGGCCGAGTTGCCGTTCATGGGGTCGATCTCCGAAGCCATGTTGCGCACGTTGACGTGCGACACCACCGCGACGGTCGCGATCGTCGATGGTGAGGCGGTGCCGATGGAGATGAGTAAAGACAAACGCCTGTTCCCAGCGTATCTGCGTAAGGCGTTGCACAAGCGGGATCAGTGTTGCATCAAATGCGGCGTGGCGGCCTCCCGCTGCCAAGGCCATCATATTGTGCATTGGGCTGATGGTGGAATCACGGTGTTGGACAACGGCTGTCTGCTGTGCCCGTCGTGTCATGCCGACATCCACCACAACGGGTGGCAGGTGATCATGGGCCACGACCGACATCCCTGGCTCATCCCACCCGTCGCTGTCGACCCGCACCGGCGGCCGATACCGGCCTACAACCGACGCACCCTCAACCTCGACAACCTACCCGCCGCCGCCTGAGCCACGCTGACCGGCGAGTAGGTCACGCAGCCAAGTCTTCCCACGCACCCGATCCCGGTCGGGACCGCAACCGTCCCTTGAGAACTCCATAGAGTGAACCAACGGCGCCGCAACGGTGTCGCGTACCCGACGGCCACATCGGTTGCACAACAACCCATGTGGTGCGCGGTACGCGACACTGTACGCCGGCCGACCGCCTACTCGCTCGGCAGGCGCTCGATCCCCATGCCCAACCGCTCCGGCACGTGCATGCGGGCGAAGGTCCGTGCCAGATCGTCGGGCACTCGGCGACGGGTCGCGAGACTCACCCCGATCATCGTCGCGAACGCCAGTGGCACGGTCACCGCGGCCGGATAGCCGATGATCTCCGCGGGCCAACCGCCGAGCACGTCGTTGCTCACCACCCCGGCGATCGCAAGGCTGGTCGCGGCACCCGAACTCACGCCGCCGACGATGAGCCCGGCAACCGCGCCGGGCGCGGTCAGGCCGCGCCACCAGATGCCCAGCACCAGAAGAGGGCACAACGTCGATGCGGCGACGGCGAACACCAGCCCGACCGTCCGCGACAACTCCAGCGACGACGCCGCCAGCGAGAGACCGATCGGGATGACACCGCCGATGAGCGCGGCGATGCGGAAGTCGCGCACTCGTCCGCGCAGCACGTCCGTGGACAACGCGCCTGCGACGCTGACCAGCAACCCCGACGAGGTAGCGAGGAACGCCGCGATGGCACCAGCGGCCACCAACGCCGCCAGGATCTGCCCGGCCAGCCCCCCGACGGCGGCAGCGGGCAGCAACAACACCGCGGCATCGGACGTACCGGTGATCAGCAACTGCGGTACATACAGGCGTGCGAGGACCCCCAACACGGTCGGGAACAGATAGAACAGCGACAGCAGCGCGATGACCGCCAGCGCAGTGCGTCGCGATGACCGCCCGTCCGGGTTGGTGTAGAACCGCACCAGCACGTGCGGCAGACCCATTGTCCCCAGAAAGGTGGCGATGATCAGCGACAACACCTCGAACAGGGGCTGACGTCCACCCAACCCGCCGCCCGAGGCGATCCAGCCCTCACCAGTCGTCGGCGCACCATCCACGACCGGGGTTGCCGCGCCGGCCTCGAGTCGGATGACACTGCCCGCGCCGACCTCGTGGGTGCCGATGCTGGGGAACGGCGCGGCGTCCACATCCGCGCCGTCGAGGGTGCCTGTGATGAGTAGTCCGTCGACCTCGGGGACGGTCATCGTGACCGGGGTGGTGACATTCACCGTGGTCGCCTGATCCACCCGCGGCGGCACCGGATCTCCCAACGCCGCACGGTCGGTGAGAAACACGCCGAGCAACACCAGAGCGGGCACCGCGATGGCGGTCAGTTTGAGCCAATACTGAAACGCCTGCACAAAGGTGATCGACCGCATGCCGCCGCCGACCACGTTGACGATGACGATGGCCCCCACGGCGACCGCACCCACCCACACCGGTGCGCCGAGCAGGATGTTCAGGGTCAGCCCGGCACCTTGCAGCTGCGGGATCAGATAGAGCACGCACACCACCACGACCACGGTCATCGACGTCAGGCGTGCGGCGCGGGAGTTCAGTCGGAACTCGGCGAAGTCGGGCACGGTATAGGCGCCGGATCGGCGCAGCGGAGCGGCGACGAACAACAGCAGCCCCAAATAGCCGGCGGTGAATCCGATCGGATACCACAGGGCATCGGCCCCATATTTGGCGACGAGCCCGGCGACACCGAGAAAGGATGCGGCCGAGAGGTACTCGCCGGACACCGCGGCAGCATTCCATCGCGGTCCGACACTGCGGGAGGCCACCAGGAAGTCCGAGGTGGTGCGCGACAGTCGGCCACCGTAGGCGCCAACGGCGACGGTGGCGATGGCCGCCAGCCCCAGGGCGATCGCGGTGAGGGCGTCGACGTCGGTGTTCATTCGTGGTCGGTCTCGTCGTCGACGACCCGTAGGAAGTCACGCTCGGCCTGCTCGGCGAAGTGCACATAGATCCGACCGGCCACATAGAGCAGCGGATAGAGCGCGAACACCAGCACCAACCAGTTCAGGCGCACGCCGAGGATCTCCACCGAGGTCAGCCACGGAAACACGGTGCCGGTCAACGGGATCGCCACGATCACGACGATCACGGCCGCTGCCAGCCGCAACGCGATCCCCAGCTGCGCGCGCATCAAACCGCGGACCAGCGCGTCACCCACCTCGGTCTGCTCCTGCACCTCGACGCGGGTGCGCATCATGCGGGCGCCGCGACGCTGTGACAGCACGACCCGTTCGCGGCGGGGTGGCTGTTCGGTCATGGCTCGCCGTCGGAACGATACTGGCGCATGGGATCGCGGATCAGCAGATCCTTGAGTTCGCGCAGTTGGCGTCGGCTCACCGGCAACTCGACGGCCTCCGAGGCGCCGTTGGCACGTACCGCCACCACCGTCGACGACCCGGTGGCGCGCAGACCGGTGACCATCGGCAACGCCACCAGATAGGAGCGGTGCACCCGCTGAAATCCGTGATCCTGCCAGCGGGTGGCCAACGTGGACAGCGGAATCCGCACCAGATGTGCGCCGGTGTCGGAGTGCAGTCGGGCATAGTCGCCGACCGCCTCCACCCAGGAGATGCTGTCGCGGCGAACCAGTGAGGTCACCCCGGACATCTCCACCGGGATGACCTCGTCGGTGGCGCCGGCGCGAACCGCCGGATCGGAAGTGCGTGGCGCGGTGTCGCGACCGGCGAGCACACGTGTGATCGCCTGCTCGAGTCGTTGCTCACGTAGTGGTTTCAGCAAGTAGTCGACGGCACCGACGTCGAAGGCGTCGACCGCCTTGTCGTCGTGCGCGGTCACGAACACCACCTGCGGGGGTTCGGCGTACTGCCGCAAAACCCCGGCGAGTTCCAGACCGCTCAGACCGGGCATGTTGATGTCCAAGAAGATGGCGTCGATACGCCGCTCGCTGAGTTCGCGCAGGGCGTGCGTGGCGTCGCCTGCCGTATGCACCTCGCCGACCTCGGGTTGGCGTCCGAGCAGGTAGGCCAGTTCGTCGAGTGCCGGCGGTTCGTCGTCGACGGCAAGGACGACGAGGGTCATCGGCCACCTCCTTGCACCACCGAGATCGTCACGCGCGGATACCGGCACGGAACTTGGGGACGCGCATGCCGACCCGCGTACCCGCACCCACACCGGTGTCGACCACTAGACCGTAGTCGTTGCCGAATGCGGCGCGCAGTCGATGGTCCACATTCGTCAGCCCCACGTGCGCCCCGTCGGATTCGCTGCGTTCACCAGATGCAGACGGCGCGTCGAGCGCGTCGATGTCGCCGGACCGCAACAGCTCCGGATCCATTCCCACGCCGTCGTCCTCGATGGTGATGACGCAGTCGGCACCCTCGTCGGCCGCGGTGATGGTGATGGTCCCGCCGCCCTTGCCTGCCAGCCCGTGGCGAACGGCGTTCTCCACCAGCGGTTGCAGCGCGAGAAACGGTACGACGACGTTGAGGACCTCGGGCGCCACCTGCAGCTTCACATCCAGCGCCGGCCCGAACCGTGCGCGCTCGAGGGTCAGGTAACGGTCGATGTTGCGCAATTCGTCGGCCAGAATCGTGAACTCGCCTGCGGCGCGGAACGAGTAGCGGGTGAAGTCGGCGAAGTCCAGGATCAGCTCCCGGGCGCGGTCGGGGTCGGTGCGCACGAACGATGCGATCGTGTTCAGCGCGTTGTAGATGAAGTGTGGACTGATCTGTGCTCGCAACGCCAACACCTCGGCGCGATCGAGTCGTGCCCGGGACGCCTCGAGTTCGGCGAGCTCGATCTGACTGGACACGTACCGGGCGACCTCGCCGACCGCGCCGAGCATGCCGGGCCCGGGACGATGGGTGGTGGCGACCACCAGCACCCCGACACTGGTGTCCTCGCCTGCGAGGGGTGCCGCGACCAGTGCGCGTACCGGCGACTCCGTGCCGCACGGATCGTTGACCAACACCCGGCGCTGGTCGTCGTCGGCGATCGTGGCGGTGTCCGCGGCTGCCGCGACCAACTGGGTGTCCCAGAACGGATCGTCGTCGGGTTCGCGGGCCAACAGTGCGCCGTGCGCGTCGTAGAGTGCGACGGCATCGGCGGCGGTCAGGGCCCGCAGGTGCGGTACGGCATCGCGTGCCGACTCCGCCGAGAGCCCGGTACGCAACGACCGAGCCGCCCGGGATGCCGTCTGCAGGGCGAAATGCACGGCACGTTCAGTGGGGGTGGAGACCACCCGCCGGGTGCGGATCAAGACCACTGCAATCACCACGACCAGGACGGCCACCACCGCCAGCGCTACCGCGAGCTGTCCGGACATGGCTCCAACACTCTCATCCCTGATGCGCTGAGACCATCGAGACCAACAGGCCGGCTGCACGCTCAGCACATATCCGTGCGCGCGCAACCAGATGGCGGGGACGGGCCATCCCTACGGTGATCGCATCCGGTTTCGAGAAAGGTCGCCGATGTCTGCTCTCCGTCCTGATCTGCGTCTCTGGATCACCCGCGCCGCGCTGGTCCTCTCCGCGCTGGCACTCCTCTTGGGCGTGGCAGCGGGGCCCGCGTCCGCGCAGAACCCGAAACCGACGATCGTGCTCATGCATGGCGCGTTCGCCGACTCCTCGGGGTGGAAGGACGTGGCGGCAAACCTCCGGGGGCAGGGCTACACCGTGCAGACCTTCGACAACCCGCTCCGGTCGCCGGCCTATGACTCCGCGCAACTGGAGAAGAAGCTCACCGATATCCCCGGTCCGATCGTGCTCGTCGGGCACTCCTACGGCGGGTTCGTCATCACCAACACCCACGATCCCGACGTCCGCGCCAACGTGTACATCGCTGCGTTCGCCCCGGCCTCCGGCGAATTCGTCCAGGGTCTGCTGAATCCGATCACCTATCCGGGCAGTCGGTTGCTGCCCCCCGCGCTGCAGGTGAAGGTGGTCGAGAACGACCCGACCGGAATCGCCGGCCGCAACATCGACGGCTACATCGCCCAACCGTACTTCCGCGACATCTTTGTCCAGGACGTCTCACCGGCGGTGGCCGCCGACATGTACGCCCACCAGAAGTCGGCGGCGCTGGCGGCCAACCTCGAACCGTCCGGCGCCCCCTCGTGGACCACGGTGCCGAGTTGGTATCTGATCTCGCAGCAAGACCGGGTCATCCCGCCCGCGCTGCAACGCTTCATGGCGTCGCGTGCAGCACCCGGACGCACCGCCGCGGTGGATGCCTCACACGCCTCGCTGGTTTCGCGGCCGGACGCGGTGACCGCGATCATCCTGTCCGCCGCGACCGCGGTGAGTAGCTGACGCGTACCCACGGGTCGACAGCAGGCGCGCCAAGGGCAGCCGATGTCCCGCAGCGACGGGTGGTCGGAGTTGATGCACCGGATCGACGCTCTGCTGGCAGACCACATCGCAGATCTCGATCTGACGGTGGCCACCGTCGCGCACGCGGTCGGGGTGACGGAGTGTGAGCTACGCCGGATCACCTCCGAGAAGGACGTCGACGTGCAGCGTTGGATCGTCGGGGCACGTCTGTCGCGCGCTCGCCATGACCTGATGTCCGCACCTGTGGAGCCTGATGCGGTGTTTGCGCGTGAGCACGGATTCCGCGATCTCGCCGCACTCGCGGTGGCCTTCACCACCACCTACGGCCTGACGCCGTACGCCTGGTGGGCGATGCGGGCCGAGGGTTGAGACCGATCTGGCCGAGATTGCGCGTGGCGTCGAAGTACGCAGTATTATTGCTGGTCACAGCGCTGTCGCAATTGTGGGATCGGCCAGTCACCCAGGGAGAGACATGGCGATCGTGTTTCGTTCCGCCGACGTTGCGGTCAACGACCGCGAAGAGGTCACCCGAACTTCATTCCTCGAGCAGTCCTGGCCGACCACGGTGGACCTCGACGAACCGACCGCAGCCGACTCGTTCATCGAGGTGTTCACCTACGGCCGGGCCAGTATCTTCCGCGCCCAGATGACCGGGGTGCATCTGTCCAGGTCGGCCCGGCAGGTGCGGTCGAGTCCGGCGGATGTGCTGGCCATCGCTGTTCAGGAACGCAGCACAGCACGCCACGAGATGTACGGCCGCCAGCGTGCGGTGGCGCCGCGCGACCTGATGGTCAACGACATGAACTCGCCCTACCGATACGCCTGGCCGGGCCGCGGAAGTTCACGCGCGCTATATGTTCCGCTCGCCGACCTGAACCTGCCGACCGACGTGGTCCGGGCGGCGTCGACCCGGCTGCCCGCCAGCCCGGTGTACCCGTTGCTGCGCACCTGCATCGACCAGATGACCGACGCCGGTGATCGGCTCAGCGCCGATCCCGGCACCGCCGAGTCCGTGGGGGCGGTCGCAATCGATGTGGCGCGTGCGCTGCTGACGTCGGCATACGACATCGAGTACGGCCGTGGGCCGATGGCCGACGTGCTGTTGCCTCGCATCCGCGGCTACGTTCGTCGCCACCTCGGCGAACCCGATCTGTCGCCGGCGATGATCGCAGCCGCGCATGACATCTCGGTTCGTCGGCTCTTCACGATCTGCGCCGCGGCGGACTTCAGCATCGAACAGTGGATCATCTCCTCCCGGCTCGAAGGTATCCGTGACGAACTCGCGCGACCCGAATCCCGACACCGATCGGTGGCGGAGATATCCCGTCGCTGGGGATTGACCAACCCCTCCTATGTGAGTCGGCGCTTCCGCGCGACGTTCGGGATGAGCCCGAGGATGTGGCGTCAACTCGCGCTGTCCGCGGAGCGGTGATGTTCCCGTGAGTCAGCTCCCGGCGCCACAGCGATTGGCCGATCACATCGGCGTGTCGACGCCCCGCGGGCATTGCGTCGGCACGCCGGACACATACGTCACCCCGATGGGGGATGACATGTGGTTGACCCGCATCCGATATCACGGCATCGCGGTGACCGACAATCGACGGTTACCGGGTATCGCGCTCCGGATTTTGGTCGCGGTACCCGACAACGACCGGTGGATTCTGCGGCGTGGACGTGATCTTGCGCAGGCGAATCCCTGCGTGCTTGCCGTCGCCGACCCGTCCGAACCCCTCGACTTCCGAGCGTTCGGTCCGGGAAACGCTGTGGTACTGGACTTTCCAATGTCCTGGCTCACTCTCCCGGTCGACACAGTCCGACGTGGTATCGACGGGCTGGACGATGCCAACCCGCTGTCGGCGTTCGTCGGCGAGCACCTGACCCACCTCGGGGGTGTCGGAGCGACCTGTCCGATGATGCTGCCCGACCTGGCACCGCCGACGATCCAGCTCATCCGTTCCCTGTTGCTCATGTCGGTCCGGACGGGCGAACCCAGCCCGTCAACTGAACTCATCGTGCGGGTGAAGCTCTATATCGACGAACACCTCACCGACGCCGACCTGTGCGCGGGTCTCATAGCGTCACAGCACAGCATCTCTACCCGAAAGCTGTATGCGGAGTGGCCGAACGACGGCCCCGCACTCGGTGACTACATCATCCGGCGGCGGCTCGAACGCGCCCGCGATGCGCTGATCACCCGGCGCCATCTCACCATTCCAGCCGTCGCGCGCTCACACGGGTTCGTCGACCCCACCCACTTCGCGAAACGATTCCGCATGGCCTTCGGTGTTTCGCCGTCACAGTGGCGCCGCGACAACGCCGGGTGATGAGCATCGCCGGCCATGCCGGTCACCGCACGCAGAGCACACAATTGTGCGTGCACGACCAGATCGGGCGGCAGTTTCGGCCGTAGGGTGGCCGCGCGCACATCGCACCGAGCTTCGCCTCGCACCCCGATCAGGATCGGAGCCCGTCATGGCCACACCCGACACCATCGTCCTCATCCATGGCCTGTGGGTCACGCCGCGGTCCTGGGAACACTGGGTGCCCTACTACGAAGCCAAGGGCTACCGGGTGATCACGCCCGCCTATCCGGGCTTCGACATCGAGGTCGAGGCGTTGCGTGAGAATCCGGATGTGATCGCGACACTCACGGTGCCGCAGACGGTCGATCACCTGGCGGGTGTGGTCGAGGCGCTTCCGACCCCGCCGATCCTCATGGGGCACTCGTTCGGTGGCATCATGACCCAGTTACTCGTCGATCGTGGGCTTGGCGCCGCCGGCGTGGTGATCGACTCCGCGCCCACCGAGGGCGTGCGCACTCAGCCGCCATCGCAGGTCAAATCGCTGCTGCCGATTCTCACCCGGTGGTCCAACCGCCACAAGGCCGCCGGGTTCACCCCGGAGCAGTGGCATTACGCGTTCACCAACACCCTCGACGATGCGGAGTCCCAGGCCGTCTACGATCGCTATGCGATTCCCGCACCCGGGGCATGGGTGTTCCGTTACGGAGTGTTCGCGAATCTTCTTCCCGGACATCAGGAGACGTGGGTAGACTACGGCCGGAGTGATCGTGCGCCACTGCTGTTCATCGCCGGGGGAGCCGACCACATCATGCCAGCCGCGGTGAACAAGTCCAACGCCCGCAAGTACCGGAAGTCGGGGGGCGGTCACGGACTTCCATGAGTTCCCCGGACGTTCGCACTGGACCTGTGGTGAACCGGGTTGGGAGGCGGTCGCCGATCATGCCCTTGACTGGGCGGTTGCGCAGACGTCGCCGCGCTCGCCAGAGACCCTGCCACACACTCCGTGAGGGCCGTCACTCAGTAGACCGCCCACTCCGACTGCGCATAGCGCAAAATGCGCGGATCCATCAGCGTCGACGGGGGCATGTCCAGCGGTGGACGATCTGCGGGGAACACCGATGCTGCGGTCAGCTCCGCCTGGTCGAGGAAGCGAAGGGGCGCCGGAAGGTCAAGGGCGAGCTGGGGTTCGGTGTCACCGGCGAGGAAGTAGCCCCAATCGCCGAACGAGGGGACGTCGACGTGATAGGGCAGCGTGCGCAGACCGGCCGAGGCCGCGGTTGCGCCGATGCACCAGAACGACTTCGGAGCGAAGTACGGCGAACCGGCCTGGATCACGGCTCGACCACCATCGGCGAGATGGGCGCCGACCAACGAGTAGAACTCCGTGGAATACAGTTTGGCAGTTGATGATTCGTCCGGATCGGGCATATCGACGATGATGACGTCGAACACGCCGGAGTTCTCGCGCAACCAGGAGAAGGCATCGGCGGTGATGACGGTGCTGCGCGGGTCGTCCAGCGACCCCTCGTTGAGTCGTGCCAGTCGTTCGTCCTGTCGGCCGAGCCGAATCATCTCCGGGTCGAGTTCCACCAGGGTCGCCGAGGCATCGGGGTAGCGCAGCACCTCGCGTAGTGCCAGGCCGTCTCCGCCGCCGAGGACCAGAACCCGCTGGTGTGTGCCCGCCATCGCCGGATGCACCAGCGACTCGTGATACCGGTACTCGTCGATCGACGAGAACTGCAGGTCGCCGTTGAGATAGAGCCGGGTGTCGGGGCCCAGGGGCGTGGTTCTCTCGGTGATCACGATGTCCTGGTACGGAGTTCGCTCAGCGGCGACGATCGGGTCGCGGAACATCGCCTGCCGGGCGGTCACCTCGAACCGGTCGGCGAACACCATGCCGGCGATCAGTGCAGCGATGACCGAGACCGCGGCGACACCGAGGACTGCCCGTGCCGGACCTGACAGGTCGTGCCGGAAGACACCGAACACGAGGAAGGAGCCTGCGGCGGCGTTGACCAGACCCACCACCAGGGCGCCCTCGAGTTGCCCGAACAGTGGCAGCAGCAGGAACGGGAAACACAGACCACCGACGAGCGCACCGATGTAGTCGACGGCGAACATGTCGGCGACCGCGCTGCCGGCGTCCTGTCGGCGGATGCGCTGCAACAGCACCATCAGCAACGGGATCTCGGCGCCGATCAGCACGCCCAGCACAAACGCGACCACCACCAGCGCGGGCGTGTACAGGGCCAGATAGGCGAACGCCGCATACAGCGCCATCACCGACAAGCCGCCGAGTAACGCCAATGCCAGTTCGATCGCGGCGAAGGTGACGATCGGCCGCGACTGCAGGGGTTTGGCGGCCAGCGACCCGATGCCCATCGCGAACACCATCACCGCCAACACGATCGACGCCTGGGTCGCGGTGTTGCCGATCAGGAACGAGCCCAGCGACACAAGCGCGAGCTCGTAGACGAGGCCGCACGCCGCGCAGACGAAGACGACGGCGAGCAGCGCCGCACGTGACCACCGGGCCGAGGGCCGCGCCGCGTCGTCGGCGACCGGGAAGTCGGTCAGCTCGGGCTCGGGCTGCGCGGAGTCATCGGTGGCGGTCATGGTCGAGACGAAAGGTGACTACAGGATGGAAACTGCGACGATCAGCGCGATCCCGATGTGCACGACACCGTGCACCCACACCGCCGGGTGACTGTCCGGGTGGACGACCAGCTCGCCGAGCTTGCCGGGCGTGAACAGGTCGATGATGTAGAAGGTGATCGTCATGATGGCGACCCCGATGACGGTGTACACGACGGTGTAGGTGAGGCCTTCCACGAGTCGGCCCTCGCTTGCCACGATCGCCGCCGCGACGATGATGGCGACGGCGAAGGCGTTGGAGCCGACCAGTATTCCGGCATTGCGGTTGCGGTCGGCCCACAGCAGGTGCCGCAGGTTTCCGGGGGTCATGGCGTCGATGACCGCAAACGATGCCAGCATGAGGACCATGCCGGTCCCGCCGTATGCTGCGGCTGCGTAGCCATTTCGGACGATGTCGGTGAGCACGTGTCCTCCGGTTCAGATGGTGATGCGCGTCGGATGGGGGATCGAGGGTGGTGCGATGGTCGAGCTGGTGGTCATTTGCCGCCGCCTCCTGAGCCGCCGCCGCGGTAGCTACTGCCCGAGCCGCCGAAATTCGGTGTCGGAACCCAGAAGCCGCCCACATACGGCAGGAAGTGGTTGTACCCGGATCGGTAGTCGCGGCTCAGCATGACCTTGGTGGTCCCGGCCGCGAGCGGGAACAGTCCGACAACGTAGTCCGGATACTGCAGGAATTCGGTGCCCGCGACGTTGGCGGTGTTCGCAGTGTCACCGGCGCGCTGATCGGTGGGCTGTTCCACCCCGCTCAACTCGGAGGCCACCGACGACGGTGTGCCCTGTGCGACATAGGCGTCGACGCTGCCCTCGTCGAGCGCGGGGTCTCGCTGGTAATTCGCGGTGATGTAGTTGCGGACGTTGGCGTTGTCGCCGGTGAGCCCGTTGATGGCCTTCGCCGAACAGGTGCCGACGATCGCGAACACTGCGATCATGACGATCACCGCGACGATGATGTTGCGGGTGCGGTGCAGGCCGCGGCGAGGGTCGTCGCCGAATCCGGGGGTCGGGCGGAATCCGCCGGGTGGCGGGCCGCCGGGCGGGGGGGGGGGGGGGGGGGGGGGGGGGGGGGGGGCGGGGGGGGGGCGCCCCCCCGGGGGGGGGGGGGGGGCGGCGGGGGGGGGGGTGTGTTTGCGGGGGGCCCCAGCCCCCCCGCCCCACC